>NZ_BAAAUD010000013.1:0-344711 GCF_039533765.1 Streptomyces enissocaesilis | reverse complement strand
CGCCAAGTTCGTCCCTGGTCATTTTCAGGCAACTTCCCGGAGCCTGATCGGAGCAGCAGCCGTCACTCAGCGTGCGCGCATCACGGAAAGCGAGCCAGAACCCGAAGTCGTGAACAACGCCAGCGAGAAGAGCTGTCCGAGCTGTTCCAAAGACGTGACCTCGTGCACGTGCTGACTCGGGCAGCTCACGCACGACACCCGCAGCGAGATTCGTTCTGTGCCGCCCTGATCGGTGTAGTACAGCTCCAGGTGCTGGCCTCCGGTCGTGTCGAGCGACGCGAAGGCTTGCAGGTGTTCCTCGAAGCTGAGAAGTCCCAGCACCTCCCAGTCGAGCGTGACTGCGGCGTCCCCGAGGAGCGTGCGCGCGTACTTGGATGCTGCGGTGATCGACCTCGGACCCCAGGTGCGGAAGGCGGCCTCCCGAGCGGTCTTGCGCCGCTCCTCTGCGGTGGTGAGGTGCTTGGCCGCAGCGAACATGATCGGGTGACTCATCAGGGGCCTTCCAGGAGATCGGTGGTGCGGGGTGCGGTGCCGTCGCCGGGCTCATTGGCGAGGCGGAGGAGAACGTCCGCGTGGCACGGAGCGTCGAGGGGACATGTGCACATCAGGTCGAGCCCGCGCAAGACTCGGGAGAAGCGAGCTGCGTAGTGTCGTCCGACCGGGCCCCGGAGTGTGGCTGCGAAGAGGTCCACCGACTCCACGGCGTCCATCGGGGGCCCGAGCGGGGACCGAACCCCCGCTGTGAACGGGTTCGCGTACCGGCTGCGAGGGCCGACGTATGCACAGGCTGTGGATAGCGTTGCGGCGTCGCGGGACGCTCCGCGGAGGCGGACGGGCATCACGCCGCCCTCCCACCACGGCGCCGATCGGCGCCGATCATCGGCACGAGGGTCGTGACCATCTCGGCCAGACGGCTCGCCACGCGGGCCCCGACGAAGTCGCTCAGGTCCGGGCCGTTCTCATCACGGGCCGGAAGGTTGGACGTGATGATCGTTGGCAAGCAGTGGTTGTACCTGTAGTTGATCAGCCGGTACGTGACCTCTTCGGTCCACTCCGAGGTCTTCGCCGTGCCGAGGTCATCGAGGAGCAGGTACTGAACCCGGCTGAGCCGTTGCAGCTCGTGTTCTGCTGCCCCCATGACCTGTGACGGGCGCAGGTTGCCGTACATGTCCGCTGAGTTCACGGCGATCAGCTCGAACCGGTCCGGTCCGCCGGCCGCGATCCTCCGCAAGGCCCCGTACGCCTGGTGCGTCTTGCCCGTCCCCGTGAGACCGGTGAGGAGCAGAGCGCCAGCGGCAGCGTTGTCCGTGAGTGCCCGGTCAGCCCAGCCGATGACCTCCGGCAGCGTGGCCTCGGCATCACGGAAGCGGGGAGGGGTTGCCCGCTGCCAGCGGCTCACGGCGTAGTCGGCCCGAGCCCGGCGGTGCCATTCGCGGTCTCCCGGGTTCTCTTCCGGTGCCTCGTCGGCGGGGTTGACGTCCGGCACGGCCTGAAGTCCTTTCGCAGCGAGTATTCGTTCCATTGCGCGCATCGACCTGGCGCTGCCCGCGCGTTCCGGCTCTGCCATGATCAAAATCCGTTCTGGTAAGCGCTGGGGGCAGCGGTGTTCTGAAAGGGAATCCAGCCTCCGGACTGCCGACGCAACGGCACGACATTCCCCGGGGAGGCTGCTGCGGGAGCGTGCGAGGGCAGATCAGCCCAGATACGCAGCAGATAGCGGGCGGACTGTGGCGGGCGGTCGGCGTTCCATCGCCGCGCCACCATCTCGACCAGCCGTTCATTTCCCCAACGTGCTGCGAGAGCTGTTACCCGATCCCATTCCGATTCGGTCAGTCGCCAGCCGACGAGCATTCCAGCGCTTGTTATGGCTGTTACCAGGTCCCTGGCTCCGTCCGGAACCTTCACCGAGTCCTGCTTGGCGGTGGTGTTCTCTCGACGTGATCCCAGCAAGCTAGCTTGCTCTTTGGTGGTGGTAATACTCCCGTAGGGAGTATTACCACCACGTACGCGCGAGGAAGAAACTTCCAAGTCTGTGTGCTGGAACTTCCCACTTCCGGCTTCCGGAGCGGAGTTCTGGGAGGGAAGTTCCTGGAACCTGGTTCCCTCTTCTGAATCTTCAGGGTTGGGAGTAGGAAGTTCTTTCTCTGAACCGACACGGCCAACGCCATTGCCGCACAGCAGTATCGAGTAGGTGTTCGGGTTGGACGCTCCCCCTCCCCGCTCGTGGCTGAGTTCCCCGAGCTTTGCCAGCTCTCCGAGGCATTTCGTTATCGAGCGAGGCGTAAGACGGGTGAGCGTGGATATTTCGTCCAGGGTCAGCGTGGCTTTGCCGTCGTCGTCCGCCTCGCGGGCCAGGGCCAGCATGACGAGGCGTGAACCCCTGCACGACTTTGATTGCGACCAGATCAGTTCGGTTGCTATGTCGCTCATCAGTGCTCACCGCCAACTATTGCTATGCGACGGTGGAAGGAAAGGCCGAAAGAGTGGTCGTCCTCCGGGACGTAGCCGTGCTGGTGCGGCTCTGGGGTGAGGTACAGCGTTTCGGTAGGAAGGTAGAAATCGTGGGCAAGACGCCAGTCTGCGACCTTGCCGAATCCGCGCCTGACCATGCGCGCCACTTCTTCTTCGGTCCTGCGGTCGATAAGCATGCGGTAGAAGTCCGATTCGAAGAGGTGGGTAACAGACCGGCGCTCGGGATAGACCCGCACGAGTGCGGCTGTAGGTGCAATCTCACGGATCGCGGCGCTGATATTTGCGCGCCGAAATCCGGAGGGGTTGTTCTGAAGCATGGGGAGAACTCCCGTGAACGCAGGGTCCGCCGTGCGGAAGAATCGTTTCCTCGGGGGGAGCGTCAGGCCGCGTCTGGGACGACGTGGACCGAGGGCGTGCCCCGCCCGGCCTGCGACTTTCGGTAGCGACGGGCGAGCTTCAGCAGGTAGTCGTGCGTTACCCCGAGGCCGCGAGCGACGGCGGCAGCGTCCAGTGAGGAATCAGTGGCGAAGCGCGCAATTACGGTGTCCCGGGCGGGCTTGGTCAAGGTAGCGGTGCACCCTCGAAGCGCACCTTCTACGGCTTTTTCGATGTCCCGGTCTTGCCATGCAAGCCGCAGCTCTGAACGCTCCGAAGCCAGAAGGCCGCCCCGGATTCCGTACTCGTCGTCATCCTTGAGGGATTCCACCAGACACCTGGCAGCGACGGCCAACGGGCATGACGCGCAGAGATTAAGAGGACGATTTAGGGAGATTCCCAACTTGGTTTTCACCAATTCGGGATCTTCTCTCGGGCCGTCTGCGAGAGGGACGAAAATGTTGATGTCCTGATTCCCGCATCGGGCAGATTCGGCCCAGTGCTTACCCGGAGCCTTCTTCGACTCCTCCATGAGGGGCAGCCAGTTTCCCTGGCGCGCAGCCTCAATGAGGCTGAATATGTCAGTGCTCATTTGTGTCTCGCGATGTTCGCAGCGCCGCGAATTGTTGCAACCGGGCGCGAGAGGAGATCAGGAACGCTTACGAGAGCGCCTGGAAGGCTGAAGCGCCATCAGTGCCGACTCGTCATCCCGTTGGGTCTTTGCGCCAGGGCTGACGAAATGCATATCGGAAATCGCGTGGAGGTCGTCCTCCGTGAACTGAACGAACTTCCCGAACTTCCGGTGCGGGAGCGTCGATATGCGCTCACGGAGCCACTTTTCCGGAATGTTCAGCCGTTCAGCGGCTTCGCTGTAACCGATGTGCAGTCGCTTGTCGCGGGAGTCCGTAGCCTGACTGCCCAACAGGGCGTCCAGACCGCCGGCCTGAGCCAAGAGGCCGACCACGGTCGCGAGTCCCTGCAAGTCCACGGCCGGGCCCGCATTCGCCGGTGCCACCGCCGCCATCACGCTTCCAGCCCGCGCAGTTCAGCGGTCCGCAGGTCGAAGGCGTGCCCACCGGATGCCGCCCATCCGGCATGAGGGAACGAGCGGATGATCCACCGGGCGATGGTGAGCGCCTTCGCCCGAGGAACGCGAAGGGTGCGTCCGCGGTCGTTCACGGCGGTGAGTCCAAGGTGGGGCCACAGGGTCCGGGTGCCCTGGAGACGCACCTGTACGACAGCGGCTTCCGGCAGCATGGACGCCAGTTGCGCCGCCAGCCGTTCGGCCGGGCCCGAAGGGATCTCTACCTTCGGGTTGCAGTCCGTAGTAGGGGACATGCGACACTCCTTTATGTGGTACGCCGCTCCGTCGTGCCGCGCGAAAGGACACGGAGTGGCCGTGCGAGTGACTAGTGCCCTTGTCGGGGGCCGCGGATCACGAGCTGTCTGGCGTCCGAGAGGTGCGAACTCTCGGACGCCGATGGCGTTTTGAGGGGAGGGAGCGCACCCGAGTGATGCGCGGTAGCTCCTCTCCACCAAGCCGGTCCACGATGCGAACCGCAGGTGTGCGAAGGCTGAGAGGGGTGCGAACCCCCTCGTTTTTCGCTAAGATGAAGCTATCTTGGTTCGCATCAAAAGTCAACAGTCCGAGGATTCCTCGGGTCACCCAAAAAACGAGGTCCGATGCCAGCTCGCCGTTTCGACAGAGAACGTGTGCGTGCGGTACGTCGAGCCGCGGACGTCGCGCAGGCCGACGTGGCGTCCGCCCTCGGTGCTGCGGACTCGACCGTGGCGGGGTGGGAGTCGGGAGCGACGACACCCGATCAAGAGAAGCTGCCTGCTCTCGCCAGGGTGCTGAACCGGGATCTGGACGACCTGTTCCCGCGCGACGGCTTGCCCGATCTGACCGACCTACGGTGCGACGCCGGCCTCTACCGGTACGAGACGCGGGCGGTCATCGGAACTAAGAGCGATGGGCCGGTGGCTGGAGCTGAGCAGGGCGTCCGACGGCTCAAGGAGCGGTACGTCCCTCTCCTGGCAGCTGCGTATGGGGTGACCGAGGACGAGCTGAAGCGTGCCCAGGACCGGTCTTTCGGAGAGGCTGACGAGGACGCCGCCGAGGCCGAGAAGGTGCCGGAGACGCTGGCTGAGAAGATCACTCTCCTGCTGGAGCGCTCCTACCCGGGCAGAACCGCTCCGGGGGATCAGGAGATCGCGGACTCGGTGAATGCTTACGCGGGCTCCCAGGTCACATCGGCCGAGGACATCGAGGCCCTGCGGACGGGTGGAGACGACGCACCGGTGCCCGTGGTCCTCGAAGGGCTGGCCAGCTTTTTTGACGTCTCCAAGCTGTACTTCGAGCCGAACGAGTCCGTCGCCCGGCAGGTCTATGAAGGGCTCCGCCTCATGTCGGCGGCCAAGCAGGGCAAGGTGGGCCGAGTCCGGGCCCGCGGAATGAGTGCCGAGGGCCTGCCGGCCGATGTCCTCTCGATCCTGAACGACCTTGCCAGTGAGCTGGACAAGAAGGCCGGTCCAGGTACCAACGGCGATTAGAGGACCATCTCCACAGACGGGGCGCCCGATAGGGCGGCTAACACAATGAGGTGATCCGGCCCTGGTGGCCGTGCCTGATGGCCGAGTTGGGTGTTGTCGGGACCGTGGGGACTTCACCGTGGATCATGCCGGACGACGTGTGGGGGCGGATCTAGCCGCTGCTGCCGTGACCGCGGCCCTGTGTGTGGAAATTGGGGAGGTGGCGTGCACCTTCAGGGAGCTATCGTCGGCCTATGAGATCAACCAGCCGTCACCGCCTGTCCGTTCGCATGGGCACGGCTCCTGTGCCTGCTCTCATGGAGGGCATGCCAGCGTCCCTCGAACCTGCGCTCCGCGCTTGGATCGAGAAGACGGCGGCACTAAATCCCGACGAAGCGCAGCATGTGATGGTGCGGTTGGATCTCGTCCTCCCGGAGGCGGATTGGGACGAATACGAACGTCAGCTGCGAAAGTGCCAGAGGGAGCAGGTGCGGGTCGACGCGCGCTGGGAGGCGGAGCAGGCAAGGAGGACGGAGAGTACTCGTGCCGGCGTAGCGCCAGTTGTGCCGCTGCCTCCTGACCCATACGTGCTCTTCCTGGCCTGGGGAACGGAGCGGGAAGTCCTGTGGGACGTCGTCGACGACTTGCTCTTCTTGCTGTGCACCGAACCGCCGGCCCCGGAGAAGTCGCCGTTTGCTACCTGGTTCACCGGAAGTTTCAGACGGACCAAGCGTATGGTCGAGCCGCTGAACCGCTTGCTGGTTGAGTCACGTTCGGTATACGAGGTAACACCGGATCAGCGCGGCCTCCAGCGGAGGATGGAGGCGGGTCTCAGCGAGGCGCTGAAGGTGGCAGCGAATGCCGCTGAGAGCAGCGGCTACCTTGCAGCTCGGCAGTACCTTGAGCGGGCACGCGACAAGCTGATGGCGGTGCACACCGACCCAAGCGGTGCCTACGTGGACTTGATCCGCGCGGTTGAGGCTGTTGCTTGTCCGATGTTCCTGCCACTTGACCCACTGCCCACGCTCGGCAAGGTCCGCAATCACCTGCGGGACGCGGACGCAAAGTACGAATACGTGCTGACGGACAAGTCCGGGAAGCCGGGCAACACTGGCGGGGTGGTCGCCATGCTCACGGACCTGTGGGAAGGGCACAGTGACCGGCACGCAGGCGGTCCGCGGGAGGTCCCCGTGTCCCAGGAGGCGGCCGAGGCCGCGCTGACAATCGCCACCGCCTTGGTGACCCTGTTGAGTAGCAGCGCGGTGCGGCCGCGTATCGATGCACCGGCACAGCGTCAGGTGGCGCGATGACGCTGAAGATCCCGGCAGCCTTGTGTCATCGGCATCTAAAGCGTGTTGTAGAAGGCTGGTGCCCTGTATCCCGAACCTGCGAGGGCTAGGAAACAGGGCACCAGCGTGAGTTCCTACTCCCCCATGCCGCTCGGCTCGTGGCGCAGACCGGAGGCGAACACCGCTCGGACATTACCCAGTGCGGAGAGATCCGCGAGCGGGTCACCGTCCACCAGGAGGAGATCCGCGCGGTAGCCGGGAGCGACCTTCCCCGTGATGTCGCCCAGACCCAGGGCGGCGGCAGCCTGTGAGGTGGCCATGTCGATGATCGTGGCGTTCGACAGACCCAGGTGCGCGTAGAACGACAGGGCCTGAACAAGTCCGTCGAAGCCGGCGCGCTGCACGCCTGCGTCCGTCCCCGCGATCAGGCGGACTCCGGCATCAGCCATCTGGCGCACCAGATCGAACATCGCGTGTGCTCGGTCCTCGCCGAAGAAGCGCGGGAGCATCTGCCAGTGTGGGCTTACCGCCGGGCAGACGGTGATGTCCTTCGCGATGATCTGCTGGACCACATCGGCCCGGAAGTCCAGGCCATCGCTTGACATCCAGGTGCAGTGCTCAATGGTGTCAACGCCTGCCTCGACGGCGGAGGCGATGCCTTCGGCACCGTGGGCATGGGCCGCGACTGGCACACCTGCCTTGTGGGCTTCCTGGACCAGAGCGGCTAGTTCCTCTGCCGTGAACTGCGACTGGTGGCTCTTGGGGCCGTCCTTCGTCAGACCGCCACCGGTGACCATCGCCTTGATTACTCCGGCCCCGGCCGCGAGGTTGCGCCGTACGAGCTCGCGGATCTCGGTCTCGCCGGAGACTTCACCGCCGAGGAAGTGGCAGTGTCCGCCCACGGTGGTCGCCGGGGTGCCCGCGGAGACGATCCTCGGTCCTGGTGTACGCCGATCGCTGATTTCCGCAGCCAGACGAAGCGCCAGTCCGCCGCGGTCGCCGAGATCGCGGACGGTGGTGACGCCACTGCGCAGGAGCTGTTCACTGCGGCGCCGCATGTCCTCGAACAGGGCTTCATCCGTCGAGCCCTGGAGGGTGGACACCGGATCAGGCCCGCCATCGAAGGCCAGGTGAACGTGAGCGTCGATGAGCCCCGGCAGCACGGTTCCACCGAACTCGAATCGAGGCACGTCGGCCCCGGCCCGCTCCTGGATCTCCTTGCGCGGCCCGACGGCAGAGATCGAGTCGCCCTCGATGAGAACGGCCCCGTCCTCCAGGTAGGTCCCCGACTCGACGAGCACTCGTCCACCGGTAATCAGCATCGTGACTCCTTGATCTTGCGAGGTCATGCGGCTGCGCGCAGTTCGTCGGATACCGCAATCAGTTGTTTCACATCCGACTCGCGGTCGCTCCCCAGCGCCATCGCGAGCGGGACCGCGCGGCGGGGCGCGGGGACCCCCTTCTCGATCCGAGTGGAGGCCCGGCGGAGCCTGGCGGCAAGCTCGGCGGAGTCGATGTTGAGGACTGTGCTGTCGTCACCCTCGTCCAGCAGGTACGGGCTGATGTCCACCAGGCCGTCGCGGCACTCCACGATGCGGCGGTGGTAGCGCCGGTGCACGCCACGGGCCCGCCATCGGTCCAGCGGAGCAGAGGACGCCGGCCTCAGCACGTTGTCCGGATACGCCTCCGCCAGCAGCTCCCACAGAGGCGAGAGGCGACGGTGATCACGCCGGTGTTGGAGCCAGAGACGTAGGGAGGAAAATCGCGCTCGGGCTCCGGAATAGGTGACACCCGCGGCGAACAGCAGGATGGATGCGACCAAGAGGAAGGCCACGGCCGCCATAAGGGGATGTGGCACGTCCACGTCTGCTGAGCGAACGGCGACGATGACGGCTCGAATCGCGCACGCTACGGCCATCGCTCCCAGACCGACGGCGGTCATCCAGAGCCCGGTGGAGTGCGGGCGTCGGGACATGCGGGCGTATTGGCGAGTCCACCGAAACGTCCTGCCGAGGGCATACATGAGGTAGAGGCCAGCGCCGCCGTAGAAGAAGGCGATCTGGGGAATCGTCATGTCGGCTGTGCTGAAGCTGCCGGCGAAGACCTCGTGCGGCACCGACACCGCAGCCACGGTGATCGCGACTGCGACGACCCCGACGAGCACGGCTTCCCTGCGCGCCCGCCGACGCCCCGCTTCTTCGTCAGCGGCGGAGTAGAGGTAGAAGCACATGAGGAAGTAGACCGTCAGGAGCAACAGCACGTTCTGGATCAGCTTCGCCGTCCCGTGGCCCGCGACGGTGTCCACTCCGGACGCACCGCCCGGCATCGCTACGGGGTACGAGAGCGCGGCACAGAGCAGGCAGAGGGTGACCGAGCGAAGAGGTGCGTTATGCGGGCTTCGCTTCCACTGGTAGAGCTTCCAGACCAGCGCGGCCAGGAGCCCCAGGAGCAGGAGTTCCACGAGTTACAGCCATCCTCGCCGGTCGCCAAGAGCCGCCTCGACCCGGCGCAGGGCGGGATCATCAGCCGGAGGGGTGGAGTTTGCGAGCAGGGCCGACCACTCCAGGATGATCGTCGCCACGAGTTCGACGGAGCACTCCTCGCCGTCGTCGTACGAGCAACGCTGGGCGACACGCTTGACCGCCTCGGTCCCGAAGACCGGCATCAGAGTGGCCCACCCCTCCACGTCGACGGCCGCCGCGTCTTCATCAGGGGCGGTATCCGGCGTATCCGTCTCCACCTCGCGGGCGGAGTCCTCGGCTGCCTTCTCGTTCTCCGCCACGAGGATGTGTCCGACCTCGTGCAGGATGATCCCATCCTGGTGCAGCTCGGTCGTCTCCTGCTGGTAAAGAATCACGTCGTACGTGTCGTACTCCGCCCACATGCCCGAGGGGCCGGGCTTGGGCAGCGGAGCTGCACGCAGAAACAGAGGACGCCCGCGCCGCCGGCTCAGCTTCTCGCAAAGGTCGTGAACGTCGAGCGGGGGAGTGACCCCGAGGTCTTGCAGCTCCCGCCGAATCAGGCGGTGCAGATCCTTCTCCACCGTCCGGACCGCGGCTGAACGCCAGCGCCCAACGCGTCGGCGGTTGACTCCGTCCTGAGCGGGAACCTTGGACTCCGCCGAGTCTCGACCACTCTTATCCGACCACACTGAGTAATCCCTCCAACCGGCAGGTGATGGCTCCCCCGAGCCGGGCGACACCGCGCCCATGTCGATGACGTCCGGTTCCCGGCGCCGGAAGCGACCGCAGTAGGTTGCGCCTGCGCCCCACAAAACCCCCTTGCAGGGGGGAGGGATGCCAGGCATCCAGGGCTTCCCGTCTGCTCGGATGTCACGTACGTGAACACGCACTGACGCCCCGAGCGGGGCCGCCCCGTGGAGCTCCCGGGAACCTCTTTGGACAGTACGTGACGCTTCCGACAAGGTATGTCCTGAAAATCATGATCGATTCGTGTAGGCGGCAGGTAACTTCAACCGGTCAAAGTAATATAAATCAACCTTGTTCAATCCCGTACGAGGCTCTGAACTGGGGCTTTACGGTCTGGCGTGAACGGATCAACTTTTGCGAGTCCCCGGGTGGCTCCGTTATCAATCTGAGACTTTAAGTGGGACGGGCACTTTCGCAAACGCCCGCGAAGTAGACAAAGTTGCTGATCGGAGGGGGTGTGGCGGCGGTCACTCTGGGGCAGTTCGGGCAACTAAGGCGTTTGCGCTTTCAGCCATGTCGAACGCGATATCCGCCCAGCCGGACAGTTACCTGGAGTTCTGGAACGAGTACCATCTGTGCACATTGACCACGCTGCGGCCCAATGGGCGACCGCATGTCGTGCCCGTCGGTGTGACGGTGGATGTCGCCGCTGGAGTGGCCCGAGTTATCACCCGTAAATCGAGCCGTAAAGTGGCCAACATTCTCGCGGATGAGGGCGAAGCCCGCGTGGCCCTGTGCCAGGTCGACGGAGGCCGGTGGGCCACGCTCGAAGGGGTGGCGGAGGTGTGCACCGACGAGGCTGTGGTCGAAGACGCGGTTGCCCGTTACGGAAAGCGATATGGCCGTACGCCGGCCCCGGACCCTGAGCGGGTCGTCATCCTGGTCTCGGTCGAACGGGCACTGGGCCAGACCTTGGGCGTCCGACCCCAGGCAGCCCAGGCCGCTGCGTAACGTCAAGCGACCCACTACATAGGCATATGCAGACCCTGAGCGTTACTCAGCCCTGGGTTTTCCTCAGGGGTGGGTGACCGAGGTGGCTCTACGTTTGCGGGGCATGACACCTCCGCCCTGGCCCCACGGTGTGCCCACGACGCCGGGCCGTGCGCCATCCTCATGACTGTCGGTGGTGGTCCGTAGAATCTCCCCGTGAGCGATCCAGACAAATCTCAGCTGACCGAGACGGAGATCCGTACCCGGTACATCACGCCTGCCCTGAGTACCGCCGGTTGGCCCCTGACGTCGCTCCGCGAGGAGTACTACTACTTCTCGGCTGGACGCATCCAGGTGGTCGGTAAGAAAGGTGTGCGCAAGAAGCCCAAGAAGGTCGACTACCTGCTTGAGTGGCGTCCCAACCTCCCGATCGCGGTGGTCGAGGCCAAGGACAACAACCACGAGCCGGGCGACGGGATGCAGCAGGCGATCGAGTACGCCGAGCAGCTCGACGTACCCTCAGTCTTCACCAGCAACGGCGACTCCTTCGTGTGGCACGACCGCACCGGCAGCCGGCCCGATGTCGAAGTCGAGATCCCGCTCGATGCTTTCCCGTCGCCGGACGACCTGTACGCGCTGTACAAGCAGTGGAAGGGCATCGAGGATGCCGACGAGCCGGTGATCGCAGGTCAGTTCCATGACGACGGGTCGGGACGCCGCCCGCGCTACTACCAGCGCATCGCGGTCAACCGGACGCTGGAAGCTATCGCCAAGGGGCAGCGGCGGCTGTTGCTGGTCATGGCCACCGGGACGGGTAAGACCTACACTGCCGCGCAGATCATCTGGCGCTTCATGGAGTCCTTCCGGGCGATCAACCCGGGCAAGGGCCAGGCCCGCGTGTTGTTCCTGGCAGACCGCAACATCCTGATCGACCAGACCATGATGAACGACTTCGCCATGTTCAAGGGGCGCATGGCCAAGCTCAGTGCCTCGCGCGGCACCATCTCCAAGGTGGCGAACGCCGAGGATCCGGACGGCGGGGGCAGCAAGGTCGTTGACAAGAGCTTCGAGCTGTACCTCTCCCTGTACCAGGCGGTGACCGGCACCGAAGAGATCGACAACGTCTACAAGCAATTCTCGCCCGACTTCTTCGACCTGATCATCGTCGACGAGTGCCACCGGGGCAGCGCCCGGGAAGATAGCGCCTGGCGGGGCATCCTGGAGTACTTCGGCTCGGCCACCCAGCTCGGCATGACGGCCACGCCCAAGGAGACCAAGACCGTCAGCAACATCGACTACTTCGGCGACCCGCTCTACACCTACTCCCTCAAGCAGGGCATCGACGACGGCTTCCTGGCCCCATACAAGGTCATCCGCACGGCGCTTGACGTCGACACCTTCGGCTGGCGACCGGAGGAGGGGCAAGTCGACGACGCCGGCAACCTGATCCCCGACCGGCACTACACCGAGGAGGACATCGACGACTCGATCGTCTTCCCGGAACGCGACAAGCGGGTTGCCGAACGGATCACCGAGTACCTGAAGAGCGCGGATCGCTACGCCAAGGTGATCGTCTTCTGCCAGGACATCCCGCACGCCAACCGCATGCGCCGAATACTGGCCAACCTCAACGCCGATGAGGTCCGTAAGGACTCGCGCTACGTCATGCAGATCACCGGTGACGACCAGCAAGGTAAGCAAGAACTCGACAACTTCATCGACCCTGAGATGCCCTACCCCGTGATCGCGACGACCAGCAAGCTGCTGGCGACCGGCGTGGACGCTCAGACTTGCAAGCTCATCGTGCTTAACAGCCGCGTCGAGAGCATGACCGACTTCAAGCAGATGATCGGCCGCGGTGCCCGGGTACGGACGGACTACGACAAGTGGTTCTTCGTGATCATGGACTTTAAGAACGTCACAAAGCTGTTTGCCGACGAGGGCTTCGACGGTGACCCGGTCAAAGTCTACGAGCTGCCGCCCGACGGCCACATGAGCGATGCCATCGACGAGTTGGACGACGTCGACGAGACCGCGAGCGAAGGCGAGGACGACGAAGGTCCGGAGCAGTGGGTCGAACGGCCGGGAGCGCGCAACGTCCGCCGCAAGCGGATCGTGGTCAGTGGCCAGGCCGTGACGATCATCGGCGAACAGGTGCAGATGCTCGGGACTGACGGCAAGCCGCTCACCTCCAGCCTCAAGGAGTTCGTCCGCAGCGGCCTGCTGGAGCGATACCCGACCGCAGACGACTTCGTGAGCGCCTGGTTAGCCGCAGACCAGCGATCGGCTCTGCTCGACGAGCTGGTGGACGCCGGCATACCGCTGGAAGACCTGGCGGAACAGTCAGGCCTAGCGCTTGATCCATTCGACATGGCGCTCGATGTTGCCTACGAACGTCAGCCGATCGAGCGTCGGCAGCGCGCCGCAGCAGTCCACGCGAACGGCTACCTTGGCAAATACCAGGGCCAGATGCGTTCCGTGTTGGAGGCGCTGCTCGGAAAGTACGTCGAGTCCGGCGTGCGCTCGGTGGAGGACATCGCGGTGCTGCGGGTGGAGCCCTTCCGCTCGATGGGCGGCCCCATGGAGCTCATACGACTCTTCGGCACCCGCGAGGCCTATTTCAAGGCCGTGCATGACCTTGAACAGCAGTTGTACCAGGAGGCGCAGTGATTTCGTCCACGCTCATCAAGTCCATCCAAGACGTCATGCGGCAAGACCAGGGTGTAGACGGCGATGCGCAGCGCCTCAGCCAGCTCGTCTGGATGATCTTCCTCAAGATCCTGGACGACACTGAGCAGGAACTGGAGCTGATGACCGACGGCTACGTGCCCGCGATCCCAGCGCAGTACCAGTGGCGGGCTTGGGCGGGCGACGAAGAAGGCCTCACCGGTGATGGCCTCAACGACTTCGTCAACAACGACCTCTTCCCGGCGCTGCGCAAGCTGAGAGGCGGCACCAACCCGCGGACCCTGATCGTGCGCGAGGCCTTCGAGGACTCGTACAACTACATGAAGAGCGGCACGCTGCTCCGCCAGGTGATCAACAAGATCAACTCGATCGACTTCACCGTCCGGGCTGACCGGCACCAGTTCAACGACCTCTACGAGAAGTTGCTCAAGGACCTACAGAGCGCTGGCAACGCCGGCGAGTACTACACGCCGAGGGCGCTGACGCAGTTCATCGTGGAGATGGTCAATCCTCAGCTCGACGAGACCGTGCTGGACCCGGCCTGCGGCACCGGCGGTTTCTTGGCCAACACCATCGACCATCTGCGGGGGCAGGTGAAGACGCCCGATGACGAAGCGCTCCTCCAGGCGTCATTGCGTGGTATCGAGAAGAAGCAGCTGCCGCACCTACTTTGTCTGACGAACATGATCCTGCACGGGATCGATGCGCCGACAGCAATCCGCCGCGCCAACACACTGACGCGACCGCTCCGAGACTATGGTCCGGCCGACCGCGTAGACGTAATCGTCACCAACCCGCCTTTCGGTGGCGTCGAGGAGCCTGGGATTGAGCAGAACTTCCCGCAGAACGTCCGCACACGGGAGACCGCCGACCTGTTCCTGGTGCTCATCATGCGTCTGCTGAAACCGGGAGGGCGCGCAGGCATTGTTTTGCCAAATGGCACATTGTTTGGAGAGGGAGGAGCTAAGGAGCGCATCAAAGAACAACTACTCCGAGACTGCAACTTGCACACGGTCGTCCGCCTTCCCAACAGCGTCTTCTCGCCATATACCAATATTGCCACAAACCTACTTTTTTTCACGAAGGGCGAGCCGACAAAAGAGGTCTGGTTCTTTGAGCATCAGTTGCCGTCTGGCATGAAGGCCTACAACCGGTCTCGGCCTATCCGCGTAAGCGAGTTTGATCCGGAACGAGCGTGGTGGAATGAACGGGTCGAATCTCGACAAGCATGGAAAGTCCCGATCGGAGATATTATTGACAGAGGCTACAACCTTGACTTCAAGAACCCTCACTCTTTCGATGCTGAAGAGGTGGGGACGGATGAGCTCTTTGAGCAGTGGCAGGCGAAGCAGAACTCCGTCCGTGACATCCTAGTCACTATCCGTGAAACTTTGATGAGGACTTTGCGTGACGATTGAGCAGAAATTGACGAGATCCGCCTTCAAGGATCTTGCCGAAGGGAACAGCCAGTTCGCGCTTGAGCACATGTGCGACCTGGTCAAAACGGCCGAGGATCTCGCCCCCCTGGAAACGGCGATCCTTCAGTTGGCAGTGACGGGGCGGTTGACTCGATCAACCGAGAAAGACGAACCAGTAGAGGAACTACTGCTCCGTATCAAGCCTGACACACTTGATTCTTGGCCTCTCGTGGACGCCAAGGGAAACCCAAAAGTCGAACCGTATGCGCTACCTGTGCAATGGCGATGGGTCATGCTTGGCGCTCTTCTCACTAATATTGAGGCAGGCTGGAGCCCAAGCGCTCAAGCTCGCCCCAAGGAAGGTGACGAGTGGGGCGTGCTGAAGGTGAGCGCTTGTTCTTGGGGCGAGTTTCGACCTGGTGAAAACAAAGCTCTAAAGGAAGGTCAGCTTCCTCGGACGGAGCTGGAAGTGCGAACCGGTGACTTCCTTATTTCGCGAGCGAACACAGCAGAGTTGGTAGCCCGAAGTGTCGTAGTCGCGCAAACGCCTCCCCATTTGATGCTGAGTGACAAGACTTTGCGGCTCAATGTGGGAGACGGTTGCAGTCCGCGCTACCTGAACCTGGCCAACCGTGCTGCAGTCGCGCGGGCGCATTACGAAGATGAAGCAAGTGGTACCAGTAGTTCAATGAAGAATGTGTCGCAACGCGCCATTAGGCGTACGCCCATCCCTCTCCCCCCTCGTGAGGAGCAGGACCGGATTGTGGCGATCGTTGACGAGCTGATGGGTTTGCTGCGGAAACTGCGTGTGGAAATGGCAGCGTAATCCACCCCAGTTGGCCAGATTTTGGGAAGAGGTGTGCTTCCGTGTGGGAGAACGCCTAAGAGGATGTCTCACGTGGTGAGTTTTGCGAGTCTCTTGTAGCAGGTGAGGGCTGCAGCGAGGCCGAGGAAGGCGAGGAAGTGGCTGCCTTTTCGTTCGTACCGGACCGTGAGGCGGCGGTAGCCAAAGAGCCAGGCGATCGACCGCTCGATCTTCCAGCGGTGCCGGCCAAGGCGCTCACCGGACTCGATACCGGGCCGGGCGATCCGAGGAACGAGGCGGCGATCGCGGAGCCAGCGCAGGTGTTCCGCGGAGTAATACGCCTTATCTGCGCGGACCTTCACCGGTCGTCCGCGCCGGGAGCGGACGGCCGGTATCCCCAGGATGAGCGGCTTGAACGCCTGGCTGTCGTGCAGGTTCGCACCCGACACCGCCACGACCAGCGGCAGGCCCTGCCCCTCGGACAGCACGTGTAATTTGCTGCCCTTCTTACCGCGATCGACTGGATTCGGACCGGTCAGCGAGCCCCCCTTTTTTGCCCGCACCGACGCGGCATCGACGATCGCGGACGACCAGTCCAACTCACCCCTGGCGCCGAGTTCGTCCAGCACCGCCCGGTGCAGTCTGCGCCACAACCCGGCCTCGGTCCACACGCTGAACCGACGGTGCGCGGTGGCCGGCGATACACCGAACGATTCCGGCAGATATACCGCCACGCACACCCACTCGTCAGTATGTACGCCACAGCCGTGAACACCGCCCGCTCGTCACGCGGAGCGGTCCCGCCACCTTGCGGTCGAGCCGCGAACGACGGCAGTAGCGGGGCGACCAGCTCCCAGAGCTCATCAGGAACCAGACGCTTCGACAGATCAGCCCTCACGGCCGCCATCATGCCGCTCGAACATCAAGTCACGTGGCACAGCCCTCTATGCCTTGGCCGATGCGGCCGATCTGGCGGCCTGCTCGATCTTCGCGTAGTAGGCGTCGCGGGCTTCCTCATCGATCTGCATCTCATGTTCGGGGCGCATCCCGGTTCGGCCGTCGACGCCTTCGCGCAGGATGTCGGCGTGCCCGGCATGCCGGTTGGTCTCGCCGAGGACGTGGACCATGACGGCGAATAGGTTCGTGTCGGCATAAGGCTCCGGCCACCACGGCACGTGGCCGGGGGCATCGAGGGGAAGCTCGTTGATCCTCGCGTCCGAGTGTTCCCACGTGCGCCGGTAGAACTCGATGATCTGATCGCGGGTCTCGTCCTCAGTCGCCCACAGATCGCTGCCGTCGTGGTCCTGCCACCGGGGCAGCGGTTCCGGGGAAGGGCGGTCGAAGACCTCGCCAAAGTACCTGGCCTCGACGCAGGCCACGTGCTTGACCAGGCCGAGGAGGTTGCTCCCGGTCACTGTCAACGGTCGGCGGGTGTCGTATTCGGACAATCCGTCGAGCTTCCAGACCAGCGCCTTGCGGTCCCGCCGCAGTCTCCCGTGCAGGTTGTCCTTCGCGAATTCATCGATCATGCGGCATGAGCCTGCCATGGGCTACTCGTGGCCTCAAGATCCCGTGCGTGGACCGCAACGACCGGAAGGGCCGAAGTCTGGCAATGGCCAGTGCCCTGAGCTGCCACAAGAAGCCGATGAACTTGCCACGTGAGACAACGTCTAAGTCAGAAGTTGGCGCGCTCCGGTGCGACCACGCAGCACGCGGCCAGGATTACCTCGTTACTCGGCAACGTCCACGGGCGGGAAGATTCCCGGCAGAGCACCCGTAGCCGGCGGCAGGCTCCGCCAGTTCCAGTCCTCCTCGCGCATCCATTCATCACGGCTCGGGTCGTCCTGCACATCCACCATCCGGTAGAACTCATGCAGTCTGCGCATCTGCTCGGCATCTGGCTGGGGGCGTTCGCGGCGCAGCAGGTCGGGGCGGTGGTTCCAGTCGGCAGCGGAGAGGGTGCCGTCGGCATAGAGCGTGGAGGTTTCGCGTGTGAAGCGGGTGGTGTAGCGGTCGAGCAGGCGGGTGACGTCGCCGTACAGTCCGCTTGTGTCTTCGAGGTGTACGGCCCGCTCGATCCGTTGCAGGACTGGGGCCAGCAATCCCAGTGTGACCCTGACGGATTCGAAGCCCACCACGACATAGTCGCCCAGGAGTTGGGGCTGCTGGTGGGCGAAGGCGTCCAGGAACGGGGTGTAGTAGGCCAGCGCGAACTGATCGAGGTTGACAGGCAGGTCGACGGCGCCGGGCTCGGCTTCTTCCGGGTCGATTGCCGTGAGACGCATGGCGCCGCCCTTGGAGGGAAAGTCGACTGCGGACGCGTAGGAGATTTCCGGCACCTGGCCGGACACGGTCTTGACTGTTCTTTTCTGCGCCTCCATCGCCTGGCGGGTCTTCTTGTCGAGGCGGTCTGAGCGGCCCTTGGCTTCGGCGACGACCCAGGTCCCGGAGTACCGCGGGCCGAAGAAGTCTGCCCGGCTCTGCCCTGGGGGGAAAGTTAGTCCGTAAGTGTCGGCATAGCGGGAGACGTGCATGAAGAATCGGACGGACAGGAGATGTTCCGCGAAGATTTGGCACATGGCCTGTCCCAGGGTGTAGGACAGCATGCCCTTCTCAGTGGGGTCCAGTTCGAGGGCGAGGTCGGTGCGCTTGATGCCCTTGCGGGTCCAATGGAGGTAGGCGGGCATGGCCGCGATTCGATGGATGAACTCATAGGTCGAGGACCTCCCGTGCCGGTGTCGGTGCCCCGGCGCTCTGCCCGAGACGAAGAGGGCGTGTGCCAACACGTGGGGTGTGATCCACAGATCGTAAGAGGAGGGTACGTAGGCGGCATCAGGGAATTTTTCTGCCGTGGTGCGGACAGGGGCGGGATCGTTCAGGTTCATGCTCGCCGTTCGAAAGTCTGGGTCGGGAAGGTGCAGGCCGTTCCCTCTACCTGGTGTGCGGCTTGTCTGAGGCAGGCTGGTGCGGCAGAGGGCAGGGCGAGGAAGGCGCGGGCAGGCGGGGGTAGAAAGCCCGGTGTGTGGGCGAGGTCCCATTGGCAGCCCGGCTGTACCCGGTCGAGCTCGGCGAACTGTTCGCGCTGGAGAAGCAGGCCCAGGGCTGACAGGGCGGTAGCGGCGGCTCTTTCGTTTTGGGTGCGCAGTTCGTCCAGGAGAGAGCCCGGCCGGCAGCTGTCTGCTGATCCACCACTCCATGGTGGCGTCGCCGGGCACCCGGGCGGCAAGTTCAGTTTCCGTCCGCGCGCACAAATCCAGCGCCCATGCGCGCACATCCCGGGCAGCCTGCCAGGCGGCGCGGAGTTCCTCTGCCGAGGCTGTTGCCGCTAGT
Organism: Streptomyces enissocaesilis; assembly: GCF_039533765.1. Classification (NCBI taxonomy): domain Bacteria; kingdom Bacillati; phylum Actinomycetota; class Actinomycetes; order Kitasatosporales; family Streptomycetaceae; genus Streptomyces; species Streptomyces enissocaesilis. Next base: position 325,663 of record NZ_BAAAUD010000013.1, on the reverse strand, counting down.
TCGTGGAGGGTGCGGCGAACGTCGCCGGTTAGCATCGTCAGGCTGCCGTCGGGGCCCAGGACGGGGGAGTGCGGCACGTCGCGCACTGTGGTCTCCACGAGAGACGCGATCGGGTTCACCTCCAGGCCGGGCGACATCCCTCGCAGCGGCGCGCCGATACGGGGCAGAGGTGCGCTTCCCGTGAGCAGGGCATCAGCAGCGAACAGCGCGGCGCCCTGCGGCGACATGCGCTCAGCGCTCAGATTCTCGTCCAACTGGGCAAGTTCCGTCGGTGGCCAGGGGACACCGGCTGATTCGAAGAACGCGACGATCTGCTCGTCCACCCGGCGCGCTCGCGCGGGCACCATGACCACAACCTGACCGCCGCGGTCGATGTAGGAGTCGACGGCGTCCAGATGCTCGTCGACGTCCCCGCCGGGCTCGGCACCGCCCGGAAGGCAGACGCCGTCGACGGCGGCCTGGAAGGCTGCCCGGGCTGTCGGTTCCGGCACCGGCAGGCCCTCGCCGAACAAGAGCAGCGCCACGTCCGACGGCCGCTTCCCTCGCCCGGAAAACCGGACGAGACCGAGCACCAGGGCGAAGCTGGCGGCCACTGGCTGCGAGGTACTGCCCTGCCCGCGACCGAGCCCTCCACCATGCGCGTTTGCCGGGAGCAGCCCGTGACGCCTCCACCCATACAACTGCTTGCTCGTGACCGCGAAGCCATACTCGCGGGCGTGATCGATGAGTTGCTGGTCTGCCCGGCTGGGAACCTTCGCGCTGTTCACCCTGTGACCGTACCGGCGACCACCCACACCGCCAGGCCTGTTTTAGAGACCCCCCACCTTCGTCTGGTCCCTGTGCTAGCGGTCCGCTGCAATGGGCGAAGAACCAGCCCCGCGCGGCACCGCGGCCGACCGGCCGGCCCGCCCCCGCCCGGGGCGAGCACCCGAAACGAGGAGAGAGATTCCCCCATGACTAGGAACGCTGATTACCGCGAGCTACGCACGCTCCTGCTACTGCTGGCCATGGCGCTGGGACTGCTCACCACCGGAGCCGTCGTCTGCCTCACGTTTGCCTATCCAAGGCTGGCCGAACCACTTGCCGCAGGCACTGCTGTCTTGACCTGCCTGGCGGGCTTCGTACGGTCGATCGTCAAAGGGGCCGGGGATCGTCGCTGACTGCGATGCCCGGGACTGCCGGTGCGGTGCCGCGCGGGGACCAGGCCTGGGGTGCGCACCCCAGGGGGCCCGGGTGAACGACGACGCCGTGCTGGCCGGGTTGATCGCCAGCGGTCGATGAAATCCTCGCCGGAGCTCTGCTGGCCCAGGGGGGAGCTCGGCGATCGGACGTTGGGGTTGCTGAGGGACGCGCAGCGGATCCTCTCTGGAATCGGTGGCCTGGTACGGCCCGGCGAACTCGCGGAGGCGTGCACAGTGTGGCCGACGCGTTGCTGCTGCGGCTGCCCGGCGCGCTAGACGCGAGGAAACTGTCGCTTCCCAGCGACCCCGCCAAGATCAGCTACGGTTCACGGCGTGCCTCTGATGCGCGGCCTCCAGGCGCCTGATCGACACGGAGTGTGACTGACGCGGGCAAGGGAGAGGGGTGGTGACCGAGTGGGCGGAGTGCACTCCGGGCAGGCCGTGACTGGCCCCTAAGCAGCAGATGCGTTTACGCGAATCTCCTTCCGCTCCTGGCGCAAGGCCGACCCGCGGCCGTGCGGTACGTACCGCACGGCACCGTGGTTGCCGGGGATCGAGGCGGATGCAGCAGGACTCAGCAGGATGTGAATGTCCACCTCTGTGACGTTTCCGCAGGTGAGACGCGTCACGAGTTTAGGTTCGAGTCCCACCCGCCCCACCAGTTTCACTCTGCGGAAACGTTCTGACCTGCGGAAACGGGGTTTTCGCGGCTGGTTTCCGTGCGGTATCGGCCGCGCGCCGTGCGGTACTGAACCGCTGTCGCAGCAGGCGGACGCACTCCAGGCGCGTCTGACCTGGCCTTCTGTGGCGAGCGCATGCTGAGTGCGTTGTGATCGCTCCCACGCCTCCGGTTGAACCGCAAGACGTTTTGTCGTTTCCGTCGGCTCCTGGAGTTCACGGATCGGCTCTGACGCTGTGGGTGTGCGCTGACGGATCGGTGACAGGGCCGGTCGGCGGCGAATCTCCGTCCGGGCACGGGCACGAGCACGTCTTCAGCAGTCAGTGAGCCCTTTCAGCGTGGCCACCGATCGGGTGATGACCTCGGTGGCCGCAGCGGGTAGGGCCCCTGTGCCGTTGGGTGAGGTGCTCGAAGTCTCAACCCGCCGGTCGGCAGCCCTGCTGGTTCCCTGTCCTGCCGCACTCGACCCGCCTCATGCGCTGGCCGACTGGGTCACGATGCTTGTCGTCCCCCGTGAGGTTGACCGCCGCTGCAAGCTCCTGCCGTACAAACTGCCCTCGCTGGTCTCGCCTACCTGCGCAAGTCCGACTCTCTCGCGCAGATCGCCGCCGGGCTGGGCATCTCCGGAGGAGCGCCCACGGATATACCACCGCCGTCGTGCGGCTCCTCGCCGACCGGGCGCCGGGTCGGCTCGAGACCCTGCGCGAGCACGACCCGAACCACGTGCTCCTGGACGGCACCCTCAGCGAGTGCGACCGCCTGGGCGACGGATGCGCCGGTTACGCCCACAAGCACCGGCGCTACGGCGTGAACGTACAGGTCGTCACCGATCCTGAAGGCCAGCTTCCGTGGATTTCGCCGGCCTTGCCGGACCGCGCTCACGATCTGACCGCCGCACGCCTCCACCGCATCATCCGATTCTGCGAACGCCAGGGCGTTCCGATCGTCGCCGACCGCGAACTTCACCGGCGCTGACTTCTGGGGCCGCCACCGCCATCCGCCGTCCGCCCAACGGCGAACTGTCACCGACCGAACAGACGCTGAACCGGTCACTCGCCTGGGCCCGCGCTCCTGTCGAGGCGTCGCCCGTCTGAAGCCCCGGCGGATCTTCCGCCGGGGCCGCTGCAGCCCGAACCGCACGACGGACATCGCCGCTGCGGCCCTCACTTTGGAGAAGCAACGCTGAAAAGGCTCATGAACCGGACGAGGTGCCACCTCATCCCCAGAGCCCCGCTGCGGCGGACCCCAGTCGCCGTGTACGCGGTCCACGGAGGCGCGTCCCGAGTACAGAAGGATCCTTCAGGCGCGGACGAGTGGGGTGTCGACCAGATGCTCGGCCAGGAACCAGGCCTGTAGTTCCCCGGTCCTGATCACCTGTGAGACCAGGAGATCGTTGGTGCCGTCGTCACCCAACTCGCCGGTCCGGGTCGCGGCGTCGTGGGCCTCGACGAGAATGGTCTCGTGGGCTTCCAGCAGCCGTGACAGCATCGCCGGCACTTCCTCCACGCCGTTCGGAGGCCGCCGGATCGATGTGATCTCCGCGACGTGCCTGGGGTCGCCCACCGCGACGCCGCCCAGGGACTGGACGCGTTCGGCGATGGTATCGACGATCTCCAGCTGCTCCCCCGCGTGCTTGTCGAGGACGAGGTGCAGTTGGTAGAAGGTCGCACCGCGCATCAGCCAATGATGCTTCTTGTAGAGGCCGTAAAGGATCTGTGTGTCCGCCAGGACCTTGTTCAGCCGCTGGCAGGAGTACATCCGCGCCTCGTAGGACAGGCCGATCGGGAACTGCTTGACGGTGCCGAACTCCTGGATCACCTCGCCCCTCTGGTGCAGCCACGGCTGGCTGCCGGCTATGGGCTTGGCATTAGTGGTCATGGTTCGCCTCCGGTGGTGCCGTGCCGTGCTTACCCGATTGACGCTAGGCAGCCCGACGCAGGGCGAATTGACCGGGAGCGCATGCGGTGGTGTCCGCCAGCGCACAGTGCGCGGTGCCTCGTGCCAAGCGTTCGCTCTCGGGCAAGGACCCGTGCGCTGGCAGGCACGGGCCTTCGGCCGGCCGATCTAGCCTCGGCAGGCCGGCCCACGTCCGTGGAGCCCGGGGAACGAGGAGAAGCAGGCATGAGCGCGAACGAGCAGGCGGATGTGGTGGTCGTCGGGCTGGGGCCGGGTGGTGAGTACGTCGCGGGCACGCTGGCCGAAGCCGGGCTGGACGTGGTGGGGGTCGAGGCGGAACTCGTCGAGGACGCGGACCGGGGTGTGCTGATCGGCGCGACGTCGGCGGGGCCGGCGGGAGGCGAGGTGCTCTACGGACTGAACGTGGCCGTTCACGCCGAGATACCCATCGACCGGCTCAAGCACATGATGTACACGTACCCCACCTTCCACCGGACGGTCGAGACCGCGCTCGGAGCCCTCCGCTGAGCCGCTCCCGGATCGCCCACGCGGCCCCGGCGCCCCGGCGATGGCGCACCATGCCGGGCCGCGACCCCAATGAGCCGCACAGGGCCGCCACCTCGCTGGAGCTTCTCTTCGACCTGTGCTTCGTCATCGCGGTCGCGCAGACGTCCAGGAGCCTGCACGAGGCACTGACCGACGGGGAGTACGCCACCGGTGTCCTGCGCTTCGCGCTGGTCTTCTTCACCATCTGGTGGGCGTGGATGAACTTCACCTGGTTCGCTTCCGCCTACGACCCGGACGACGTCCTGTACCGGTTGACGGTGTTGGTCCAGATCACGGGGTCGCTCGTGCTCGCCGCAGGCGTTCCCCGTGCGTTCGAGGAGGGTGACCTGCGGGTCATCACCATCGGATACGTCGTGCTGCGCACGGCACTGGCCGCCCTGTGGCTGCGCGCCGCGTGGTCCGACCCCGCTCGGCGGCCGGCCACCCTGCGCTTCGCCGTTGGGGTGACGGCATGTCAGATCGGGTGGGTCGGGTTGCTCGGTCTCCCGGCAGCGGCGCGCCTGCCGGGTATCGTGCTGCTGATCACCGCCGAGGTCTCCGTCCCGGTGTGGGCGCAGTCCACCGGGATGACCCCATGGCATCCGCGCCACATTGCCGAGCGCTACGAACTTTTCACCCTCATCGTCCTCGGAGAGTCCGTCGCGGCGGCCACCGTTGCCGTCCGGAGCGCCTTCGACCGGCACCACGGCACCGGCTCGCTGTACGCGGTGGCGGCCGGTGGCCTGTTCATGGCCTACGCCATGTGGTGGCTGTACTTCTCCAGATCCGCGCACACCCTGCTTGCCACGACGCACCAAGCCCACCGCAGGAGATTCACCTGGGCCTACGGCCACTACCTGATCTTCGCTTCGGCGACCGCCGAGGGAGCCGGCCTGGCCGCTTACGCGGATCACGTCACGCGTGGCACGGACGCCCCGCCGTTGGCTGCGGGCGCGGCGGTCACCGTCCCCGCGGCCGTCTTCCTGATCACCGTCTGGGCCGTACACCTCCGACCCCATCAAAGAACCGTGGCCGACGGGATTCCGTATCCCGTCGCGGCGGTCGGCGTCCTGCTGGCCGCTTTCTTCCCGGCACCTGCCCTCGCCGCTGGAGCGCTGCTGGCGGTCCTGGCTGTGGTGGTCACGGTGGAGCGCCGGTGAAGAATGGTTCGCAACCGTCGGCTGGCCCGCCCACGGTTACGAACGGGCAGCCTCCACCTGAGCGACGCTGCTGGTGGGCGGCCCGCCGGGCCGTGGGGCCGTCCAGCCGGTCGGCGAGGAACGGCGCCGCCGCTTGGGGGCCGTGTCCGCGGCCGCCCGAAGAGCCGGGCGGCCGCGGCAGTCGGCGGCGCGCACGCCAGAGTCTGGCCGATGTCGCCCGGCGCGTCCATCGCTCCGATGCCGCCCGCTCATCGGCGGACAGCAGCAACGGCTGGAGCTCCGGTCCCGACGAGGAACCAACGCACCAGCAGCCGCAGCCAAGATGCGAGGTGTTCGGTCGGACGCGCGTGCGGCGCTTCGCCAGGTGAGGCCGGTCATCACGCGGCGAGGAGAGGTCGCGGCAACACCGGCCACGAACTGCGTGCGGGACAGACAGGGTCTTTCGACGACCAGCTGCTCCCTCTGTCCGCCGTCGGGCAACGGGTAGTTCTGGGCGGCGGTGACCTGTCCCAGGGCGCTGCTGGGGAATTTGACGGTGAGCCGGAGCGGGCTCTCCCCGACGTCGGGAACGAGCACGGCTATGTCCACCAGTGCCTCATCCTGCAGGGCGTTGGCCGCGGCCTGGCTGATGACCGCTCCGCCGTAGGAGTGCCCCACCAGCACGATGGGCCGGTGGCGCTGTTCAGAACACTGCGAATGGAGGCGGAGTTGCTTGCTGAACCGCGCAGTGGCAGGGCCGCTGCCAGTACCCGGTGGCCCTGTCACCGCAGGCGTTCGACGACCGAGCTCCAGTTGGAGGCGTCAGCGAACGCGCCGTGGATCAGGACGACGGCGGGTTCGGCAAGGCGCCCGTGCCGTACGGCCGTCACCGACTGCGCAGCCTGCGCGACACCGGCGGCTGCGCCGGCCAGGAGGGACACGGTGCCGGTACGGCGTGAGATCGGTCTGTTCATCGTTCGCTCTCTGCGCAAGGGCGGCGGCTGTCGTGGTGTGACGGCCGTGGACGGGCACGAGCTGCTGTGCGTGGGGTCAGTCGGAGGTGGTCCGTACGGCTTCCTCGATCAGGTCGACGACGCGCTCGGGGTGGGCGAGCATCACCAGGTGGGAGGAGTCGACCTCGACGGTGGTCATGCCGGCCCGTTCGTAGCCGTAGCGCTCCACGTCAGGGTTGATGGTGCGGTCGGACGAGGCGACCAGACCCCAGGACGGCTTGGTCTTCCAGGCCGCGGCAGGGGCCGGCTCGGCGAAGGCCTGTGCGGCCAGCGGGCGCTGGGATACGGCGAGGACGGCGGCGATCTGCGGGTCCACATCGGCGGCGAAGATGGCCGGGAACTCGTCGGTCCGGACCGACACGTCGGTGCCGGGCGTGGTCGAGCCCTCGTTCGGGAAGGGGGTGTAGACGAGCGCGGAGGCAAGGTCGCTGTCGGGAAAGCGGCCCTGTAGTTCGCCGAGGCTCTCGCCCTTCTCCAATGCGTAACCGGCCAGATAGACGAGGGCCTTGACGTTGTCCTCGGTGCCCACGACGGTGATGACCGCGCCACCGTAGGAGTGGCCCACCAGGACGACCGGGCCGGGTATCTGCCGGACGACGGAGGCGACGTAGGCGGCGTCCCCTGTCAGGCTGCGGTTGGGCACGGCCGGGGCGACCACGTCCAGGCCGCGGGCGATCAGCCGGGGGATGACCTGGGCGTAGCTGGAGGCGTCGGCGAAGGCGCCGTGCACGAGGACGACGGTCGGCTTGTCGGAACTGGGCATGGAGAATCTCCCTCATCGGTGAAGTGGTGCATTGTCGTGCGGCCTGTCGGCCGGGCCGGGGCTTCTGTGCCCCTTTGTCATGCGATGCCGCGGGCCGACCTTGGGGTCGGTTGGTGTGCACTGGCCGGGCGGCCGCGGACTCTGAAAGGTTCCCGCCGGACTCCGCGCGGGGGTCTTGCCGAACGGTTGATCGTCGACACGGGGGCGACTCTAGGGGGTGCCGAGCGGAGTGTTCGTCTGTCCGCGTCCTGGCTGTGTCCTGTGCGTGCCCACGTTGTCGGGTGGCACCGGTGGGGCGGCTTTGCTCCGGTCCACGCGCTGCAATTTTTCCCCGAGTTCGAGAGCGGTGCCCTGTTCAGCCGTTCCAGTCCATGAGAAAGCCGAGGAGGTCCCGGTCGACGACGTCGGAGCGTTGCCCCCTGGCACAGGTGCCCGCACTGGGCGATGGGCACGCTGCGGACATCGCGGAGGATGCTTCCATACGTCCAGGACGTCGTGCGTCTGTCCGGCGGCGCCGGAGCCCTCATCCCACAGGGTCAGCACCGGGCAGTCGATGAGCTGGTAGGCGTTCCCGCGCTCCTTGGCAACGTCCTGGGGCACTGCGCGGTAGTCCAGAAAGTATTGAACGGCAAACGTCGTGCACGGCCTGCTCGGTGATCTCCGGAGGGAACCGTGCCAGACAAAAGGTGGTACGGCCGTCCACCGGGCGGGGCGTGCAGCGAACTCCGGCAGACGTCAGTCACGTGCCTGGTCTTCTCGCGTCACCCGGTGCGTGCGTCAACTCGTTGCGCGAACGGCGTCGCGGATCAGGTCCGCCACCGCCGACGGCCGGGAGACGGTGACCGCGTGGGAGGCGCCTTCCAGTTCGATGGTCGTCGCACCGGCCCGCCTGGCACCGAAGCGCTCCACATCGGGGTTGATCGCCTGATCCGCGTCGGCCACGAGGGCCCAGCAAGGTTTCGTCCGCCAGGCCGCCGCAGATGCCTCCTCGGTGAACGCCGCCGAGGCCAACGGACGTTGGGAAGCTGCAAGCACCCTGACGAGGGACGGGGAGACGTCGGCAGCGAAGACTGAGAGGAATGCCTCCGGAGCAATGCTGACCTCGGTGGCCGTCTTCCCTCCGTCAGTCGGGTAGGTCCACTGCTTCAGACTGCGAACGAGCGCAGGAGCGGGAAAGCGGTCCTGCAACTGACTGAGGCTCTCGCCTTCTTCGAGTGCGTAGGCGGCGATGTAGACGAGTCCGACCACGTTGTCCGCAGTGCCCGCCACAGTGATCAGTGCACCGCCGTAGGAGTGGCCGACCAAGACGACCGGACCGTCGATCTGGGAGACCACGGAGGCCAGGTAGGCGGCGTCGCAGGTCAGGCCGCGCAGTGGATTGGCCACCGCGAGAACCGCGACGTCGTCGCGCTGGAGTTCGTCGATGACGCCGAGCCAGCCCGCAGCGTCGGTGAAGGCACCGTGCACGAGGACGACTGTGGGAGGAGCAGGGGGCACGTGGGGACTCTTTCTTCTCACACCGCGGCCAGTGCGGTGTGCGGGACGGTGAGGGTCTGGCTGATGGCCGCTTGGGCGGCATGGGTCTCGCATTCGGCATCACGACATCGTGGATGCTTCCTTGGAAGCGGACGGCACGCGCGCGACGGCGTTTCTCACGGCCCCGGGTGCCACGTTACGACGCCGTGGCTCCTACAGATGATGTGCGCGCGCCGGTGCGGGCGCCCGTAGCGCACTTAAGTGGCCCGTCGGCGGTGCCGGCCGCACGTGTCAGACATTTCGCGCCTGTCCAGAAGCCGAGACCTGCCATTCGCTGGGCGACTCGCCATAGGCCTGGCGGAAGAGACGGCTGAAGTGGGAGGGGCTGGGGAAGCCCCAGCTCTGCGCGACCGCAGCCACGGAGCGCCTGCGGTTCGGCAGTCGGCCCAGGTCGAGGCGACAGGCGGCGAGCCTGCGCTGCCGTACATGCGTACTCACCGTCGTACCGTCACCCTGGAACAGCTTGTGCAGGTAGCGAACGGATATGTGGTGGGCGCGCGCAATCGTCTCCGGCGACAGGTCCGGGTCCATCAGGTTCTCTTCGATGTACGACCGTATGCGGGCCAACATCTCGCTGCCGCTTTCGGTGGACTCGGACCGGTAGGGAGCGAGGAGTTCGGCAACGAGCAGAGCGATGAGGTCCACGGCGTTGAGGGCGAGCCGTTTGCCGTTCATCGAGTTCCACAGCCCGTCCTCGCCGATCAGCACGGCCAGGACCTTCGACACCAGTGCCGCGACGCCGTCGGCTCCGCTGACCCGGAGGCCCGTCAGGTGCAGCATCTCGTCCTGCGTGATCCCCAGGTAGGAGCAGGGGACGCGGAAGAACACGAATTCATTGCCGCATGCCAGGTGCTCGGGGCGCAGGGCGTCGAGGAGGACAAGGTCACCGGCCGCCGATGAGGGCTGGGCTTCCCGACTCGGAAGCGTCTCCGGCGAGGGGCGTTCGAGTCCCAGGTACAAGCATGCGTCATCTCCCTTCCGCGAGGCCCAGGGAAGTGTTCTACAGTGTCCGAAATCGGCGTTCTGAGATATCCGGGCAGTATATGTTTCTGCGTTTTTTGGCATGCGTGAAATGACCGACCTGGTCACCATGAGCTCCAGTCGTGCCGTCGTTCGTCAAAGGGATGTGAAGTGCCCGCGTATCGTCCGGAATTTACGCGTCCGCGGCGGAAGGGGCCGCGTCCGCCACTTCGGAGAGGAAGGTCTCGACTACCGCGTTGAAGGCAGGCGGGTTTTCGAGGAAGGGGAAGTGGGAGTTCGCCACGTCGGACGGGAAGACGTGGAGCCGCGCGCCTGGTATCCGGCCGGCGATGAACTGCTGCGAGGCTGGGCTCACATGGCTTCCCTCGCAGCCGATCACCAAGGTCGGCACGTCCACTCGGGGGAGGACGTCGCGCCAGTCCTGCGCGCAGTGGTCGTAGAGCAGGGGCACCCCGGCGTGGGACGGGGTCGACTTGATCTGTTCGGCGACGAACGCGATGAGGTCGCGGTCGGGGTCACCAGAGAACATGCCGCGGACGAAGTCCTCACGCACTTGCTCGCCGTCCGGGCCCGCCAGCGCGGCGCCGAGTTCCAGCAGCCCGGCCACGTCGAAGATGGCTCCGGAGTCCCGCTGCTCCTCGGTGGTCAGCCAGGGAACGGCCGCCACGGCCGCAGGCTGGTCCACGGCGACGAACCGGCGGATCCGGCTGGTGCCGTACTGGTCGATGAAGCTCCACCACACCGAGGCGCCCATCGACCAGCCGAGCGCGTCGAAACGATCGAGATTCAGGTGATCGACGAGGTCGAGGACGTCACGGGACAACCGCGCGATGCGATAGCCGTGCCGCGGTTTCTCTGAGAGCCCGTGGCCCCTGAGGTCCAGTGTGATGACGCGGCGGGCAGGAGCGAGACCATCCATCTGATGGCGGAACATCTCCTGGGTCTGCCCCCAGCCGTGCAGCATGACCAGGGGAACGCCATCGCCTCCGCTGTCCCGGTAGGTCAGCCGCACGCGGTCGTTCGTCTTCAGCTCGCCCATGGCCCTGCCTCATTTTCCTGCCAAGCCTTCACGGCGTGCCTTGCTCCGCTGTGTCGGCAATCCACGTGATGGCCGGCCGACGTTGTGTCGGCCGCGCCTGAACCCATTGTCGTTCGACCAGGCTTGTCGCCACTACCGCGTTCCGTAGGGATTGGTCGACGAGAACCACGTCACTTCGTAGCGACGGAGCCGAGGGGCTCGGCAGGAGGGCGGCGGTCGGCCCGTTCAGACGGTGGTGGCCGACCCGTCCAGTTGCAGCAGATCCCGGATACGCAGACCGAGGTGCAGGACCAACCGGTCCGCGCCGCTGTCCAGGTCCAGCGCGGTGATCTCCTGGATCTGCCGCAACCGGTAGTACAACGAGGTGCGGTGGATCTGCAGCGCTTCCGCGGTCTTCGGGACCGAGCCGGCGTGCTCCAGAAAGGACCGCAGGGTCTCCTCCAGGCGAGGCCCTTGCCCCCCTGTGGCCGAGAGGAGGGCGCGCAGCGGCTTGGGCAGCAGGGATGCGTTCAGGGCGTGATCCGGAAGCTGGAGAAGGACCGCGAACTCCCGCAGTTCTTCCCACTCGCCGACGCGCTCGAAGTGGGGCATCCGCCGGGCCGCGCGGGCAGCTACGAGTGCCTGTTCGTAGGAGACCCACGCGTCAGCCACGCCGGTCTGACACCCTCCGATGCCGAGCACGGGAGCGGCGGCGGAGTCCAGGAAGGTGTCGAGGGCTTCGATGATCCGGCGGGACTGCTCCTTCAGTTCTTGCGGCGTCGGGGACTGCTCGCTCAGCTGGAGCAGGACCGCACGGTCGGTGGTGAACGCGACTGCGCCGTGCGCCGACCGAGTGCGGCAGAACCTCTCCATCGCGGCACGCAGCGCAGTCTCGATCTGCCCGGGAGGCTCGTGGGAACGAACCACCTGCACGACGCTGACCACGGCGTGCCGTGCGTCCGGAAGCACGCCGGTGTCCAGGATCTGCTGCTGGGCGACACGGCGCGCGGTGGGGCTCGCGTCGAGAAGGGCCCAGGGAAGATCGGGGACACCGCCCCCCTCGGCATGGTCGGTCATATGTTCCGCGTACATCTGAGCGGCGATGGCCTGGGCCGATTGGGCGATGGCGGCCGTCTCGTACGCTGTCAGGTCCTTGCCGGCGGAGACGACCATGAGCAGGCCCAGAAGGCGCCCGCGCTCTCGCAGGGGCACGCAGTAGCGCGGAAGCAGCCCTAGGTCGTCTCGGCCTTCGATGTATCCCGGCTTGGCCCATTGGGCAACGCCCTGGTCGAGTACGTACCGAATGGCCTCGCTGTCCGCGAGGCCCTGCAGCAGGCTGCGGATGCGTACCGGATCCGCGTCGTCGAAGTGCCTGCTTGCGTGGATGAGCCTGACGAGGGGGTCATCAAGGACTACGGAACGCTGCAGCCTCTCGGCCAGCTCTTCTACGAGTTGACGCAGTGCGTGGCTGCCCGCCCGAGCCCGTTGCAGCTGTTCAGTCATTTTGATCCTTCCCTAGAACCACTTTCTACATTCCGTGAATCCGGGACTCCAAATTTTCGACAGTGTGAGGTTCGGCACCCAGCTCGTCCCGTGGTGTCCGATTTATGGCCACGAGTGGTCACAGCGGGCTGGTGCGGTCGTGCGGATGCCGAGCGGAGTTCTGGCCGGGGGTGCCCTCCGTGTTGGTCAAGGTCGAAGGTCAGTGAGTTCGTGTGGTCGAAGGCGGGCCGAGCAGTGTGGGTGTACATGGGTTGCAGCCAAGTCACGATCAAGCTCACGCGTGACGACGCGTTGGTGTGGCCGGACTGGTGGGAGAAGCTGCGGATGACGGACCTGAGCCGGGTTGCCGAGATCCGGCGGTCCGGGCGCCGATCCATCGCATCGCCGGGACGTTGGACAAGTCACTTGCTGGGATGTTCGCGCCTGACTGTGACCAGCGGCTTGAGGCCGCTCGCCGACGGCTTCGGCCGGAGGCGGACTGACCGGTGAGTCTGAACCGCCACCAGGAGATCGACTCGATGCCGATCCGGTCCAGGCGGGCGGTGACAACGGGGCGAGGGCGCACGAGGCGTGATCAAGGAGCGGACGGTTGCCCGGATCCTGAGCGGCAGTGCGCTGTCGTGCCAACTCCTGGGCGCAGAGAGAAAAGTCGGCCGGTCGGGCCGGTCATAGCTTTGGGGTGTGCCGAGCCGCGGGAATGCGGCAGGCGCGATACCGACTGTTTCGAAAGGACCCCTCATGTTCGACATCAACAAGGTGCAGGCTGCCCCGAGCTCGGACCTGCTCACGCCCGACAACGCGGTCATGCTTTTCGTGGACCACCAGCCGCAGATGTTCTTCGGTACCGGGAGCGGCGACCGCGCTGCGATCATCAACAGCACCGTGGGTCTCGCCAAGGCGGCTCAGGCATTCGATGTGCCGGCGGTCCTGACCACGGTCGCCGCCGAGTCGTTCTCCGGCCCCCTGCTGCCGCAGCTTGCCGAGGTGTTTCCTCACCACGAGGTCATCGACCGCACGACGATGAACGCATGGGAGGACGAGGCGCTCGTGGCGGCGGTCAAGGCCACCGGGCGCAAGAAGATCATCCTGGCGGGCCTGTGGACCGAGGTCTGCTTGGTGCTGCCCGCGCTGTCCGCGCTGGAGCAGGGTTACGAGGTGTACGTGGTCTCCGACGCCTCCGGCGGCGTCAGCCCGGCCGCCCACGAGCACGCGCTGCAGCGGATGATCGCTGCCGGCGCGGTGCCGGTGACGTGGGTGCAGGTGCTGCTGGAGCTGCAGCGTGACTGGGCGCGTCAGGAGTCGTACGGCGCGGTTATGGAGATCGTCAAGGCCCACGCGGGCGCGTACGGCCTGGGTGTCGTGTACGCGCAGAGCATCATCGGCGCACACGCGGCCGGCTGACCTCCTTGGACACCGGCATTCTGATCCTGCGTCTGCTGGTGGGCTTGCTCGTCGCCGGCCATGGCGTGCAGAAGATCAGCTCATACCTGGGCGGCAGGGGACTTGAGGGAGGCACGGAGGAGTTCCGTGCCGACGGTTTCCGCGGTGGATCCTTCACCGCCCTGGCGGCGGGCGGTGGCCAGATCGGATCGGGTCTGCTGCTCGCCGCCGGTCTTCTGACCCCGCTCGCGGCATCCGGGGTGGTCGGAGTCATGACAGTCGCTCTCACCGTGAAACGGCACAACGGCCTCTGGGTGCAGAACGACGGGTACGAGTACCCGCTCGTTCTCATCGGCACCGCCGCCGCTCTCGCTGCCACCGGACCAGGCGCCTGGTCGCTCGACGCGCCCCTCGGCCTCACGCCGTACCCGCTGTGGTGGGCGGCCCTCGCTCTCGTGGTGGGTCTCGGCAGCGGGCTGCTCACCCGGCTTGTACTGCATCGGCCGGCCCCAGCGGCGCCGCAGGCCGCCCGGCGCTGAGCAGGAGCCGCGCAGACCGGGCCCGGCCGCCCCGCGTCCCCCGCCCGGGAGGCCGGGCCCTCTCACTCGTCCGACCAGGAGCACCTGAAGGAAACCGCGGTCACCGCATCCGCCACCGCTCCTGGCGTGGTGGCGGCCGGCCGCTGCCGCACCAGAAGCGTGCCTGAACCCAGGCGTTCGGCACGCTCAAGCAGCTGCCGGTCCGCCTCGGTCACGAAATCCGCGTGTACGCCTCCCAGCGGCCGAGCCGCGTACGCGCGCCGACACGCGGAGCCGGTACTCCCTCGACAAAAAGCACCACCGGACCTTCCTCACGTCGCGCGTGGCACCCGCTGAACGCCCGCCCGATTCCGCACACCTTCCGAAGGAGAACCCCTCATGCCGAACCTGCTGACCCTCGAACCCGCCGCTCGGGCGTTCGCCGAGGCCACCGCCCAGCCGCCGTTCCTCTTCCAGGTTCCGGTGGCGGACGGCCGCACGGCCGTGGACGACGTCCAGAGCGGTGAAGACGTCCTGCTCCCCGCCGTCGACGAGGAATGGATCACTGTCCACGGCGGTCCGACCGGCGACGTCCGTGCCCGGATCGTGCGTCCGCGCGGGGTCACCGGCCCCCTCCCCGTCATCCTGTACATCCACGGAGCGGGGTGGGTGTTCGGCAATGCCCGCACCCACGACCGGCTGGTACGCGAACTGGCCGTCGGCGCGAACGCCGCCGTGGTCTTCCCCGAGTACGACCTCTCTCCCGAGGCCCGCTACCCGGTCGCCATCGAGCAGAACTACAGCGTCGCCCAGTGGATCGCCCGCGAGGGACACCACAAGGAGCTCGACGGCACCCGGATCGCCGTCGCCGGCGACTCGGTCGGCGGCAACATGACCGCTGCCCTCACCCTCATGGCCAAGCAGCGTGGCGACGTCCGCCTCGTCCACCAGGTCCTCTTCTACCCGGTCACCGACGCGAGCTTCGACACCGACTCGTACCAGCAGTTCGCGGAGGGCTACTTCCTGCGCCGCGACGGCATGCAGTGGTTCTGGGACCAGTACACGACCGACGAGGCCGACCGCGCCCAGATCACCGCCTCGCCGCTGCGTGCGACTACCGAGCAACTCACCGGCCTGCCGGCCGCCCTGGTCATAACCGCCGAAGCCGACGTCCTGCGCGACGAGGGCGAGGCGTACGCGGCGAAGCTTCGCGCCGCCGGAGTCTCCGTCACCGCCCTGCGCGTACAGGGGACCATCCACGACTTCGTCATGCTGAACGCGCTGCGCGAGACACGGGCCGCAGAACTCGCCATCGGTGTCGCGATCGACACACTGCGCAAGGCCCTGGCGTGATGGGGCCGTCGATGAGCATGCCGACGACGAGTATGCCCGTGGCGGGCCTCGTGCCCGGTCCGCAGCAGGAACATCCGCAGGCCGACCTTCTCGTCCGCAACGCGAAGGTGTTCACCGGCGACGCCGACCGTCCTGAGGCCCGCGCCGTCGCAATTCGCGACGGCCGGGTCGCGGCCCTCGGCGACGACCACGACCTCGCCCACCTCGTCGGGCCGGGGACCAGGGTCGTCGACGCGCTCGGCCGCAGGGTCATCCCCGGCCTGAACGACTCACACCTGCACGTCATCAGGGGCGGCCTCAACTACGTGCTGGAGTTGCGCTGGGACGGGGTGCGCAGTCTCCGCCACGCCCTCGGCATGCTGCGCGAACAGGCCGGCCGCACTCCCAAGGGGCAGTGGATCCGGATCGTCGGCGGCTGGACCGCCGAACAGTTCGCCGAGCGCAGGATGCCGACCGTCGCCGAGCTGAACGCCGCCGCTCCCGACACCCCGGTCTTCGTCCTGCATCTGTACCAGTCGGCGTTGATGAACCGGGCCGCGGTGCGGGCCGCCGGTTTCACCCGGGAAACCCCCGACCCCCGCGGCGGTCAGATCGTCCGGGCCCGGGACGGGGAACCAAACGGGGTCCTCCTCGCAGCGCCGAGTGCGCTCATCCTGTATTCGACCCTGGCCAAGGCACCGGCCCTCGACGAGGCCGACAAGCGGACGTCGACGCGACACTTCCTGCGCGAGCTGAACCGCTTCGGCCTGACGTCGGCGGTCGACGCCGCCGGAGGGTTCCAGAACTTCCCCGACAACTACGCCACGGTCGTCGACCTCGCCGGGTCGGGGGAGCTGACCCTCCGGATCGCCTACCACCTCTTCCCGCAGACGGCCGGACAGGAGCTCGCCGACCTGAAGCGATGGACCGAGATGGTCAAGCCCGGGGACGGGGACGAGTGGCTACGGCTGAACGGCGCGGGGGAGAACCTGACCTGGGCCGCCGCAGACTTCGAGAACTTCTCCGAGCCCCGTCCCGCGCTCGCCGAGGGGTACGAGGCCGAATTCGAGCAGGCGGTCCGGCTGTTGCTCGAGAACGGCTGGGGATTCCGGCTCCACGCCACGTACGACGAGACCATCCGCCGCGACCTGGCCGTTTTCGAGAAGCTCGCGGCCGAAGGACTGTTCCCCGGCGGCAACCGTTGGCTCTTCGACCACGCGGAGACCGTCTCGACCGACAGCCTGGACCGGATCGCGGCCCTCGGCGGCGCCCTCTCCGTCCAGAACCGCATGTCCTTCCAGGGCTCCGCGTTCCTCGACCGCTACGGCGCCGAGGCGGCCGCCCACACCCCGCCGGTCCGGGCCATGCTCGAGCGCGGCCTGACCGTCGCCGCCGGAACCGACGCCACCCGCGTCTCCTCGTACAACCCCTGGGTCGCCCTCCACTGGTTGGTCACTGGCCGCACCGTCGGCGGCACGACCCTCTACCCGGCCGGGAACCTGATCGACCGGGAGACCGCCCTCGACCTCTACACCCGCGGGGGAGCCCTGCTCACCGGTGAGCAGGACGTCAAGGGAACCCTGCGAGAGGGCTGCTACGGCGACCTCGCGATCCTCTCCGACGACTTCCTCACTGTGCCCGAGGAGGCCATTCCCGACATCGAGTCCGTACTCACCGTCGTCGGCGGCCGCATCGTCTACGCGACCGCGGAGTACGCGGGGCTCGACGAGGCGGTCCCGCCGGTGAGCCCGGAGTGGAGCCCCGTGGCCCATTTCGGCGGCTACCAGTCGGGCCAGGAAGGCGCCCGCCAGGCGTCGGTCTTGGCCGAGGCCGTCGCCGAGTCCGAGCAGCACCGCCGCTGGCGCGTCGCGCGCGGCTCCGTACCCGAAACCACGCCGTCCTTCGTCGACCCCTGCTTCGAGCACTGAAAGAGAGATCCACCCGATGACCGCAGCCTCTCCCACCGCTGCCGACAGCGGCGACGCCCGGGCCACCCCGCCGGAAGCTCCCCAGGGTCGCCGTTTCGAACCGGACCTCCGGTCGATGACACGGATCAACCTGCGCCCCATCGCCTCGCCCATGCCGTTGGGCTTCTTCACGATAGCCATCGCTTCCGTGATGACGGGCTGCCTCCAGCTCGGGCTCTTCGACGAGAGGGCCCGCGCCGCCGTCGCCTTCACAGTGCTGCCGGCCTTCGTCCTCCAACTCCTGGTGAGTGTCCTGGCCTTCGGCGCCCGTGACGTGATCGCGGCGACGCTGATGGCGGTGTTCGCCGGCAGCTGGCTGCCCTACTCACTCATCATGCTCAGCGGCGCGGCCGACGGCCTTCAGGTCCTCGGCGTGTTCAACCTGGCGCTCCTCTGCTTCGGGGCCCTGATGACCGCCGTGACCCGGCCCAAGCGCGCGCTCTGGCTCGTCCTCGCGGTCTCCCTGCCCCGCTGGGCCGCCACCGGCCTCGCGGGCATCACCGGCGCCGAATGGCTGACGCGCGCGTCCGGTGCGCTCGGCCTCGTGGTGGCGCTCGTCGCGATGTACACAGCGTTCGCTCTGATGCTCGAGGACATGCGCAGCGAGCAGGTCCTGCCCATCGGCCGCAGCGGTCCCGCTCACCTCGCCGTCGAAGGCGACCTGTCCGTCCAGCTTCGCAACCTGGAACGCCAGGCGGGCGTGCGCCGCACGCTCTGAAAATATCAACCGATCCCCTTGACGGGACAGCACGGGAGCCCCCATGGAACCGCAGGTGGTGGACCACCTTGAGAAGTCCCGCTACGAGATTTTCGCCGGTGACGACGGCACCGAGACCGCGGGCTTCGCCGAGTATCACCTCTCGGAGGGCGAGCTCGCCTTCATCCACACCGAGACCGAACCCCGGTTCGCAGGCCGGGGGCTGGGCGGGCTGCTCGCCCGGGGCGCCCTCGACGACGCCCGGGCACGCGGGCTGCGCGTCCTGCCGTACTGCCCCTTCATCCGGGGGTGGATCGGCAAGCACCCCGAGTACGCCGACCTGGTACCCGACGCGCGCCGCGCACATTTCGGCCTCTGAAGCGCGCCGACCGAAGCAGGCCGCGACTCGGGACCCGTGCCGAGCCCACGCACAGGTCTTTCAAAAATAGTCGACAAGCTGTCGATCCAGCTGCTCCAGCCCCTCGGACGCAGTTCGGGTTCGACGGTTCGGAAACCCGATGCCTGTGACAGCGGGTGCCGGGACGTCATGGAAGGCGCCATCGACCGGATCGGCGGAAAGAGCAACAAGGTGATGGCCGACTCCGTCGAACGGTCCTGTGCGGTGGCGAGGGCCCGCCATCCTGCTGCTGGCCCCCGCGCTGCTGGCGCTGAGGGCCGGTTCCCTCCCTCCCGGCCTGCGCGCCCTGCTGCAGTCCTTCATGGCCGGGAAGGGGGACGCAGGGGGTCGGACTCGACAACTACGCGTGGACGCCCACCGGTTCCGAGGCGCTTGTCGCGCTGCGCACGTCCCGGCCCCGGCCGGGGCACCCGGATCGCTTCCAGTAGCGGCACCAACTGCGGGTTGTCACCGGCCTGTCCGGGCGTCAGCAGGATCGACATCGGACGGCCGCTCCCGTCCACAGCCAGGTGCACTTCGGTGCTCAACCCGCCGCGGGATCGTCCCAGTGCCTCGCCGCCGACCGGCGCAACCGGCCACGTGCCGCGGCCCTCTTTTTCCGGGCCCCTGCCGCATGCTGATGGGGCCCGGGCGATGGTGGAGCCGGCCGACACCGCCCACTCGACCGTCCCGACCCCGTCATCGTGCGCCTGGACCTGCGTGAGGATCTGATCCCAGGTCCCATCCGCCGTCCATCGGCGCAGCCGCTCATGGCAGGTCTTCCACGGCCCATACCGCTCCGGCAGATCCCGCCACGGCGCACTCGTGCGTACCTTCCACAAGAGCCCGTCGATGACCTGGCGATGATCCCGCCACCGGCCACGACGCCCGTTGGAGCGCGGCAACAGCGGCATGATCCGTGCCCAGGCCGCATCGGTCGATTCACCACGGCGAATCATCCGACCATCATGGAACCCCGACCTGCCCCATGTCCTCGAAGGGCGTTCGGGCCCTGCCAGGGGCAGCGACGCGGCCTGTCCGACACCGCCGCCTGATCATTTTCAGGCGGCTCGGCTGACGTCCAGCCCGCCTCCAGGAGGACCTCGCGGAGCAGGGCGCCGTCGGGGATTTCGAGACCGACCTTTCCGGGCGGCAGGACCCCGCGCTCCGGATCATCGAGGTCCGCCAGCAGCCGGCGCGCCGGATCACCGTCCTGTCGCAGATCCGGCGCGGTCGTCAGGCGCAGCACATCAGGGTCGTCCAGGGATCCGACGGCAATGATCCGTCCGTCCACGCTCCAGGTGCGGACGGCCGCGGCCAGCCTCTCCGCGCCCAGCGCCCAGCGCCCAGGCCCAGCCGAGGTCTCCCGGATGGAGTTGCGGCGGCGTTCGGTCGTCCTGCCACACGCGGAGGGCATCCACGACCCGGGTCGGCCCATCGACGCCGGGCTCGTTCAGAACGATCGTCATGCCCGGCATCCCACCCCCATCGCGGCGACCCGCCGCACCTGGGTTTTACTCAGCCAGTCAGATCGACAGGACCTGCCCTCGGCGCACGTCTCGCTCGACAACCACGGCGAGGTGCTGTTCGGAAGCGGAAACGCGTCGGGGCAGCTCGTCGAGCACCTCGTCAACTCGATCGTGATTCCCCTTCCGTTGCTGCTGTTCCCCTTGGACCCGGTCTCTTTTCCGCCGCCTAAGAGGTCGCTTTCGTCCGATGTTTCATCCCGAGATGGCCTATTCTGTTCTGTGCTCGTCTTCGGGTCGCGCCAGGAGATGGTGTTCTCGCTGGTAAGGCGGCGGGCCATCAGGTCGGTCATGGCAATGTTGATCACGGCTTCGGAGCGGGTGGGCAGGGTTTCGTGGTCGCGGGCGAGGCAGCGGTGGAGCATGAGCCGGCCGTAGGTCCGGTCGGGGCCGTGCGGGACAGTGACGGCGGCACGATCGCTCTGCTCGGACGAGAGCCGGGGATCGGGAAGGCCGTACTGCTGGAGGAGACGGCCTCGATCGCACGTGCCCACGGGTGCGTTGTCGGCCAGGGACGCGCCGAGGAACTGCATGAGCTGGCACGGCTCGCCTCGCCGGCCTCGGGCCTCGTTCACGGCGACCCGCGCCGGCCTGCGCGTACGGAGCGTACGCGCAGGCCGGAGTCGGCTCCGGGCGGTCCTGGACCGAGCCATGACCTGCTCCGATCGGCGCATCGCGGCTCGACCACGTCCCACCCAGGGCTGGGCCGCGCTCACCGCCTCGGAACGCAAGGTCGCCACACTGGCTGCGGCGGCGCACACCCAACGGGTCGGCCGCCGCCATGGTCGTCTCCCCGCACACGGCGAAGCCCATCTGGCGTCCATCCTCCGCAGGCTCTCGGCCAACTCCAGGTCCGGTCGACCGGCTCGTGACGGCGAAAGCCGACGCCCAGCCGACCGACGTCGAATGATTCCGGGCGCAACTCTGCGCCTGTGGGCAAGGCGTGGTGCGTCACGCGACAACTGGCGGCGCAGTGCCGACCGTAGCGTGACGGCATTCCGTGCCGCACAGATGTGCGGACCAGCCGACCTGAATCGAGGAAGCACCCCATGCCGTACATCACCGTGGGTCAGGAAAACTCCACCGCCATCGACCTGTACTACGAGGACCACGGCACCGGTCAGCCGGTCGTCCTCATCCACGGCTTCCCGCTCGACGGGCACTCCTGGGAGCGGCAGAGCGCTGCGCTGCTCGACGCCGGTTACCGCGTGATCACCTACGATCGTCGCGGATTCGGGCAGTCCGCCCAGCCGACGGCCGGGTACGACTACGACACCTTCGCCGCCGACCTGAACACCGTGATAGAGACCCTCGACCTGCGCAACGCCGTCCTTGTGGGGTTCTCCATGGGCACCGGTGAGGTCGCCCGCTATGTGTCCACGTACGGCTCCGACCGGGTCGCCAAGGTCGCCTTCCTGGCCTCGCTGGAGCCGTTCCTGCTCAAGAACGACGACAACCCCGACGGCGTCGCCCCCAAGGAATTCTTCGACGGAGTCGTCGCCGCCGTCGAGGCCGACCGGTACGCCTACTACACGGCCTTCTTCAACGACTTCTACAACCTCGACGAGAACCTCGGCACCAGGATCAGCGCCGAAGCGGTGCGCAACAGCTGGAACGTCGCGGCCGGCGGCGGTTCCTTCGCGGCCGCGGCCGCGCCCTCCACCTGGTACACCGACTTCCGCGACGACGTCCCCGCAGTCGACGTCCCAGCGCTCATCCTGCATGGAACGGCCGACCGGATCCTCCCGGCCGAGGGAACGGCGCGGCCGTTCCACCAGATTCTCCCGTCCGCCGACTACGTGGAGATCGAGGGGGCCCCGCACGGCCTTCTGTGGACCCACGCGGAGGAGGTCAACACAGCCCTCCTCGCCTTCCTGGCGAAGTGACGCCGCACCCGTCGCTTCCAGTCCACATCCGCAGGATCCAGACAGGTTCAGGAGAACACATGCAATTCGGCATCTTCACCGTCGGAGACGTGACACCCGACCCGACCACCGGCCGCACGCCGTCGGAGCATGAGCGCATCAAGGCGATGATCGCCATCGCGCTCAAGGCCGAGGAAGTCGGCCTTGACGTCTTCGCGACAGGCGAGCACCACAATCCGCCGTTCGTACCGTCGTCCCCGACCACGATGCTCGGCTATATCGCCGCCCGCACCGAGAAGCTGATCCTGTCCACCGCCACGACGCTGATCACCACCAACGACCCGGTGAAGATCGCGGAGGACTACGCAACACTCCAGCACCTGGCCGACGGCCGGGTCGACCTCATGCTGGGGCGTGGCAATACAGGCCCTGTGTACCCGTGGTTCGGGCAGGACATCCGCCAGGGCATCAACCTTGCCAAAGAGAACTACGCACTGCTGCGCCGGTTGTGGCGCGAGGACGTCGTGGACTGGGAGGGCACGTTCCGTACGCCCCTGCAGGCCTTTACCTCGACACCCCGGCCGCTGGACGGCACCCCGCCGTTCGTCTGGCACGGATCCATCAGGTCCCCGGAGATCGCGGAGCAGGCCGCGTTCTACGGCGACGGCTTCTTCCACAACAACATCTTCTGGCCGATGGAGCACACCAGGCGCATGGTCCAGCTGTACCGGCGTCGCTACGCTCACCACGGTCACGGCCGTCCGGAGGATGCCATCGTGGGTCTCGGCGGACAGGTCTTCATGCGGAAGAACTCCCAAGACGCCGTGCGAGAGTTCCGCCCGTACTTCGATAATGCTCCCGTGTACGGCCACGGCCCCTCGCTGGAGGAGTTCACCGAGCAGACACCGCTGACCGTGGGCTCTCCCCAGCAGGTCATCGAGCGGACCCTGACCTTCCGGGAGTCTGTCGGCGACTACCAGCGCCAGCTCTTCCTGATGGATCACGCGGGCCTGCCCCTGAAGACCGTCCTGGAACAGCTCGACATTCTCGGCGAAGAGGTCGTGCCCGTGCTGCGCAAGGAGTTCGCGAACGGACGCCCGGCCGACGTGCCGAACGCACCGACGCACACGGAACGGGGCATCGCCGCCGCAACGACGCGGGAAGCGACCGCCGCATGAAGCTGATCGCCGTTTCCGCGGGGCTGAGCTCCCCCTCCTCCACCCGCCTGCTCGCGGACCGGCTCGTCGAGTCCGTCGGCGGTGAACTCGGGGCCCATGGACATACCGTGCCGGCCGAGGTCATCGAGCTGCGCGAACTGGCCCGCGACATCGCCAGCCATCTTGTAACCGGCTTTCCACCGCCCCAACTGGCCGCAGCTGTCGACGCAGTGAAGGAGGCCGACGGTCTGATCGCCGTGACTCCCGTGTTCACGGCTTCCTACAGCGGGCTGTTCAAGTCCTTCTTCGACCTGATCGACCCGGACGCCTTCACCGGGAAACCGGTCCTGGTCGCGGCGACGGGTGGTACCGCTCGCCACTCTCTGGTCCTGGAGCACGCCCTGCGCCCGCTCTTCGCCTATCTGCGCGCCGCCATCGTCCCGACGGCGGTGTACGCGGCGTCCGAGGACTGGGGATCAGGGGGAGACGAGTACACCGACGGCCTTCCCTCGCGCATTCGACGGGCGGGCGGCGAGCTGGCCGCGCTCATGGCCGCCCGCCCGGCCCGCGCGGAGCCCGAGGATGACGTCACCGCGCTCGAACGGCAACTCGCCGACTTGCGCTTCGACTGAGGCAGGGGACGTCCTCGGGGAGGTCGGGTCGGGCCCCCGTGCTTCATGTTGATCCGCCGCCACCGCGCCTGAAATCGATTCTCGTCCGGTGCGGCCCCTGGGCGGCGGATGGGCGTGAACCGATGGACAACATGGCCCTTCCCGAGGACGTCGGCGGCGTGAGGACGCCCGTCGACGGCAGGGCGGGGGAACTGGCACCTGTCGAGGAGCGGCTCGACCCCCCCGGCCCGCCGCGCAGGCGGGGTCCTCCGGGCAGTTACAAAACCATGAACCTCGTGGAGCTGCGGCATTTGCGAAGCGGCGCGGGGTGCGGGTGTACCACGAGGGAGCGGGCCCTGACGACCAGCTTGTGCCGCCCGCCACGCTGCTGGAGGCGTTGATCTCCAGGGAAGGACCGCCGCCTGGCTCGGGACCTTGCCACCCCACAACGCCTCGGCCCGCGCTACAGCCTTCTGCGACATGCTTCAGGCGTCATCTCGGAACTGCGGCATCCCTGTGATCGAGCCACCGAACCCACTGCGCTGCCTCGCCTCCGACGTCACCCACGGGTCTCCCAGATCGACGGCCCCGTCGTACTCGTCAGTCACTCCTACGCAGCGCACTGACCAACGTGAACGGCGCCCCGGAGAACGTCGTCGGGTTCGTGGACGTCGCCGCGTACATACCGCATGAGGGCGAGAGCCTCGGCGAGCTGCAGGGGCATCTCCCCGGCTCCACGCCGACGAGAACCCGAAGAGTGGACGTCCCCCATGGACGTCCACCACGGCCGCGGCCTTCACGCAGACGGCCTCGGCGGCGACGGGGTGGAAGAAGCCGTCCTGGGCCCTGCTGGCCAGGCCGACCGCGCGATCAACCCCTGTGGGCGTCGCTTCGGCGCTCAGCGCGCTGGGGCAGTCATCGTCGAGGTTCCGGACGTCTGCCACGCCGCCGCCCTGCCCGAACCCAAGCCGGTCGCCGGCCCCTTCTGGGACGCGGTACGGGCGACGAGCCGACTGGGCCGACTCTGTTCTTCAAGCTGTGCGCACGAGGTCAAGATCGTGTGCTTGGGGAGACTCGCCGTCATCCGGAGAACCCCTAATTTCGAGTTGTGGCGAAAGGGATTGGCATGAGACTCCCCGTTGAGAAGCAAATCAACGTGACAGTACAGTCGGTGGTGGCGGACGAATGGCATGAACTGCCTCTGGTCATGCGGCACTTGCCGGGCGATCCGCTGGCGATTCGGATGGAGTTCCGGGTGAGTGAGAACGAGCCACCGATCGCCACCTGGGTATTCAGTAGGGATCTGCTCGCCACCGGGCTCATCCTTCCGTCGGGCGAGGGTGATGTGCGTGTCCGTCCGCACGGCGAGGACGAGACGGACGTCGAACTCACTTCCGGGCGGGCCTGGTGTGTCGTCAGGATGGCATCGGCCGATGTGCGTGACTTCGTGGTCATGACGCGGTCCGCCGAGGAGTACTGCGGCGAGGAGATAGACACCGCACTCGATCGGATATTGATGGAGCTCCTTCCGGCGGGCGTCAAGAATGCGGATTCATAGTGGGTGGAGGCTCTCGTACAGGACGAACACCTCCGCCTCCCGCGCCGTAGGTCGCTGCTCGCGCTCCGGCCCGCCGGGCGTAGAGAGTCCGCAGATCCGCCACGAGGTGGGAGGGCCCGCACGGGGTTCCGACGTGGAGCACGCGAGAGGCGTGCTGCCCTATTCGGGGGCAGGCATATTGCCTGGCCAGGGTCCATCACCCGAGGGGGCAGCACAGTTGATGAGGCCGGTGTGGGAGCGCGTCGGAGGAGAAGAACCCTACGGGCACCTTGAGGACGACGCGAGCCGTGGCGCCAGAGGCGGACATCGGAGGAACTCCTTCTCCAGCGGGTACATGGCCCGCCGCGACCGGTCCCGGGAAGAGCCAAGTTGTCCGTTGTGGTGCCGGACGCGCTACTGGCGCCGGCACCGACGGCCGCGAGGAACGCGAGACGGGATCGGGGCTCGAACGTCCACCTGCAAGGTGACCTGGCAACACGGGGGCCCTCGCCTCCTGCGCCGAGCACCACCAGCCCCTCGGTTCTCATCTGCGCAGCCCTTGACGGCTGTGTGGGGCCCATTCCCTTCGCCGCTCACACGTGCGGCACTGAACACTGGGGCCGGCAGTGGCCCCCCGCACCCTTGAGGAGCCCTCATTCTCTTGTCCTCCTCCTCCGTCATGCCGCAAAGCGAACGCACCGCCCGCTGTCCCCCACCGACGTTGGCGACCGCACTGGTGGCGGACCTCGGATTCACAGCTTTCGTCGAGCGGAACCGGCCGAGATACATGCGCTATGCCGAAGCGCGTCTGCCTGGTGATTCGGCCTGCGCGGCCGTGACCGCCACACTGGCGTCCGCCCGGAATCACTGGGCCTGGTTGTTGAGTCAGCCCTGTCCCGCTGCCGAGGTCTGGCGTGAACTGCGCCTTCAGGTAGGACGGCGGGCCGACCGGATCGGACCGCGGGACCCGGGCCTGCTCGTGCTGTACGGACAGCTCCCGGACGGGTGCGCCGACAGTGTGGTGTTGTGCCGCTGGATCGGCTTCGGCGTCAATGAGGCGGCCGAGCTGATGGGCGCCGAACCGCCCGCAGTCGAGGTGGCACTGGCCGTCGCCCGGCGCACGCTGCCACATCTCATCGATAGGGATACCTCTGAATCGACCGTAGCTTTCCCCGGGCTGTTCGCCATCGGATGATGCCGGACCACCCGGCCGTCAGCTATCACCGGTCCGCGGTGCCTGCCCCACGCCGGCCATCGAGGAGGTGCCCGACGGGCACCGTTCTCCAAGGGCTCAGCCCCGCCTTCGGAGCCTCCGTCTGAGCGCGGACCAGATCCTGCAACTTCGTTGAGTCCCCCTGCTACCTGCGTCGCCGGGAAGCCAGAACCGATATGCCTGCGGCTCCCGGTGCCTGCTGGATACGGAGTGTGGCTGCGCCGGGCGTGGGGAGAGGCGGTGATTGAGTCGGCGCATGCGCTGCGGGTGAGCCGCGCGGTTGGCTGCCTTGCAGCAGATGCGCCGGGCGGATCGACCTCCTCGACACGCCGCGAGACGGCCGCGCAAGACAGGCGAAAGGGCCGCGACAGCACTCGCGGCCCTTCGTCTTTTCCGCTGTCGTCTCACTTCTGCCAACGGGCACAGGAGGTGACGGACAGCCCCGGAAGCAGGTGACAGGGGTTCAGCCCCGGACGATGTTCTGCGCCTGCGGGCCCTTCGGGCCCTGGCCGACGTCGAACGTGACGCGCTCGCCCTCGGTCAGCTCGCGATACCCGTTGCCCTGGATTTCGGAGTAGTGGGCGAAGACGTCCGGGCCACCTTCCTGCTCGATGAACCCGAAGCCCTTCTCGGAGTTGAACCACTTCACGGTGCCGCTGGCCATACTGCATTCGTCCTTCGCTCATGCGCGGAGCAGGCCCACGGTCGGACGTGCCCCAGCCCCTGCTGGATCAGGGACCACAGCCGTTCTACCCCGCTCCACGCGGTTTATCCGATGAGATGACACGCTGCTCTTCCGGGCCCCCGCCGGTGAGGCCCAGCTGCGCCCTTCGGCGGATCGGGTGGCGTCGAAGCGGCCCGCTCGGCCCCCGCGCCGCTCGACCCGGTGCGGGGCGTCCAGTACCGCGTCCGGGGCCTGCACGCCGACGGCCTCAAGCGACACGGTCAGGTCGTGGCGCTGATCAACGCCGGTTATCGGCGAGTCGTGCTGGACCGCGCGGGCCTGTCGTGTGGCGACTCGCGTGGGTTCGGCGCGCTGCCGGCGGCCCGGCAGGCCGTCCAGGACGCTGATGGCGCTCTGGCGCGTGCCGCGGCCCGGAAGCAGTTTCGGTCGTTGTTGAGGCTGATCGGCGCGGGGAGCCTTTCGTCATCTCCGCCGCTGTCGAGGAGGCACGGCTGCTGCTGTCCCATTCCGTCACCGACAGCCGGCCCGAGTCTGCGGAGCCCCTGGGCCTCCCGGGCGGCCAGGGCTCGCCGCGGAGCTTGTCGGCGGAAGGACCGGCAACTTACGACGGCCGGGTCGGCACTCTCTGCGTAAACACACCACCTGGTGTCCGATAGCGAGTCTCTCAGCGGGCAGGCGTATCGACGGCAGCACCATGAGCCCCCCGACCGCCTTACTCAGGGAACCCCGTCTATGACTGTTACCTCTCGGCGTTGCATCGACCTGGCCGGCGCCACGGACGCTCCTGCTCTGGCCCGGCAGTTCACCACCGGGTTCCTGGCCGATGCGGAAAACAGCCGCGGGCATCCGGGGAGTCCCGGCGCGACGGACGCGGTGCTGCTGGTGGCCAGCGAGCTGGTCACCAACGCGGTCCGCCATGCCCCCGGTCCGTGCACGCTGTGCCTGGCGACGTGGGACGGTGGTGTGCTGATTGAGGTCAGGGACACCAGCGCCGCGCTTCCCCGGCCGCGCGTCCCGGACATCACCGGTGCACTCGGCGGGTGGGGCTGGGGCCTGGTCAACCGGCTCGCTGACGACGTCCTTGTTCTGTCCGGCCCCGACGGCGGGAAGACCGTGCGCACCTGCCTGGCCTGGTGAGAAGACAGCCGCAGGGACCGTCCGGGCGCCCGGGGGCGCTGTCACCTGCGGGAGGTGCGGTGCGTGTGGCCCGGGCAGGCAGCAAGAATCGGATGCACACCAGCCAGGACGCGATGGCTGGGGCCGGCCACGGGGCGAGCCTGCGCTGCGGCCCCTCCGGCCATCACGGCACTTCAGGCCATGGGGACGGTTTGTCCGGCGGGCGGCTGAGCAGACCCCGGGCACGGCAGGTGTATGGGGCATTTTTTTATCTGCTGTTTACATGGCTGATTTCGGGTATTCGGAGGCTGGGAGCGTTGATCTTGACGCGGCGCTTCCGCTCTCGTGGAGTGCATGAGGTGCTTCGCACGGACAGGATGGATGCATCGCCATGACCATAGGAAACCCGGCCGGGAACCCGACCGACCCTGCGGGCGGCGGCCCTGCCGCGCACCGTCCCCGTCGTCTGTCGACCGAGACGAAGTCGGCGCTGAAGACGACCGAGTTCTTCATCTACCTCGCCGCCGTGGTCGCGGTACTGATCGCTTCCATGGTCGTGGGCACCGAAGAGGGCCACCGCGACTACTTCCGCGCCGACCAGGCGTGGTGGTACATCGTGATCCTGACCGTCGGCTACATGATCAGCCGCGGGCTGGCCAAGTCCGGCAGCCGCGACCCCTACGACGAGTCCCACTGACCCGTCCGCGGGTGAAGGGCGGCATCCGGCGCGCCGCACGCCGGCGTGCGGCGCCATGGCGGAGCCGATGAGCGCGCGTCGCGACCAGTACGTCGGTCGCGACGAGCGCTTGGTCATGCCCCCGCGCCCAGCCGTGGGGCTGGGCTGTGCCGGGCGGGCCCGCTGGTGCCACCCCTGCGAGCGAGGGTCTTCAGGCGGTGGTGCGGTTGCCCTGGCAGGCGGCGAGCGCGGCCTCGGCGCTGGGGTAGGCGGGCAGGAAGGTGTCCATCCCGGTGACGCTGAGCAGGCGGCCCAGCCGGTCGGGGATGGTCGCCAGGGTCAGGGAGCCGTCGGCGTCCTTGGCGCAGCGCCAGATGCCGACCAGGGCGCCCAGGCCGGAGGAGTCGCAGAAGGTGACGCCCGCCAGGTCGGCGACCAGGTCCGGGTGTCCGTCCGCGATGAGCTCCAGGGCGCGGGACCGGACGGCGGGTGCGGTGGTGATGTCGAATTCGCCGGACAGCGCGATCACGGCCAGGGCGCCGTCGGTGTGCGGGACGTCGATGCGGAATGCGTCGGTCATGGGCGTCGGTTCTCCTGCCCGACGGAGACGTCGGCGGTCGGGGCGGCGGCGCTGTGAGCGGTGGTGGTGATGCCTGAGGGAGCGGCATCGGGGGTGGGGACGGACAGGGCCAGCAGGGCCACGTCGTCGCGTTCGGTGTCGGGGAGCGTGTCCAGGAGTGCGACGGTGTCGTCGATCAGGGCGCCGGCACTGACCGGCGCCGGCCGCTGGGCGAGGAAGTCGGTCAGGCCCGTGTCGGCGAGCATGTGGCCATCAAGGGTGCGGGCCTCGGTCAGCCCGTCGGTGTACAGCAGCAGCCCCTCGCCGGGTGCCAGGCGCAGGGTGTGTGAGGCGAAGGCGGCCTCGGCGAACGCGCCGACCAGCATGCCGCCCTGGGCACGGGCCGCCTCGACCCGTACACCGCCGCCCCCGGTGGGGCTGAGGTGGTAGGCGGGCGGGTGACCGCCGGTGGCCAGCGTGACCGTGAAACCGCCGCCTTGGACCGGATCGAGCAGGCCGATGATGGTGGTGCAGAAGCGGGTGCCGACCGCCGCGTCCAGCAGCAGCGCCGTGTTCAGGGCCTTCAGCGCGGCCATCGGGTCCGCGTCGACGAGGGCCGCGGCCCTCAGCGTGTAGCGGGTCAGTGAGGTGACCGAGGCGGCTTCGGCGCCCTTGCCGCACACATCGCCCAGGAAGAACGCCCACCGGCCCCCGCCCACGGGGAAGACGTCGTAGAAGTCACCGCCCACTTCCTGCGGTGAGGCGGTCTTGTAATGGCAGGCCAGCTCCAGGCCCGGTACCGCGGGCAGCGCGGGAGGCACCAGGGTGCGCTGCAGGGTGGAGGCGAACGCGGCGATGGCCGCCTTGTCCCGCTCCGCCCGCTGCCGGGCCTCTTCCTCCGCCTGGCGCCTCTCCTGCTCGACCTTGCGGCGCTCCTGCTCGGCGCGTACCACGTTCAGCGCCGACAGCCGCAGTTCCAGCTGGTCGCCCACCACGGCGGCCAGGTCCCCGAGGGTGGAGGCGTCGGCCTCGCTGATCTCGCGGGGGCGGGTGTCGAGGATGTTGACCGTGCCCAGCCGGTACCCGTCGGCGGTGATGATCGGAGCGGCGGCGTAGAACCGTACCCCCATCGGGCCGGCGACCAGCGGGTTGGAGCAGGCGACCGGGTCCAGCAGGGTGTCGGGGATGACGGTGGTGTCATCGGTGAGCACTGCCGAGGCGCACAGCCCGGGATCGCGGCCGATCTCGCTGACGCCTTCCAGCCCGTGCGTGGCCTTGAACCAGATGCGGTCCTCGTCCACGATCGTCACCGTCGCCACCGGCACCTCGAACAGCCGCGCGGCCAGCGCCGCGACTCTGTCGTAGGCGCCGTCCGGAGGGGTGTCGAGAATGTCGTAACGGCGCACCGCCGCCATCCGCGCCGCCTCGACCGGCGCGGCCAGAGGCTCGCTCGGTGCTATCGCAGGCGGACTCGCTTGCTCCGGCATGTTCCTCGTCTCGCTCATCCCCCCAGGAAGGCACCGACCGGACAGCCAGCACCCCGGAACTCTACCGAACGCCCCCGGCCTCACCCGATCCGGCGAGGAGACTTCGTGGTGCTCACGCCGCCGTCGGGAGACGGCCGGCACAGCGGGCTGTGCCGGGCGGTCCGAGGGCGCGCAGACGAGGTGCGGAAACGCCAGGGCCGCGCGGATGGACCGACCGATGAAGCCATCGCTTTCCACTCGATCGTTCGAGGCCGGTTACCGTTCCGTAGCTTTCTGCGGTGGGAGTAGTGGCGACGAGGGCTGTCTCTGTACTGTTCGAACGATGGAGAACCCGACGAACGCTGGGACAGACCAGGTGCCGGAGATCAGCGAACCGCGCTTCACCGCCCAGTCCGCCATTGATGAAGGCATCCCCATTCTGCGGCTGGGCGGAGACCTCGACCTCACCACGGTCCCGCTCCTCATGGACGCGGTGAATGCCGCCATGCACGTTCACGGTCGGCAGCGGATCGTGCTGGACTGCACCGGCCTGGCATTCTGCGACTCCAGCGGCTTGAACTGCTTCCTGCAACTGCACAAGGGCACCGGCCCCGTCGAAGGTCTTGTGCTCGCCCAGGTGGGAGCACCTCTTCGGCGGTTGTTGGACATCACGGGCGCCGACCAGGCCCTCGCCGTCACCCCCACTGTCGATGCCGCCCTCGCTCTGCTCCGGTCCTGAAACGATCTCGGCTCGCCACCTGCGCGCACACAAACCCCGGAAGACGGACATGCCCGCGCAAGGATCGGGAAGTCGACAGGGCAACCCTCCGGTTCCGCCAGAGCGAAAGGGAGAGTGCCATGAGCGTCGAACGAAAAACCTTGCACAGCGAAGCCGCCCTGAACACCTTGGCCGTCGAACAGACCTGGCATTTCGAGGGCGAACTGAGCAATGTGACCGAGGCACGCGAAGGCGCAGCCGTCTTCCTTCGCGGCTTGGAGCGCATGCAGCCGCCGGCCTCACCCGATGCGTACGACGATGTGCTGCTGGTCGTCGCCGAGTTGGCCTCCAACGCCTTCGCGTACGCGCCCGGCCCCTTCAGCGTCCGTCTGCGGGCAGTGGCCGACACCGTGCAGATCGCCCTGACTGACACCAGCCCCACGGCTCCGAAGCCCCGTTCAGTCGACTTGACCGGGCGCGGCGGGATCGGATGGCACCTGATCAACACCGTCGCCGAGCAGACCATCACCGTGCCGGAAGACGCAGGAAAGACCGTGCACGCCTTCCTCCGGTGGTGATCACGGCCGCAACCCGCTTCGCGACCATGACCCTCGGTTGACACCCGCATCTCAGCGCGTCCCGAGCAGGGGTGAGCCGGTGGTGTTGGCAAGCGGGATTGTTCCGCGCTCCCGGGGCAGCCGTTGTGCGCGGCGGAGAGGGAGCGGCGTGGCGAACACCTGACAGTCCCCGGTTGAGCGGGATCGGGAAGGACTCGTTCGCATGAAAAAGAAAGATATATCTGTTCTTTCGGTAACTTTACAGATGAGAAGCGTCGCTGAAACGCTCTTTTTGAGTGGCGTTTTGCCTTAGGTGGATGCCTCACGGGGGTGAGGTGAACGTGGGGCTTCACATATCCGGGGCGAGCCTTGAATGGCTGTGACCCGGGCCGGGTTGAACCGTTCGATCGCTGGTGCCGGGCGGGGGTGTTCCTGACGAATTCGAACGCAGGCTGTCAGTTCCGGGCAGGAAGCGACGGCCGTGCACCACGCTGCTCCACGGCCCACGGCCGTCCATCCGGGCGGCGCCCGGTCCAGCAGTTCCCTGGGGAGGGCCTGTATGCGCTGACGGAGCAGCAGGACGGCCAGGGGCGCGCATATGTTCGGCACGACCACTCCGGCCAGAGTGTTGGGTATCCCGAGCCCGGAGAGTCTGGCGTAGCCGGGCGGCGTGGTCAGCTGCAAGGGGCCGTGCCAGGCGCCGACGAACAACAAGGCCGACGAGCCGACGCCAGCGGCTTGTCGCCGCCCTCACCGAGGTCGCGAAGGACGGCACCGAGGCCGGCGTCGCGGCGATTGCCCGCCGCGCGGGCGTTCCGAAGGGGGCACCCCCCGCTCCAGGAGCGGGGGGTGCCCGGTGATCACACCGCTGCGGTGCGTCCGGTGATCGGGCAGGCGCCGGTCGCTGCCGCCGCACCGAAGGCGGCGGTCCTGGCGGTGGGCGCCGTCCCGCCGATCTGCTGGAGGATCTCGTCGGAGAGCAGGTCCTCCTTGCCCTTGAGGGCGTCGGCGACCTTGAGGTCGGTGTTGAAGACCATCTCGGCGGCGACGTTGTCCTGGACGATGCGTGCCAGGTTGTCCAGGGCCACGGCAATCGAGTCCGAGGGGGTCTCCACGGTCGGCAGGTCGATCAGATGGGTGTCCACCTTCGCCTGGTTCATGGTGCGGCGGATGATGATGGACGCCTGGTTCAGCTCGGCCGTGGTCCAGATCGACAGCACCGTGACGTAGAGGTCGCTCCACGCCTTCTCGCCGATCAGCGTGCGCCACCGCTTCATGAGTCCTTCGATGCCGGTGATCTGTGCGGTGGCGGCGAAGGTCATGTTGACGCGGATGGACGGGTAGACGGTGGCGGCGAACCGGTTGAACGACACCATGTCGAACGACCGGGCCGCGACGGAGGCGTCGATGAACTTGACGGCCTCGCCGAGGATCTTGTCGCACGAACCTTCGAGGTCGAGAGGGAGGTTCGCCGTCTCGAGCTTGGTTCGCGCCGCCTGCAGTGTGGTCCCGAAGGCGGTCAGCGGGGTGATCCAGCCACTGTCGCCCGGTGCCTTCGTGACGACCATGCCCAGGTCGTGCGGGTCGATGCGGTCCGCGTTGGGGATGTTGGGGACCTGATCGCTGAGGTAGGCGGCGATCACCGAGTAGATCCCCAGGGGAACGTGGGCGATCGACTTGGCCAGTTCGAAGTATTCCGGGACCGGGTCGACGGTCTCGATCTGTCTGCCGCCGTTGATGAGGGTGAAGCGTCCGCCGACCGCGTTGTTCGAGACGACGATGACCGGGCTGAGCTGCGTCGTCAGTTCGCTCTTGAGGGTTGCGTAATTCGCGCGCATTCTCGCGTTGACGGCGCGTATCGCGTCGCGTGCCGCTTTCTCGTCGGTCGCGGTGGTCCCCGCGGTCGCCGCCGACGCGGTGGAGGCCGACTGGCCGGTGAAGAGCGTTGCCGCTCCGACGGCCGACGCGGTACCCAGAAATCCTCTACGTGTTGCCATGCCCCGTCTTCTGCTTTCTGTGGTGAGTGAAAGTGATCTCGGTGATGTGGGGGGACGGCGTGGGGGGAGATCAGGGTGGGGGGACTTCAGGGTGGGGGGTCAGGGGTGGGGGTCGGGTGGTCTCAGGTCAGGGACTTCTGCGACGGGACCACGACTCCGTAGAGGTCCTGGACCGTGGCGAGAGCGGCTTGATGGACCTGCTGGGCGGGAACGCCGTCCGGGTCGCCCTTCAGCGGCAGCGGCCGGGTCGCGGAGGCGTCGGCCACCACGGTCGGCTTGTTGCCGTTGAGGAACGCGCCCTGGGTCGTGAACAGGGTGCACATGTTCGTCATGAACCCGGCGATGATGACGTTCTCGTTCCCGGCCTTCTTGACCTTCTCGGCGAGATCGGTGCCGTGGAAGCCGTTCGGGACGCTCTTCTCGACGACGGGCTCGCCCTTGGCCG
This sequence comes from Streptomyces enissocaesilis, assembly GCF_039533765.1. Classification (NCBI taxonomy): domain Bacteria; kingdom Bacillati; phylum Actinomycetota; class Actinomycetes; order Kitasatosporales; family Streptomycetaceae; genus Streptomyces; species Streptomyces enissocaesilis. The sequence continues at coordinate 290,989 of NZ_BAAAUD010000013.1, read as the reverse complement.
GCTTGAGTGCCGGGATGATCTGGCCCGCCTTCGACTTCAGGTCGTAGCCCTTGTCGACGATGTGGATGACCGGCGTACCCGCCTTGCGGGCCCGCTTCAGCAGGGCTGCGGCGTTGTCCACCGCCGGCTTCCACCCGTCGAGTTCCATCACGCCCTCGGTGTAGGTGTTCTGGTAGTCGACGAGGATGAGCGTCGCGTCGGAGAGCGTGGCAGGGGTCTCGTCGAAGCCGTTGAGCTCCCGCAGCGTTGTCGTGTCCTTCGCGACGTTCTTCCCGGCGGCGGCGGTGGCAGCGGTGGAGGCCGACGGCTCGTCCTTGGACGCGGCGGCCTCGGAACTTCCGCCGCAGGCGGTGACGCCGGCCGAGAGGACGGCGGCGGTGGCGAGGGCGACGGCCGGGCGGAGCAGCTTCATCAGGAGATCTCCTTCTGGGACGGAACGACGACCCCGTACAGGTCGGCGATGGTGGCGAGGGCGCTGTGGTGCACCTGGCGGGCGTCCAGTTCGGTGCCCGCGACCGGCAGCGCGCGGGTGGCGCTGGCGTCGGCCACGACGGTGGGGCGGTTGCCGCGCAGGAAGGCGCCCTGGGCGGTGAACGCCACGCACATGTGCGTCATGAACCCGGCGATGACGAGGTCGCTGTTGCCCGCGGCGTCGACGTGCTCGTCCAGATCCGTGCCGACGAAGGCGTTCGGTGCCTTCTTGACGACGACGGGCTCACCGTCGACCGGTGCGACGCTCGGGTGGATCCGGCCGATCTCGGCCCGGATGTCGTACGGGGTGCCCTCGCCGCCGTCGTTGACCACATGGATGACCTTCGTGCCCACCTGGCGGGCCCGTGCCAGCAGTTGGGCGGCGGCGTCGAGCGCGGCCTGCCAGCCGTCCAGTTCCATGACACCGGTCGTGTAGGTGTTCTGGTAGTCGACGAGGACCAGGGTGGACTCGGCGAGCTTCGCCGGGGTGTCGTCGAAGCCGTTGAGCTGACGCAGTGTCGTTCTGGGCATGGGAAACCGCCTGGAGTCGCCTGTCGGGGGGAGCAGTTCACCGGTGCGGTGCCCTGTGCCCATGACGCTATGGCCCACCACCGGGCGTCGGCAATGTCAACTAACATGCAGATACCGACATGGCTGTTGCCGAACGTGGGGGATCGATTGAGCACCGTCGGACGACTGATCGTCATAGTCCTCTTCGAAGGCGTCGACCTGCTCGACGTCACCGGACCACCGGAGGTGTTCTCCCTCGCACGGCGCGAGACGGACGAGGCGGCGGCCTACGACGTCGTCCTGGCCGCCGCGACCATGGACCCGGTCACCACCGGCGCCGGGGTCCGGGTCCTGCCCGACGTCACCTTCGACCAGCTGTCCGAACCGTGTGCGCAGGGCATCGACACGCTGATCGTGCCCGGCGCGGTCGAGGTGGACGATCAGCGCCGCGTGCACCCGCTCGTCGATCCCGCCGTGGTGGAACGGGTGAGACAACTCGCCGGCCGGACCCGGAGGGTCACATCTGTCTGCGTCGGGGCGCACATCCTCGCGGCCGCCGGACTCCTCGACGGCAAGCGCGCCACCACCCACTGGTCGACAGCGCGGCAGCTCGCCGCCGACCATCCGGCCGTCGAGGTCGACGCCGACCCCATCTTCATCCGTGAAGGCGATGTCTGGACCGGTGCCGGAATCAGCGCCTGCCTCGACCTCTCACTCGCCCTCATCGCCGACGACCTGGGTGAGGCCGTCGCGTTGCGCGTCGCCCGGCAACTCGTGATGTACCTGAAACGGCCGAGCGGGCAGAGCCAGTTCAGCGTTCCCCTGGAGCAGGTCGCCACGACGCGGCGCATCGAGGATCTCCGCCACCACATCATGCGTAACATCGCTGAACCCCTCACGGTCGCGGACCTCGCCGCGTGCGCCCACGTCAGCGACCGGCAGCTCACCCGGATCTTCAAGACCGAACTCGGCATGACCCCGCATGCCTACATCGAGTCGGCCCGCGTCGAAGTGGCGCGCCACCAGCTCGAATCCACCGACGCCACCCTGGAACGGGTCGCCTCCACCTGCGGATTCGGCACCGTCGACACCCTGGTCAGGGCCTTCCGCCGCAGACTCGACACGACACCGACCGAGTACCGGCGCCGCTTCCGGACACGGACGGCGACGGCCAAGAGCGGCAACGCGGCTCGATGAAGTCCCTGCTCCGCCCTTGCGGCCCGCAGGCCCCAGTCGGCCCTCCCGGTCGCGGAGCGTCCTCACGCGGCGGGCAGGCGGGGAGGGGCATGCGGTGGAGTCGACGGATGCGGCTCTGCCTCCTCTGCGGAGGGCGCGCCCTGCCGCAGGGCGCGAGGCGGCCGAGCTCTCCCGAAGACGCCGCACGTCAGTCCTGGTCGGCGCCGGACAGGGCCTTCGCGGCGGGCCGGCGGTCGTTCCGTGCGCGCCGTCGTCAGGCGGCTGCGGCGGTCATGCGACGTACCGCCTCTGTGATCGTTTCGGGCGAGGTCGCGAGGTTCAGCCGCACATGGCCGGCGCCGCCGGTGCCGAAGGTCTTCCCGGAGTTGAGGGCGACTCGGCCGCGTTCGAGGAAGACCTCGGCCGGGTCGTCGCCCAGACCGAGTGACCGGCAGTCGAGCCAGGCGAGGTACGTGCCTTCCGCGGGCCGGTAGCGCACGCCCGGCAGGTGCTCGGCCAGCAGGCCGGCGAGCAGCCGGCGGTTCTGGTCCAGCCCGGCGAGCACCGCGTCGAGCCACTCGGTGCCGTTTCGCAGGGCGGCGGTGTGGGCGATGACGCCGAGGTGGCTGGGCCCGTGGCTCACTTCTTCGGGTATGCGTGCGAGGTCGTCGGCTGCGGCGGGTCCGGCGACGGCGAGCGCGGCCTTGAGGCCGGCCAGGTTCCATGCCTTGGACGCCGACATCAGGGAGAGGCCGCTCTCCGTCCCGGGCACGCTCAGGTACGGCACGAACGCCGTTCCGGAAGCCACGACGGGGGCGTGGATCTCGTCGACGACCACCCGCACCCCGTACCTGTCCGCCAGCGCGGCCACGGCGGCCAGTTCACCGTGGGTGTGCACCGTGCCGGTCGGGTTGTGCGGGCTGCACAACAGGTACGCTGCCCGGCCCCCGTCCGCGGTGGCCGCCCGGAACGCGTTTTCCAGACCGGCGGGATCGATCCGCAGGTCACCGCCGAGCGGTGCTTCGACGATCCGCCGGTCCATGTGCTCCACGAAGGGGTAGAACGGCGGGTAGACGGGGCAGTTGACCACCACCGGATCGCCCGGACCGCTGATCGCCTTGAGCACCTCGACGATGCCCAGCATCACATCGGGCACGATCGCCGTCCGCTCCGGCGCCGGACCGTCCCAGCCCCACCGCTTCTGCGCGAACTCCGCCAGCGCCTCGGCGTAGCCGGTTCCGAACGGATAGCCGGTGTCTCCGAGCGCGACCGCGTCCGTGATCGCGCGCGCCACCGGCTCGGCGAGCGGCACGTCCATCTCCGCCACCCACAGCGGCAGCACGTCGTCCGGGTACGCGCGCCATTTCATGCTCGTACGCCGACGCAACTCGTCCGGGGAGAGTCGGCGCAGGGGATTGGGGTCGCCGGGTGAGCCGTGCCGTATCGCGTCCATGGTGGCGAACCTAACGCCGGGCGGGGAGGGCCGCAGGTCCTCGGCCGAGGTCTGCGCTCCGCCGGCACCGGCCGGAGGCGGCTGCCCCTCGTTCACCAGCGGTTCCGGCCCGGGGACGCGAGGGGGATGAACGGATGATTCCGGTAACGATCTATCCTGGACTGCCTCGATTGAAAGGTGAACTACATGGTCCTCTCACTCCTTCGTCGCAGGCGATCGAAGGCGGCCCTCGGCGGAGGCGTCGGACTCGTGCTCCCCGCGCCGGCCGGGGCGGGCACCATCAACTGCGAAGTGGTGGACCCGATCGGACAACCGCTCGGCGGCGCCGAGGTCACGGTGACGGCCAAGACCACCGGCCGCGCGCTGGCCAAGGGGACCACGGACGCGTACGGCCTGTTCTGCGCGGCCCTGCCGCCCGGCGCGTACAGCCTGCTGATGACGGCGGAGGGCATGCAGCCCGCCCGCTGGACCTTCGACATCGCGGCCGGCGAGACGCTGCCGATGGGCCGCGTGCAGCTCGAGGTGGCCGAGCAGCTGGAGCCGCCGTCGCCCGGCACCTGGCTCTTCGACCCGCCCCACACGGCGATCCGCTTCATCGCGCGGCACGTCGGCATGGCGAACGTCCACGGGCGGTTCGAGCGCTTCGAGGGCGGCGTGCGCGTCGCGCACAACGTCGAGGACTCGCAGGTCGAGATACGGATCGACGCGTCGAGCATCACGACGGGCAACAACACGCGCGACGGTCACCTGCGGTCCGCCGACTTCCTCGACGTCGAGAACTACCCGTACATCCACTTCATCAGCGACCGCTTCGTCTACCGGGGCGGCAACAACTGGGGCGTGCAGGGCTCCCTGACCATGCACGGCGTCAGCCGCTCGGTGGTCCTGGACACCACCTACCTCGGCGCGGTCAACGGCGGGTACGGGGAGGAACTGCGGTGCGCCGCGCGTGCCACGGCCGAGCTGCACCGCGAGGACTACACCCTGAACTGGCGGAACATGCTCGCGCGCGGCATCGCCATCGTCGGTCCCACGGTCAAGCTGGAGCTGGACATCCAGACGATGTTCCAGGGGCCGGACACCCCGACCCCGCCGGACTAGTCCGGACCGTACGGCACCGGCTGGTGACGGTCGGCACCGTACGGCACCGGTCGGCGACAGGAGCCTCCGGTCGTGCCCTCGCGGGCGCGGCCGGAGGCTTCCGCGTTCCGGGCGGCCTCATCACGCTGATCGTGCTGAGGCCGCTCATCACACCAGTCATCGGATCAATGAGCGGTTTTTGCCGGGGAATTGGCGCCCGGGGGGTGTTGAAGGGGCGGATAGGTCTGATAAATATTCGTCGCGGCCTCCGGCAGGATCCGGCCGGGCCACCCCTGCGCGGCCCACAGCTTCCCTTCGTCGAGGAGTCGTCCGATGACCGGCAGGACAGTGGGGAACAGGACGAGAGCGGCGCGCGCGCGGGCGGCACCGGGGGAGGGGGAGGCGGCGGCGGGAAGGTGGGGGCATCCTGCCTCCTCGTCGTCCTCATGATCGCGCGCGTCACGACCGACAGGGCCAGGACCGATCCACCGAGCCACCGAGGCACCGGGCCACCGGAGGACAAGGTCATGGGACTCCGTCGACCCGGCGAGCCCCCCGGCCCGCACATGGCGTTCGAACCCGGCGGCCGGCGCCGGGCCTTCGCCCGAGCGTGAGAGGCAGCCCTGCGTGACCGTGACCGGAGCAGGCCCCCGCATCACCGCCGTCGACACGTACGACATCAGATTCCCCACCTCGCGCGAGCTCGACGGCTCCGACGCCATGAACCCCGACCCCGACTACTCCGCCGCCTACGTGGTGCTGCGCACCGACGCGGCGGACGGGCACGAGGGGCACGGCTTCACCTTCACCATCGGGCGCGGCAACGACGTCCAGGTCGCGGCCGTCGAGGCCCTGCGCCCGCACCTCGTCGGCCGGCCGGCCGACGCACTGTGCGCGGACCCCGGCACGCTCGCCCGGGACCTGACCGGGGACAGCCAGCTGCGCTGGCTCGGCCCGGAGAAGGGCGTGATGCACATGGCGATCGGGGCGGTGGTCAACGCCGCCTGGGACCTGGCCGCCAAGCGGGCGGGCAAACCGCTGTGGAAGTTCCTGGCCGACGCCGAACCCGAATGGCTCGTCTCGCAGGTCGACTTCCGCTACATCGCCGACGTACTCAGCGCCGAGGACGCACTGGGGCTCCTGCGGCGGGGCCGGGGCGGGCGCGGCGAACGGGAGGCGCTGCTGCGCGCGGACGGATACCCCGGGTACACCACCTCGCCCGGCTGGCTCGGCCACTCCGACGAGAAGCTGACCCGGCTGGCGCGGGAGGCCGTCGCCGACGGCTTCACCCAGATCAAGCTGAAGGTCGGCGCGGACCTGGCGGACGACGTCCGGCGGATGCGGGCCGCGCGCGCCGCCGTCGGCCCCGGCATCCGCATCGCCGTCGACGCCAACCAGCGGTGGAACATCGGCGAGGCCGTCGAGTGGACGCGGGCGCTGGCGGAGTTCGACCCGTACTGGATCGAGGAGCCGACCAGCCCCGACGACATTCTCGGGCACGCCGAGATCCGCAGGGCGGTGGCGCCGGTGAGGGTCGCCACCGGCGAGCACGTACAGAACCGCATCGTCTTCAAGCAGCTCCTCCAGGCCGGGGCCGTCGACGTGCTCCAGATCGACGCGGCGCGGGTCGGCGGGGTCAACGAGAACCTGGCGATCCTGCTGCTCGCCGCGGCGTTCGGGGTGCCGGTGTGCCCGCACGCGGGCGGCGTCGGGCTGTGCGAGCTGGTGCAGCACCTGTCGATGTTCGACTACGTCGCGCTCACGGGGACCACCGAGAACCGGGTCATCGAGTACGTCGACCACCTCCACGAGCACTTCACCGACCCCGTGGTGGTGCGGGGCGGACGCTACGCGGCACCGGACGCACCGGGCTTCTCGGCCACGATGCGTCCTGAGTCCATCGCCGAGTTCACCTATCCGGGCGGCTCGTTCTGGGCCGCCGACGCCGCTGTTGCTGCTGCCGCCGCCGAGGAGGCCGCCGTATGAGCGAGACCGATCCGATTCGCCTCGACGGGCTGAAGGCCCTGGTGACCGGCGGTGCCTCCGGCATCGGCCACGCCACCGCGTGCCTGCTCGCCGCACGCGGAGCCGATGTCGCCGTACTCGACCTCGACCCGTCCGGTGCGCGGGCGCCACTGCTCGGCATCAAGGCCGACGTCTCGGACGACGCGTCCGTACGGGAAGGGGTCGCCGCGGCGGTGGACCGGCTCGGCGGGCGGCTCGACATCCTGGTCAACAACGCGGGCATCGGCGCCGTCGGCACGGTCGAGGACAACGACGACGCGCAGTGGCACCGCGTCCTGGACGTCAACGTCCTCGGCATGGCCCGCACCTCCCGCGCCGCGCTGCCGCGCCTGCGGCGGTCCGCGCACGCCGCGATCGTCAACACCTGCTCGATTGCCGCGACCGCCGGGCTCCCGCAGCGCGCGCTCTACAGCGCCAGCAAGGGGGCGGTGCTGTCCCTGACCCTCGCCATGGCCGCCGACCACGTACGGGAAGGGATACGCGTCAACTGCGTGAACCCGGGCACGGCCGACACCCCCTGGGTCGGCCGCCTCCTGGCCGCCGCCGACGACCCGGAGGCCGAACGCGCCGCCCTCGACGCCCGCCAGCCCATGGGCCGCCTGGTCACTGCCGGGGAGGTGGCCGCCGCCATCGCCTACCTGGCGAGCCCCGCCGCGGCCTCCGTCACCGGCACCGCGCTCGCGGTCGACGGGGGGATGCAGGGCCTGCGCCCGCGCCCGGCAGGTCCGGCAGGTCCGGCAGGTCCGGCAGGTCCGGCAGGTCCGGCAGGTCTGACGGATCCGGCAGATCCGGTGGGCCGGTGAGTACGCCGGCGAACCCGGGGGACGTCGCCACGCTCGGGCGCAGCGGGGTGCCCGTCACCGCGCTGTCCTTCGGGGCGGCCGCCCTCGGCAATCTCTTCACCCCCGTCACCGACGAGGACGCCGCCTCGGCGGTCGACGCCGCCTGGGACGCGGGCATCCGTTACTTCGACACCGCACCCCACTACGGCCTCGGGCTCTCCGAGCGGCGCCTCGGCGACGCCCTGCGCGACCGCCCCCGCGACACGTACACCCTCTCCACCAAGGTGGGGCGGTTGCTGGAGGCGGCGGACGGTTCCGGCGGGTCCGTCGGCTCCGTCGGTCCGGACGCAGGTTTCGCCGTACCCGCCACGCACCGCCGCGTCTGGGACTTCAGCGGTGACGGCGTCCGGCGTTCCGTCGAGGACAGCCTCCGCCGGCTCGGCCTGGACCGGATCGACGTCGTCTACCTCCACGACCCCGACGACCACGCCGAGCAGGCGTTCCGTGAGGGATACCCGGCGCTGGAACGGCTGCGCGCCGAAGGGACCGTACGGGCGATCGGCGCCGGCATGAACCAGACCGGGATGCTCACCCGCTTCCTCCGCGACACCGATGTCGACGCCGTGCTGTGCGCGGGGCGCCACACCCTCCTCGACCAGCGCGCGGCCGGTGAGCTGCTCCCCGAAGCCGCCGCCCGCGGCAAAAGCGTCGTCGTCGGGGGCGTCTTCAACTCCGGCCTGCTGGCCGACCCGCGCCCCGGCGCGACGTACGACTACGCCCCCGCGCCGATGGACCTCCTCGGCCGCGCCCTGCGCGCCAAGGCCGTCGCCGAGCGCCACGGCGTCCCGCTGCGCGCCGCCGCCCTGCGCTTCCCCTTCGGCGGGGCGGCGGTGGCGAGTGTGCTGGTCGGTATGCGGTCGGCGGCCGAAGTGGTGGACGCGGTCGCCATGTTCGCGAGACGGGTGCCCGCGCGGATGTGGGAGGAACTGTGCGCGGAGGGCCTGCTGGGGGCGGGCGTACCGGTCCCGGCGGAAGCCGGGCGGCCCTGAGAACCGGCCTCGCCGCACCCGGCCCGCCCGCCCCCGCAGTGCCCGCCGTCTCCGAGGAGCCTTGATGAGAGCCGTCCTGCGCACACGGGTCCGTACCGACCGCGTCGAGGAGCACGAGCAGGCGCACCGCGAGGCCCCGGACGAACTGACGGCGGCCGTCCGCGCCGCCGGAGCCGGCTTCCCGGCCGTCCGGGAGCTGTGATCGCTGTGGTTTCTGGGACGCTCAAGACTCTTGGGACCCCTGGGAACGCTGGGACCGATGGGTCAGCTGTGGGCATCGTCGATGCCCACCACCACGTCTGGGACCTGTCCGTACGCGACCAGGACTGGATCACCGGCCCCGAACTGGCCCCACTGCGCCGCGACTTCCTCATCGGGCATCTCGCCCCGCGGGCCGCCGCCGCCGGAGTCCGGGCGACCGTACTCGTCCAGACGGTCACGGTGGCACAGGAGACCCCGGAGTTCCTGGCGCTCGCCGCCACGAGCGACCTCGTGGCGGGCGTCGTCGGCTGGACCGACCTCACCGCGCCCGGGGTCGCCGACGCGCTCGCCGGTCTCCGCGCACTGCCGGGCGGCGACCGCCTCGTGGGCATCCGCCACCAGGTGCAGGGCGAACCGGACCCCGAGTGGCTGCTGCGCCACGACGTCCACCGCGGTCTCGAAGCGGTCGCCGCCGCCGGACTCGTCTACGACCTGGTGGTCCTGCCGGGCCAGCTCCCCGCCGCCGCGCAGGCCGCGGCGGCGCACCCCGGGCTCCGCTTCGTCCTCGACCACGCGGGCAAGCCGCCGGTCGCGTCCGGCGAGCTGGAGCCGTGGGCTTCGGACGTACGGCGCCTCGCCGCACTGCCCAACACCGTGTGCAAGCTGTCGGGCCTGGTCACCGAGGCGGACCGGGCGGCCTGGACCGTGGAGGACCTGCGCCCGTACGCCGGCACGGTGCTCGACGCGTTCGGCCCGGACCGGCTGATGTTCGGCTCCGACTGGCCGGTGTGCGAGCTGGCGTCGTCGTACGCCGGTGTCCTCGCGGCGGCGCGGGAGCTGACCGCCGGGCTGGCGGAGGGGGAGCGGGCCGACGTCTTCGCCGGGACGGCCGGGCGGACGTACGGGCTCGGGCGGTAGGGCGGGGTGCCTCCCGGAGGCTGTCGTCAAGCGATCCCGCGTGGCGGGGTGGGCCGTGGTCGGTGCCACGTCGCCGGGGCCTGCCGGGTGGCGCGTGAGGATGCGCGCGCCTTCTGCCGCCCCGGTCCCGGCCCCGGAGGTAGCGCACCGAGCGGCCGCCCGCCCCGTCGCCCGGCGCCGCGCTTCAGCTGCCGCTGGTGACCTGAGGACCGGTGGGAGCGGCAGGCCGCGCAGGTAGAACTGGGTGAGGTCGTCCCCCATCCGGCGCGCTCCGCGGCGGGTTCCCGCGTGACCCCGAGCTCCGGACGGCGCGGCAGTTCGTGGCGGTGGAGGTCGAAGACGACGGCGGCCTCCCGGCCGTAGGCGGTCGCCGCTCGGAGGGACGCGCGGTACGCGCCCCAGGCCGGCGGCCGGGCCAGGAGGGTGAGGGCGGTCAGCGGTCCGTGGCCGCCCGCGACCAGGAGGACGACGGGCCGGACCGTGCCGAAGGCCGTGGCCGGGCCGAGCAGGGTGACCGCGGAGTCGAGGGCGGTCCGGCCGGACCCCGCCTAGCCGCCGAGCGCCCGCTTCATGATCTTGCCCATGTCGTTGCGCGGCAGGGACTCCAGCAGCCGGACCGCGCGCGGCCGCTTGTGCGGGGCCAGCAGATCCGCCACATGGGACGCCAGCTCCGCGCCGGACGGCGGCGACTGGGGATCCGCCGGCACGATCCACGCCACGATCCGCTCGCCCAGATCCTCGTCCGGCTCACCCGTGACGGCGGCCTCCGCCACCCCCGGATGCTCCAGCAGCGCGTTCTCCACCTCGCCCGCGCCGATCTTGTAGCCGCCGCTCTTGATGAGGTCGGTGGCCTTGCGTCCGACGATCCGTACGTAGCCGTCGGCGTCCCTGGTCGCCAGGTCGCCCGTACGGAACCAGGACCCGTCGAAGGCGGCGGCCGTCGCGTCCGGGCGGTTCAGGTACTCCGTGAACAGGTTCGGCCCGCGCACCTGGATCTCGCCGATGCCGTCCGCCTCGTCCACCAGCCGCAGTTCGACACCGGCCAGCGGCAGCCCGACCGTCCCGGGGCGGGCCTCGCCGTCGGCCCGTACCGACGTGTTCATCAGGGTCTCGGTCATGCCGTACCGCTCGATCACCGCACGCCCCGTCGCCGCCGTGATCCGCCGGTGGTCGCGCTCGGGCAGCGGCGCCGACCCCGACACCAGCAGCCGGGCCCCGGCCAGGGCCTTCGCCAGCTCCCGGTCGTCGTCGAGCGCTTCGGCCAGCCGGTGGTACATCGTCGGTACGCCGAAGAACATCGTCGCGCCCGCCGAAAGCTCCCGCGCGACGCCCCGCACGTCGAACCCGCCCAGGTGCCGCACCTCGCCGCCGCGCCGCAGCGGCCCGAGGACCCCCAGGATCAGCCCGTGCACGTGGAACAGCGGCAGCCCGTGCACCAGCACGTCGTCGGCCGTCCACGCCCACGCGTCCTCCAGCGCGTCCAGCGTCGCGGCGATCGCGCGGCGCGGCAGGACGGCGCCCTTGGGCGGCCCGGTCGTCCCCGACGTGTAGACGACCAGCGCGGGGGAGCCCGGCGGCGGCTCGTCGGGCAGCGGCCCCGGCGCACCGCCCGCCACCGGGACGTCGATACGTTCCAGCTTCCCCAGCGCCGGGGGAAGTCCGGCGCCGGGCGCGGCCAGCACCGCCGTCGGCGCGCTGTCCGCCACGATGTGCGCCAGCTCCCGCTCTCCGGTCCTGGGGTTGAGCGGCACCGCGGGCACCCCCGCCAGCAGCGCCGCGACCACGCCCACCGCCGTCTCCGGACTCGGGGTGGCCCAGACGGCCACCCGCCCGGCGCCCGCGATCCGGGCGGCCAGGTCACCGGCGGCACGGGCGAGTCCGGCGTACGTCAGCGTGCGGTCGCCGAACCGCAGCGCGGGCCGGTCCGAGCGCAGGCGCAGCGCGGGGAACAGGGGGGACACGGGGGAGGAGGGAGGGGAGGCAGCCATGCGGCCGACCCTACGGCTCCCCCTCCGGCGACCGCAGCCCGTGCGTCACCCCCGTACGTCACAGCGGTGCGTCGTACCTGTGGGCCACGCCCGTGCGTCACACCCGTGAGCCGCACGCCCGTGCGTCACAGCGGTGCCTGCCAGGTGACCGTCGTACCGTGCCGCCCGTTCCCGGTCGCCCCGTCGTCGGTCACCGTCAGCCGTACGCCGGGCCGCCCGTCCGGCATCCGCGCCTTCGCGTCGACCTCCACCCCGACCGCCGTGACCCCCGCCCGCCGGTGCGCCGCCGCGAGCGCGCCGCGCAGCGCCGTCAGCAGCCGCCGGTCCACCGGTTCGCGCACCAGGGCGTCCACCGCGCCCGTGAAGTGCACCGACGGCTGGAAACCCAGCAGCGCGGCGGCGCCGGCCGTCTCGCGCAGGACCCGGCCCCGGAAGCCGGCGGGCGCGTCCGCCGGGGGCTGTTGCAGCGCGAAGATGGTGGTCCGTACCTCCTGGATGGTGGAGTCCAGCTCGTCGACGGCGGTGCCGAGCAGCCCGTCCAGGTCCGGTGGCGCGTCCGGCGCGGCGGAGGCCCGCCGCCGGGTGGACTCCAGCATCATCTCGGTGGCGAACAGCCGCTGTACGACGAGGTCGTGCAGGTCGCGCGCGATCCGGTCGCGGTCCTCGAACACCGCCAGCCGCTCCCGGTCGTGCCCGCTGTCCGCCAGGACGAGCGCGAGCGCCGCCTGCGAGGCGAACTGCGAGGCGAGCAGCCGGTCGGCGGCCGTGTACGGGGGGCCGCCGCGCCGCCTCGGCAGGGCGAGCGTGCCGATCAGCCTGCCGCCGCTCTGGAGCGGCAGCATCATGCTCGGTCCGAAGCGGTCCCGTACGTGCGTGGTCATGCGCTCGTCGGTCGCCGAGTCCTCGACGAACACCGGCTCCCCGCCGAGCAGTTGCTCCAGGACGGGACTGCCGGGCCCGATGACGGCGCCGAGCAGGTCGGCGGGGTCGTCGGGCGTCGAGGCCGCGACGATCTCCATGCCGCCCTCGGCGGTGGGCTGGAGGACCACGCCCGCCGAGGCGTCGGCGAGGACACGGGCCTGCTCGGCCACGGTCATCAGCGCGTCCTCGGCGCTCTCGCCGGTGAGCAGGGCGGTGGTGCAGGCGGCGGCGCCCTCGATCCAGCGCTCCCGCCGGCGGGCCGTCTCGTACAGCCGCGCGTTGCCGATCGCGATGCCCGCCTGCGAGGCGAGCACCCGCAGCAGTGCCAGGTCGTCCGTGGTGAAACCGGCCGCCCCCCGCTTCTCGGTCAGGTAGAGGTTGCCGAAGACCTCGGCGCCGACCCGGACCGGGACCCCGACGAAGGAACGCATGGCGGGGTGCCCCGGCGGCAGCCCCGCCGCGCGCGGGTCGGCGGACAGGTCGGGGACGAGCAGCGGCCGCGGGTCCTGGACGAGGTGGCCGATCAGGCCGGTGTGCCCGTCCGGCAGCCGGCCGACGCGCTCCCGCGCCTCGTCGTCGGCGCCCGAGGTGTAGAGCTCCGTGACGGTGCCGCGCTCGGGATCGACCACCCCGAGCGCGCCGTACCGGGCCCCGGCCAGCTCCGTGGCGGTGTCCACGATGTGCTGGAGCGTGGCACGCAGATCGAGATCGGAGCCGACGTTCAGCACGGCCTCCAGCAGCATCGGCAGCCGGGGCGCCACGCGTGCGCCGTTCTCCGGGTCCATGGGCACCTCGTCCTCCCGCCTTCCCGTACCTCCCCGTACCTCCTCAGTTCCTGATCGGCTGGAGGACCATCGGATGGATCCTGCCTTCGAGCATCGCCCCGAGCCCGAGCACGGAGCAGACGTCGGGCCGTTCCGCGATGTGCACCGGCATGCCCGTCGCGTCCCGCAGCATCTGGTCGAGGCCCGGCAGCAGCGCGCTGCCGCCGACCATCATGATCCCGCGCTCGGCCAGGTCGGCCACCAGGTCGGGCGGGCAGTCGCGCAGCACCTTCCCGAGCCCGTCGAGCACGGCGGTGAGGGGAGCGTGGATGGCCTGGCGCACGGCGGCGGTGTCGACCTGCACGGAACGGGCGAGGCCCGTGACCACGTCCCGGCCGTGGATCTCGGTGGAGGCGGGGCCCCGCGAGTTCAGACCGTTGCCCCGCAGGGCCAGCTGGAGGGGGCGTACGGACTGGCTCGGCAGCATCAGCTGGTGTTGCTGACGCAGGTACTGGAGCACCGCGTGGTCGATGGCGTTGCCGCCGACGGGCATGCGCTCGGCGGTGACGATCGAGCCGAGCGAGAGCACCGCGACCTGGGTGGCGGCCGCCCCGCACATCATGATCATGGTGGCCGAAGGCTGTTCCACGGGCAGCCCGCAGCCGACGGCGGCGGCGATGAGGGTGTCGACCAGCTCGACGCGGCGCGCACCGAGCCCGATCAGGGTCTCGACGGCCGCGCGCTGGGCGAGCGGGTCGCTGTCGTGCGGCGTGCAGGCGGCGGCGCGCAGCCGCGGCTTGCGGCGGAGCTGACGCCGCAGCTTCTCCCCGAGGAGGTGGCGCAGCATGCGTTGGGCCATCTCGATGTCGACGACGGTGCCGCCGGACACGGGCCGTACGACACGGATGTAGTCCGGCGTACGGCCCGTCATCTGCTCGGCGAAGGTGCCGACGGCGATGAGGGCGCCGCTGCGGGTGTTCACGGCGGCCACACTCGGCTCGTCGACGACAAGCCCGCAGCCCTTGACATACACGCGGGTCCTGGCGGCCCCGAGGTCGACGGCGATATGGCAACGGCGCAACTGCTCAAGACTGACGGTCACGGCAGGTTCTTCTCCCGAGAGCACTGACGGACCGACGGGCGCCGGTCCTGCTTCGCATCGTGCGGGCGCCGGTGGCCGTGCGCGCGCTGGGATGAGCCGGTCGGGCGTACGAGCTGACGCCGTGCCAGGATCCGGGCGGCCCGGCCTCACGGTGCGTCAGGAAACCCCACGTGCTGCAACAAACCCCAGGTGAACTCCGCGACGCACGCCTTCCCGTCGGGCGGCGCCAGCCCGATCCGCCACCGCGTGGGCGCCGTTCCCTCCATCGGGCGAGCCGGCGGGAAGGCGCGGGCCGCCTCGTCGACGGTGCACGACCAGGGACGCAGATCACCGGCCGTGCGCAGCTCGGGCGCCGGGGCGTCGGGGGCGCGGACCAGCCATGCGTTCCACACGGCACCGCCCGGCGCGGTCAGCACCTCGAAGCGCAGGCCGGGCCAGAGCGGCACCGGCCGGGCCAGGGCGTCGCACTCCAGGTCGCCGACCCTGCGGCGTACGGACGTCTCGGGCGGCCCGAGCACCGAGCGGTAGCGCGCCGCGGTGCCGCGCGCCCGGGGTGAGCGCACCTCCCCCATGGCCTTAAGGGCATGGGAGGGGCCCCACCCTGCCAGCGGCGATTGACCTCGCGCATCTCCGCGGGCGTCGCTCCGAGCTCCCGGCGGGCGTCCTCGACCAGGCCCGGCTGGTGGTCGGCCATCCGGCGCAACAGCACCAGCTGGAAGCCGAGCGGTCCGAGCGGTCCGAAGGGGTGTGTGCCCGTATGCATACGTCCATCCTGCCCCGCCCCGCTGACACGCCGTGGAACGCGGGACTCCACACAGGATCCTCACAGGTGCGGTCTCCGATTTTGACCTCGGAGAACGTAGCCTGCGGGCGCCATGGATTACTGCTACTCCTGCCGCAGGCACCTCAACGGCGCTCTGGCCTGTGCCGGCTGCGGAGCCCCCGCCGGTGAACTCGGTCACACCGCGCCCGGGGCGCCGTCGGAACACGACGTCCGGCACGGTGACGCCAGTCACCAAGGACTCGCCGAGCCGGCCGCGCCTGCCGAGCCCGCCGTGCCCGCGGCGCCGTCGGGGCCCGGAGGCCCCGAGGGTCCTGCGGCCCCCGGCCGCGCCGCCCGGCGTACCGCCACCAGGCGTGCCCGCAGCGCCCGCCGGGCGCACCGGCGCCGAGGTCGCAAGACGGTTCTCGTCTGCATGGGCCTGGTGCTGGCCGGGGGCGTGCTGAGCCTGGCCGAGCTCGCCACGGAGTCCGTGGGCGAGGGCCTGGCGTCCGGGGCCGTGCAGGGTGACGGCGAGGGCGAGGGCGGGGGTGCGGGCGGGGAGGGCCCGGGCGGGCAGCCGGCCCGGACCGGCGGCGGCGTGGGGGACACGGGGGCGGATCCGTCGGCGGCGGTACGTACCGCCTCGGCTTCGGCTTCGGACAGGGGCTCGCCGTCCGCCGAGGCGTCGAAGTCCCCCTCGGCGAAAGCCACGGGCACCGACAGCCCCAGCGGCACCGCCACCGCCACCAGCTCCGGCACCGCGACGGTTCTGGATTCGCAGACCGGCGGCGCGCCGTCGGAGACCGGGGCCGGCGCGCCGTCCGCGCCCGCGCCGCCCGCCTCGCAGGCCCCGCCGCCGGCGACGTCCGCGAACCCGGGACCGGGCCCGGACTCCGGTCCCGCCCCCCAGCCGACACCGGAACCCACGCCGACCGAGACCTGCGACCGGTTCCTGTGGTGGTGCACCTGAGCAGGCCGGACGGCGACGGCGGCGGGTGAGCGAAGAGGCCCGGGGTCAGCCCCCGAGCATCCGCTTCAGCAGGTCCCGCAGTGTGGTGCGCTCGTCGTCCGACAGTTCACCGAGCGGCTCGCGCGCGAAGTCCAGCGAGTCGCGCAGCAGGGCCGCGGTCCGGCGCCCGTCCTCGGTGGCGGCGGCGAGTTTGACGCGCCGGTCGGCGGGGTCCGGTTTCCGTTCCACCAGGCCGCGGGTCTCCAGCCGGTCGATGATCCCGGTCACGTTCGACGGCTCGCACTTCAACTTTCTGGCGATGCGCCGCATGGGCATCGCCTCGCTGGAGAGCAGTCCCAGTACGCGCGCCTGGGCGCCGGTGAGCGAGTGCTTGGCCGCCGCTTCGTCGTACTCCTCGTAGTAGCGGGCCACGACCTCGCCGATGAGTTCGACGACTTCGCGGGTCAGATGGTCTGCACGAGGGGGCATGTGCTCCATCGTACCCACTTACTTGACAACATTAAATATCCAGGCGCATGGTTGTTTCAGTACCTGAAGCTTTTCTAGGAGGTCGCACCGCATGACCGCACTGCCCACGACCGGACGTTCCTGGCACCTCGTCGCCCGCCCGCACGGCTGGCCCAAGCCCGAGGACTTCGCACTGCGTGAGGCCCCGGTGACCGAGCCGGGCGAGGGCCGCATCCTGGTCCGCAACCTCTACTTCTCGGTCGACCCCTACATGCGCGGCCGTATGAACGACGTGAAGTCGTACGTCCCGCCGTTCAAGCTGGACCAGCCGATGGACGGCGGCGCGGTCGGCGAGGTCGTCGCCTCCGCCGACGAGCGCTTCGCCGTGGGCGACCACGTCCTGCACGGGCTCGGCTGGCGCGAGTACGCCGACGTCCCCGCGCAGCACGCGACCAAGGTCGACGCCGCGCTCGCCCCGCTCTCCGCCTACCTCGGCGTCCTGGGCATGCCGGGCCTCACCGCGTACGCGGGCCTCTTCGAGGTCGCCTCCTTCAAGGAGGGCGACACCGTCTTCGTCTCCGGTGCGGCCGGCGCCGTCGGCAGCCAGGTCGGCCAGCTGGCGAAGCTGCGGGGCGCCTCGCGCGTCATCGGCTCGGCGGGTTCCGACGAGAAGGTCAAGCACCTCGTCGAGGACCTCGGCTTCGACGCCGCCTTCAACTACAAGAACGGCCCCGTCGCCCAGCAGCTGCGCGAGGCCGCGCCCGACGGCATCGACGTGTACTTCGACAACGTCGGCGGCGACCACCTCGAAGCGGCCATCGGCTCGCTGAACGTGCACGGCCGGGCCACCATCTGCGGCATGATCGCGCAGTACAACGACACCGAGCCCACGCCGGGTCCGCGCAACATGGCGCTCATCATCGGCAAGCGCCTGCGGCTCCAGGGCATCCTGGTCGGCGACCACGCCGCCCTCCAGCCGCAGTTCACCCAGGACGTCTCGGCCTGGGTCCGCTCCGGCGAGCTCAAGTACAGCGAGACGTTCGTCGAGGGCATCGAGAACGGATACGACGCCTTCACCGGTCTGCTCCGCGGTGAGAACACCGGCAAGATGATCGTTTCCCTCACCCGATAGGCTCAGCGTCAGCCGTCGCGGTCGTGGGCGCGAGTCGCGGCGTACAAAGCAGGAGGAGTACCTCAGCATGACCATTCAGGACATAGACGTGAAGTACACCGCCGTCGCCACCGCCGAGAACGGCCGTGACGGCCGGGTCGCGACGGACGACGGCAAGCTCGACGTGGTCGTCAACCCGCCGAAGGAGATGGGCGGCAGCGGCGCCGGCACCAACCCGGAGCAGCTCTTCGCCGCCGGTTACAGCGCCTGCTTCCAGGGCGCGCTCGGTGTGGTCGCCCGCAAGGAGAAGGCCGACATCTCCGGCTCGACCGTGACCGCGAAGGTCGGCATCGGCTCGAACGGGAACGGCGGCTTCGGCCTCGAGGTCCAGCTCACCGCGCACATCCCGAACGTGGACGAGGCCACCGCGAAGGACCTGCTGGAGAAGGCGCACCAGGTGTGCCCCTACTCCAGCGCGACCCGCGGCAACATCAAGGTCGAGCTGGCGGTCGTCTGACCCCGGACGCGTCTGTCGCGTCGCGTGACCCGAAGGGCCGTACCCCGCACAAGGGGTGCGGCCCTTCGCCGTGGCCCGGCGGGGACCGGCCGGCCAGTGCTGGACCGCGGCCGCCCCCGCACCTGCGACCGCCCGCACGACCGCCCCCGCCGGCCGCCCGTCCTCCGGAGCCGCGCCGCCCGGGAAGGCGAACCTGCGGCGCGTGCAGCCGTACGCGACCCCGCTGCGCGGGTCGACGACCGGTCGGCCGCCTGTGAAAACGGCCAGCTGGGCGTCGGCGTGACCCGGCCGCTCCTCGGCGAGTACGGCGGCGGACTCCTCCCGTACGCCCTCGAACCCCTCGGCGACCGTGCCCCGCACGGCGGTCCTCTCCGGCATCGAATGCTCCCCCCGACTCCATGTACGTACATCTGAGTGACAGGGGATCGGGCAACCGCCGCCGAGGGGTTGTTCCGGGCCGGACTCAGCCCGCCGAACTGATCAACGCCCGCCCGACCTGCGCGAAGGCGCCCTTCGGGTGCGCGCGGAACAGCGGCTCCGTACCGAAGAGCACGACTCCCGCGCCCTTCGCCGACGTACCGCTGACCACGGCCGCCCGGCCGGCCGCGTCCTGGGGGCCGCCGCCGTCCCCGGCCGCGCGCCAGTGGCCGGACACGAGCGGGTTCCCCGTGGCGTACGACTGCTCGACCCGCACGCCGGGACCGAGGTCGGTGAACCACATCGGCGAGTAGACGAAGGTGTGTTCCGGCGCGCCGCCGGACACCGCGCCGCCCGCGTTGGAGACCCGGACGACGCCGTTGGCGTCCCCGTTGCCCTCGACCGGCTCCGCCGCCAGCAGACCGGCTCCGGCGTTGAGCGCCGCGCCCGCCGCGCCGCGCCCGACCAGGCCGCCGCCACCGGCGAGGAACGCGTCGAGCGCGCCGCGCGCGGCCGCGTCCAGCTTCCCGTACTCCAGCCCGGACGACACGAACAGCACATCCGCGCGCGACCAGTCGAAGCCCGCGTTGAGCGCGGCCGTCGAGACCGGCAGCACCTCGAAGCCCATCTCGCGCAGCGCGAACAGCTCGCCGGGCGTGACGGCCGCGGCGACCCGGGCACGGTGCAGCGGGGCGACGCCCTTGGCCCTGGTGGCGTGGAAGGAGACGCCGTACCGGACGGCGAGGGCGGCGGCCTTCCCGCGGGCCGGGGCGGGCACGAGCGCGCTGCCGTCGGCCGTACGCCGCACCTTCACCCCGTCCCTCAGCAGGGAGTTGAGCGCGGCGAGCTCCTTGGGGTCGTCGAGCCGCAGCCGGAGATCGCCGCGCGGAGCGACGTGACCGGCGGGCGCCGCGGCGCGGACCGTACGGCCGGGAACGTCGAGACCGCCCGGAGCGGCCTTGTGCACCTTCTCCACGCTCGCGCCCCACAGCAGACCGAGGCTCCAGCCCGAGATGTCGTACATCGTCGAGACGTCCGCGCTGATGTCCCGCCCCTCGTGCAGGATCACGTTGGCCAACCCACGCTTGGGCTGGCGCATGTCGACGACGTACGACCCCGCCTCGTACGGCCGCCCGCCGAGCCGGAAGTCCCGCCGGGCACGCTCCACCTTCACGTCATTGGCGACGAGGTGGTCGACGAGCCGGGCCGCGGCCGTCGCGGACCGCTGGTCCCGGCCCGCCGGAACGACGTACGCCCGGGGGAAGTCCGTCGTGTAGACGTCCTCCGGCCCGATCCCGGGCACGCCCGGAACGGACTCCCGCGACACCGGCACCTGCGCCGCGCCCGCCGCGCCGCGCCGGAACGTCTCGATCTGGTCGGCGATCACCGAAGACCGCTTCCCGGCCGTGTAGTCGAGGGTCGCGCGCATCGCCGCGCCCGCGATGTCCGTGTTGACGGCGGCCCTGCGGCGCAGCTCGGCGACCGGCAGCGTGTCGTACGAGCGATTGTTGACCTGCATCGGGAACTCGACGGTGTGCGCCGCGACCGCGCCCTGGAACGGCATGTACTGCGGTGTGAAGACCGGCGGCCAGTCGTCCCAGCCCTCCGCCTGGTCGCGGAAGGGGATGACGGCGGGTTCGACGCCGTCCTTCTCCACCGTGTAGCCGAGGCCGTTGACGGCCCGCTCCATCCCCAGCGCGTTGGCGTAGGAGTTCTTGAGGAAGAGGTCGTACTCGTAGTTCTCGCCGTGCGGCGGGGTCGTCGGCTTGATGAGCGTGCCGTTGACGTACCCGTGCAGGTCGATCATGACGGCCGGCTGCTTGTCGATGGCGATCCGCCGGATCGCGCGCGCCTCGGGCTGGGTGGCGGTGACGAAGTCCCGATTGAGGTCGAAACCATTGGAGTTCGCCCGCGTGCCCGCGATCCGCCCGTCGGGATTGGCGGTCACGTTGAGGTAGATACGGGTCTTCGCCAGCAGATCGGCGGTCTTGCGGTCCTTCGCCCTCGCGAGCTCCTCGATGAGCTTCAGGGCGGCGTCCGTGCCCTCCCACTCATTGCCGTGGATGTTGTTGTTGATGAACACCGGCGCCTTGTAATCCGCCTTGATACGCCGGTCCTCGGCGGCGGCGGCCGGCGCGTTCTCGATCAGCTCCCGCATCCGCTCCTGCTCGCGGGCCTCGCGGTCGCTCTCCGGAGCGGTCACGGTCACCAGGTACAGGTCGTGCCCGCCGGCGGACCGCCCGGAGACCTCGACGCTGACCCGGTCGCCCAGCTTCTGCAGCGCGTTGAGTTTCGGGGCGATGGAGTGGTACGGCGTGAGCCCCAGCTTGATGGACTTGTCGGCCGGATCCGGCGCGGGCGGGGCGAGACGGGTACGGCGCGGATACCCGCCGTCGTGCCGCGGCCCGGAGGACGCCCGGTCGTCGAGCGCCGCGGCGGCGGCGCCCGCCGGCGTGCGCGCCGCCTGCCCCTGGCCGGCGGCGTCCCGTTCCCGGTGAACGCCGTTCCCGGTCCCGCCGCCGTCTGCGGGGGGACCGGGCCGGGCGGCCGCGGGTACGGAGGAGAGCAGGAGTGCGCCCGTCACGGCGGCGGTGGTGAGGAGAAGAGGTCTCGGGATGCCTGTGCCCATGCGTATCTCCGGATGTGTCGGAAGTGATAAGAGATGATCGGTACGCAGGGTCTACCTGTTGAATCCCGCAACAACAAGAGGGCGGTGCGCACCCGGCCGCCGAGCCGGCGGGGCCGCACTCCGGGAGCCGCCCGCCGCCCAGAAGCTCCCGCTCGTCGTACGGCGACAGGGTGGAGCGCCCGTCGCCCCGTGCCGCCACGGTGATATCGCGCACGGTCCGCCCCCGTACCTGCGCGCGGACCTGCCTGCGGTCCACCTGCGAGCGACGAGCGCAGTCACGCCTTGTACGGTCCACCCATGCCACCCCTGCCCCCCCACCCCTGCACCTGACGCGACTGCGTGACGACCACGCCCCGGCCCTCCTCGCCTTCGAGCTGGAGAACCGCGCCTACTTCGCGCGGTCGGTGCCCGACCGGGGCGACGACTACTTCACCCACTTCGCGGCCCGCCACGCCGCCCTCCTCACCGAGCAGGAAGCCGGTCTGTGCCACTTCCACCTCCTCGTCGACGAGCAGGGCGCCGTCCTCGGACGCGTCAACCTGGTCGACGTCACGGACGCGGCCGCCGACCTGGGCTACCGCGTCGCCGAGCGGGCCACCGGCCGGGGCCTGGCGGCCGCGGCCGTGCGGGAGGTCCGCACGCGCGCCGCGACCGACTACGGCCTCGAAGTCCTCACCGCGGCCACCACCGCGGACAACCCCGCCTCGCGCCGTCCTCGCCCGCAACGGCTTCGTCCCGGTCGGCGACATCGACCTGGACGGCCGGCCGGGTACGCGGTACGAGGCCCGCCTCGGGCAGTGGATAGGCTGTTCGCATGCGTGATCTCGGGGTGGGCTTCGGCTACTTGATGAAGGGCCAGCGGTGGGTCGGCCGCCACGGCAAGTCCTACGGCTTCGGGCTGCTGCCCGGTCTGGTGACCTTCGTGCTGTACGTCGGCGCCCTCATCGGGCTCGGCTACGGCGCCGACGACCTCACGGCCTGGGCCACGCCCTTCGCCGACGACTGGGGCTCGCCCTGGCTCGGTCTCTTCCGCGGCGCGCTGACCGCCCTGCTCTTCGCCCTCGCGCTGTTCCTCGCGGTGATCACCTTCACCGCCGTGACGCTGCTCGTCGGCCAGCCCTTCTACGAGGAGCTGTCCGAGCGCGTCGACCGCTCCGTGTCCCCCGACGGCACCGCCCCCGAGTCCGGCCTGCCGCTGGTCCGCGAGCTGTGGATCTCCGCCCGCGACAGCGTGCGCGTCCTGGCCCGGGTGGTCCTGTACGGCGTCCTGCTCTTCGCCTGCGGTTTCATCCCCGTCGTCGGCCAGACCGCCGTCCCCGTGATCGGCTTCTGCGTCTCCGGGTTCTTCCTCGCGGAGGAGCTGGCGGCGGTGGCGCTCCAGCGCCGGGGCGTCGAGCTGAAGCAGCGCCTCGCCCTGCTGCGCGGCCGCCGCCTGCTCACCCTCGGCTTCGGCGTCCCCCTCACCCTCGCGTTCCTCGTGCCGCTGGTCGCGGTCTTCCTGATGCCGGGCGCGGTGGCCGGTGCGACGCTGATGGCGCGGGACCTGCTGGAGGAGCCGTCGGCCGACGCGGACCACGCCGGCGCGGTCCCGCCTCCCCCCACGGCGTAGGCACGTCGGCGAGCGTGAGGCCCGCCCCGTCCGGTGCCGTACCGTCGGGGCCCACACCGCGCTCAGCCCGCAGGCGTCGTACGGCCCCGCCCGCCCCACGCGAGGGACGAGGACGACGTGCGGCCCGTGGTCCCCGGCCCGCGCCGGGTATAGGGCGGCGCGCTCCCGCTCGCCGTTGCCCTTCCCGTACAGCGAACTCGCCAGGCAGACGCGGCACGTGTCGGCGGCGGCCCGCTCCGCGACGTCCGGGAAGTGAACGTCCTCAACCCGAAGACGACCCTCTTCGTCGTCTCGACCTTCACCCAGGTGGTCGGGCCCGGCACGCCCGTGTGGCAGCAGGCCGGCTACGGGCTGTTCGTGTCGGCCGCCCACCTCGGGTGGTTCGGCGCGGTCGCGCTCTTCTTCTCCGACTCCCGGGTGCGCGCGGCCGTGCTGCGCCGCCAGAAGGCCCTCAACCGGGCGATCGGCTCGGCGCTGGCCGGCCTCGGGGTCGCCCTGGGCCTCGCCCGCTGAACCCGGCCCCGCCGCCCGGCGAAAGCCTGCGTCCCCGGGCCTTTGCTACGGCGTGCCCGCCGCCACCGCGACGATCGCCCGCACCTGCGCGACGATGTCCAGCCGGTTGCGTACGAACGCGGGGTCCGTCACCTCGGTGGTGTTGCCCGCGCCGAACTGGAGCACCGGCGTGTGCACATGTCCGCCGGGCAGGCCGGCCGGCCCCAGGCGGTCGCGCAGCAGCGTCGCGCGGTACGCGATCTCGTTGGAGAGGTAGTCGCCGCCCCCGCCCGCGCGGGCGGTCGAGCCCGCCGTCGGGCCGTCCGGGCGGACCACGGGGGCGGTCGCGCCCGCCGGGATCTCGGTCACCGACGTGTTGTCGTACACCGGGAAGCGGCCGGTGTCCGCGGCCGCGATCTCCTGGTACGGGAGCGTGGTCGCCGTCCACTGCGGCTGCGGGGCGGGGCCGGCCACCGGAACGGTCTCCGTGCGCGAGACGTTCTCGTTGTCCGGGAAGCCGCCGCGCCAGGCCCCGTTGAAGCGCTCGACGTCGATCCGGCCGACCCGCCCCTGGCTGACGGTGGTGAAGAGGTCGAGGTGCGGCAGGTGCGGGCGCAGGGTGCGCTCGACCGTGCCGTCCGCGAAGTCCTGCCAGCGGACCGGGAAGACGGCCGTCTCGATCCGCGCGGGGCCGGCTGCGGTCCGTACCACCGTGCCGTCCAGCGCGAGCGCCGTCGCGCCCGACGGGTTGCTGATCCGCACGTCCCGGTCCAGCGTGAACGGGTCGAAGCCGGTGACGAGCACCCGCTTCATGCCCTTGCCCCTGCCTGCCGCCGATGCCGCTGCCGCCGGGAAGCGGATCGTGTCCTGGCCCCGCGACGACCGCTCCAGCCGGTCGAGCAGCTTCGCCCGCGCCGCCCCGCTGAGTCCGAACGGCGCCCGCCACTGCCGCAGTTCGCGCGTCATGCCCAGCCGCGCCCAGTACAGCGGCCGGTCGTCGTCCCGGCTCAGACCGGCCCGTCGTCCGCCACCATCCTTCCGGGGAAGCGTTTCGCGCCCTTCGTACTCCGCCGGGCCCCGGCCCTGCGCCCGGTCCACGGCCCGCTGCCACAACCGCGATCCGTGCCGTACGACGGCCCGCTCGGCAGCGGCGTACGACCGCGCCTCGCCCAGCGTCCGGGCGAAGTCCTCCGCCACGGTGTCGAATCCGCTGCGCCGCAGGATCTCCTGCGGCGCGGCCCGCTCCAGCCGCCGCTCCTCGACGGTCGCCGGAGCCACCTCCTCCGGCTCCGTCGCCGCGGCGGGCGGCGCCCCGAGGAGAGGCGTGAGCGTGATGAGGGCGAGGGCGAGGCCGAACGACGCGTGGCGAGGGCGTATCGGGGACACGGGTGATCCTTCCGTCGGGTGGCGGAAGTATCGCGGTACGCCGGTGACGTGCGCTACGGGGCGGGCTCGTGTCCCAGGAGGATCACTTCGAGGGCCGCGCGGAGAATCTCCGCCCCGGCTCCGGGAGCACCCGCCCCCTACCCCCGCACCCCGAACCCGTACACCGTCGCCGAGGCGAAGACCTCGCCCGGCCGCAGAACCACCGCCGGAAACTCCGGCCGGTTCGGCGAATCGGGGAAGTGCTGGGTCTCCAGCGCGACCCCGTCGAACCCGTCCGGCGTGTACACCTGCACCCCCGGCTCGGTCGTCGCGACGGTCACCACCCGTCCCGACCCCGGGTCGTACAGCTCACCCACCACCTCGGCCTCACCGGTCACACCCTTGTCCAGCACGAAGTTGTGGTCGTACCCGTCCCCGAGGACCCGCGCCGCGCGGAAGTCGAACCGCGACCCCGCCACCGGACGGATCTCCCCGGTCGGTATCCCGTCCCCGTCCACCGCGGTCACCGCCCCGGCCGCGAGCCGCAGTTCGTACGGGCCGCCCCCGAGGCTCCAGTACGTGTGGTTCGTCAGGTTCACCACGGTCGGCGCGTCCGTCACCGCCCGGTAGGCGATCCGCAGCGCCCCGCCCTCCTCCAGCGTGTACGTCGCCGAGACCTCGACCCGCCCCGGAAAGCCCTCCTCGCCGTCGGGGCTGACCCGCGAGAGCCGCACCCCGTGCGGGGCCACCGCCTCCGCGTCCCACACCCGCTTGTCGAAACCGCGTTCGCCGCCGTGCAGGCTGTTCGACGCGCTGTTGCGCGCCAGGACGTACGTCCGCCCGTCCAACGCGAAGGCCCCGCCCGCGATCCGGTTGGCGTACCGGCCGACCAGCGCCCCGAAGTACGGCCCCGGGCACTCCAGATAGCCGGCGAGACGGTCGAACCCGACCGCCACACCGCCCGTCCGCCCGTCCCGGTCCGGCACTTCCACCGACTGGACGATCCCGCCGTACGTCAGGACGCGCACCACCACCCCGTCCCGTTCCAGGACCCAGCGGTGGACGGGCGTGCCGTCGTCGAGCGTGCCGAAGAGTTCCGCGTTCATGATCCGAAACCCTATGCGAACGGCCGCGCGGGCAGGTGCGCGAACGGTCTACGCCGGGGGTTCCTCGGCCGTGATGTTGCGGTACGCGATCTCCGCCAGCCGCTCCTGCCCGTTCCTGCTCGGGTGGAACCAGTCCCAGGGGCTCAACTGGGCGCCGGTGAACCGGTACTCGAAGACCGCCCCGCCGTCGTACCGGCAGCGCGCGTCCTTCCCGCACACGTCCTTCAGCACCCCGTTGTACGCGACGACCCGATCCCGCACCGCCTCCCGCCGCGCCACCGCCGCCGCGTCCATCGCGTCCGGCGAGCCCAGCATCGACCGGCAGAGGCCCAGCTCCCAGATCTGCTTGCCGAGCGGGTTCCCGCGCCCCTGGGACCAGAGCCGCTTCAGATCCGGCACGCTCGACACGTACAGCTGCGACGTGGGCAGTTCCTCGCGCAGCTTCTTCACCGCGGTCTCGAAGTACCTACGGAAGTCGACCACCGACGTCATGTGCGACACGTCGTCGCGGCAGGCGTCGTTCGCGCCCACCATGACCGTCACCAGCTGCGGCCTGTCCGCGGCCGCCCGCGCCATCTGCTCCGGCAGCTCGGCGATCCGCGCCCCCGACTTGGCGTGGTTCCAGGTGCGCGCCGCCACACCCGCCTTGCCGAGCAGCCGCAGCGCCACGCTGCGCACCGTGGCGTCCGTACCCGTCGCCCAGGACACCTCGGGGCAGTCCGCGAGCACCTCGCACGCGTCGAAACCGCGCGTGATCGAGTCCCCGACGGCGGCGACGGACGCCGGGCTGCGGTCCCACAGCGGAGTGGGCCGGGGGGTGGGCCGCGGCCCCGCCGACGGGCCGCCCCCGTCCGCGCCGTTTCCCGCACCGCACCCCGCGAGCCCGCCCAGGAGGACGAGCAGCGCCGCTGTCGCGGTGGCGACGGCGGCGCGCGAGCGGCGGTCCCGGCGGCCCTTCCGCATCCCGTGATCCCCTCCATGGCGTCGTACGGGCGCCCTGGCGAGTGAAAGCTTCGTGTGTACGGCACCCCGGACCGACAGTACGTCACCCGCCGGACGCCGCCGCACGGTAGTTTTTCCCCGTCGAACCAGCAGCGCTTCGCCCATCCGGGGCACTGGCAAATTACATCACGTCACATACTGTCCCTTTTCAGGAGATTCACTCCCGATGCTGTTTACTGTTGACAACCTCGGGAGCCGACCGGGAAGAGGCGGTACGGGCGCGAGGCCGCTGGGGAAGGCGAACCTCGTCCCACACTGGAGGTCCCGGTGACGACACGTGGAGTTCTGTACGTTCACTCCGCACCGCGCGCGCTGTGCCCGCACGTCGAATGGGCAGTAGCGGGCGTACTCGGTGTGCGGGTCAATCTCGACTGGATCAGGCAACCGGCCTCGCCCGGCACCTGGAGAGCCGAGTTCTCCTGGCAGGCCCAGCCGGGCACCGCCTCCAAACTCGCCTCCGCCCTGCGCGGCTGGCATCTGCTGCGCTTCGAAGTGACGGCCGAACCGTCCCCCACGGCGGAGGGCGAGCGCTACAGCTCCACGCCCGGACTCGGCATCTTCCACGCCGTCACCGGCATGCACGGCGACATCCTGATCCCCGAGGACCGGCTGCGCGCCGCCCTCGCCCGTTCGGTCGGCGGCGAGACCGACCTGGAGGCCGAGGTCGCCAAGCTCCTCGGCAAGCCGTGGGACGACGAACTGGAGCCCTTCAGGTACGCGGGCGAGGGCGCCCCCGTGCGCTGGCTCCACCAGGTCGTCTGACGGACCGACAGGAAGAACACGGCGAAGGCCCTGCCGGGAGCTCGCGAGCTCCCGGCAGGGCCTTCGCCGTGCTGCTGTGCTGTGCCGCTCTGTCCGGATCAGACCGTACGGAAGGCCAGCACCACGTTGTGGCCGCCGAAGCCGAACGAGTTGTTGATCGCGGCGATCTGCCCCTCGGGCAGCGCGCGCGGCTCGTCCCGCACGATGTCCGCGTCGACATCGGCGTCCAGGTCGTCGACGTTGATGGTCGGCGGAGCCGTCCGGTGGTACAGCGCCAGCACCGTCGCGACGGTCTCGATGCCGCCGGCGCCACCGAGCAGGTGACCGGTCATCGACTTGGTGGCGGAGATCGCCACGTGGTCGAGGTCGTCACCGAGGACCCGGCGCAGGGCCTTGATCTCCGCGATGTCGCCCTGCGGGGTCGAGGTGGCGTGTGCGTTGAGGTGCACGATCTCGGACGGCTTGAGCCCGCTGTCGTCGATCAGGTTCTGCATGGCGACGGCGATGCCGCGGCCGGTCGGCTCGGGCTGCGCGATGTGGTGGGCGTCCGCGGACAGGCCCTGGCCCACCACCTCGCAGTACACCCGGGCGCCCCGCGCGGCCGCGTGTTCGGCCGACTCCAGGATGACGACCCCCGCGCCCTCGCCGAGGACGAAGCCGTCCCGGCCCGTGTCGTACGGACGCGACGCCTTCTGGGGCTCGTCGTTGCTCTTGGACATCGCCATCATGTTGGCGAAGGCTGCGATGGGCAGCGGGTGGATGGCCGCCTCCGTGCCGCCGGCGACGACCACGTCGGCGCGGCCGGTACGGATCATCTCGACGGCGTACCCGATGGCTTCGGCGCCGGACGCACACGCGGAGACCGGGGTGTGCACGCCCGCCTGGGCGTTGACCTCCAGGCCGACGTTGGCGGAGGGGCCGTTCGGCATGAGCATGGGCACGGTGTGCGGGGAGACACGGCGTACGCCCTTCTCCTTCAGCACGTCGTACTGGTCGAGCAGGGTGATGACGCCGCCGATGCCGGAGGCGATGACCGCACCGAGACGGTTGGGCTGGATCTTGTCGTCCTCGCCCGCCTTGTCGGTGTAACCGGCGTCGGCCCACGCCTCGCGGGCCGCGATCAGCGCGAACTGCGCCGAGCGGTCCAGCTTGCGGGCCAGGGGCCGGGGCAGTACGTCGCCCGGGTCGACGGCCGCGGGGGCCGCGATACGGACGGGAAGGTCGGCGAAGCGCTCGCCCTCCAGGGGCTTGACGCCTGAGCGTCCCGCCATCAGACCTTCCCAGGTCGATGCGGCGTCGCCACCCAGCGGTGTTGTTGCGCCGATACCGGTGACGACCACGGTGCGATTGGTCGGGCTCACAGGAATTCTTTCTCCACGTGTAGAGGGTGCTGAATTTTCACGGCGCCACCGCCGGGCGGCGACAGACGCATGTCAGGCTCAGGCCTTGGAGACCTGGTGCTGCGCGATGTAGTCGGCGGCGTCACCGACCGTCTTGAGGTTCTTGACGTCCTCGTCCGGGATCTTGACGTCGAAACGCTCTTCGGCGGCGACGACGACCTCGACCATGGACAGCGAGTCGACGTCCAGGTCGTCGGTGAAGGACTTGTCCAGCTGGACGTCCTCGGTGGGGATGCCGGCGATCTCGTTGACGATCTCGGCGAGACCGTCGACGATCTCTTCCTGGGTGAAGGCCATTGCGGCGCTCCTTCGTGTTGGGCTGAGGGAATGGGGTGAAGCGGCAGGCCCGGAACGGTCCGGACGTGCCTAGGGGAGGGTAACGACCGTCGCGGCGTAGACGAGACCCGCCCCGAAGCCGATGACCAGCGCGGTGTCGCCGCTCTTCGCCTGCCCGGTCGCCAGGAGCCGCTCCATCGCGAGCGGAATCGAGGCGGCCGAGGTATTGCCGGTGGTTTCGACGTCACGGGCGACCGTGACGTGCTCCGGCAGCTTCAGAGTCTTCACCATCGAGTCGATGATCCGCATGTTCGCCTGGTGCGGGATGAAGACGTCCAGGTCGTCCGCGGTGATCCCGGCCGCGTCCAGCGCCTGCTGGGCGACCTTCGCCATCTCGAAGACGGCCCAGCGGAAGACCGCCTGGCCCTCCTGCGTGATGGCCGGGAACTTCGCGACCTCGCCGGCGTTCCGGTAGTCCGACCACGGAACGGTCTGCTTGATGGTCTCGGACTTGTCGCCCTCGGAACCCCACACGGTCGGGCCTATGGCCGGTTCCTGCGCGGGGCCGACGACGACCGCGCCCGCACCGTCGCCGAACAGGAAGGCCGTCGCGCGGTCCTCCAGGTCGGTCAGGTCCGAGAGCCGTTCCACGCCGATGACGAGGACGTACTGCGCACTGCCTTCGACGATCATTCCCTTGGCGAGGGTCAGGCCGTAGCCGAAGCCGGCGCAGCCGGCCGAGATGTCGAAGGCGGCGGGCCTGCCCGCGCCGATCCTGTCCGCGATCTCGGTCGCGACGGCCGGGGTCTGCTTGAAGTGCGAGACGGTGGAGACGATGACGCCGTCCACCTGCTGGGCGGTGATCCCGGCGTCGGCCAGCGCCTTGCCCGCGGCCTCGATCGACATCGCGGCCACGGTCTCCTCGTCGGAGGCCCAGTGGCGGGACACGATGCCGGAGCGGGAGCGGATCCACTCGTCGGACGAGTCGATCGTCTCGAGGATCACCTCGTTGGGCACGACACGGGTCGGACGGTAGCCGCCGACACCCATGATCCGCGCGTACGGGGCGCCCTGACTGGGCTTGATCTTCGACATGCTCTCGGGCTCCTATCGCGCCGCGTGCTCAGCGATGAGCGCGCGGGCCGCGTCGAGGTCGTCGGGGGTCTTGAGCGCGAGCGTCTTCACACCGGGCAGCGCGCGCTTGGCGAGACCCGTCAGCGTTCCGCCGGGGCAGACCTCGATGAGCGCGGTGGTGCCCAGCTCCTTGAGGGTCTCCATGCACAGGTCCCAGCGGACCGGGTTGGAGACCTGGCTGACCAGACGTGCGACGACCTCGGAGCCGGTGGGGACGGCCCTGCCGTCGGCGTTCGAGACGTACGTGAGGGCCGGGTCGGAGACGACCAGGTCCTGCGCCGCCCTGCCCAGCTCGGTGACCGCGGGGGCCATGTGGTGCGTGTGGAACGCGCCGGCGACCTTGAGCGGTACGACACGGCGTACGCCCTCGGGCTTGTCCGCCTCCAGCGCGGCGAGCTGCTCCAGCGTGCCGGCGGCCACGATCTGGCCCGCGCCGTTCACGTTCGCCGGGGTCAGGCCGAGCTTCTCCAGGTGCGGGACGACCACCTCGGGGTCACCGCCGAGCAGCGCCGACATGCCGGTCCCGGTGACGGCGGCGGCCTCGGCCATGCCCAGGCCGCGGGTGCGTACGAAACCGAGCGCGGCCTCTTCGGTGAGCACACCGGCGTACGCGGCGGCGGTGATCTCGCCGACGCTGTGACCGGCGACCGCCGAGACGTCCGCGCGGGCGTCCAGCGCGGCGGCCGACAGCAGGCCCGCGGCGACCAGCAGGGGCTGTGCGACGGCCGTGTCGCGGATCGCGTCCGCGTCGGCCTGCGTGCCGTAGTGGACAAGGTCGAGCCCGATGGCGTCGGACCACGCGGCGAGCCGGTCGGCGGCGCCGGGGAGGTCGAGCCAGGGAGTCAGGAAGCCGGGCGTCTGGGCGCCTTGGCCGGGAGCGACGAGTACGAGCACCCTCACACTCTCTCTTGCGGACGGCTGTGCGGGCCCGTGGGGACAGGGACCAAGAACCGTCGGGGGAATTGTTGGATTACGACAAAAGTCTAGGGCTGCGAATCTCCGTCGGCCAGACGCCCCAGGATGAGGGCGATCCGCAGCGTGAACGCGGAACGGACGTCGGAGGGTGACCAGCCGGTGACGTCCGTCACACGTCGGAGCCGGTAGCGCACGGTGTTGGGGTGCACGAAGAGCATCCGCGCCGCGCCTTCGAGGCTGCTCGCCTGCTCCAGATACACGCTCAGCGTCTCCAGCAGCGCCGAGCCCGCCTCCTCCAGCGGTCTGTAGATCTCCTCCACCAACTGCTCCCGCGCGGCAGGATCCGACGCGATGGCCCGTTCCGGGAGGAGATCGTCCGCGAGGACCGGGCGCGGGGCGTCCTGCCAGGCCTGGCACGCCTTGAGCCCGGCGGCGGCGGCCTGCGCGGACCGGGTGGCGGCGAGCAGGTCCGGGACCACGGGCCCGGCGACCACGGGGCCCGCCGCGTACGGGCCGATCAGGGCCTTCGCGACCTGGAGCGGGTTGTCGCTGCCGCCCGCGATGACGACCAGGCGGCTGCCGAGCACCCCGGTCAGGACCTGGAGCCTGGCGTGCCGGGCGGCCCGCCGGATCGCCTCGACCGTCAGCTCGGAGTCGCCGTCGGGCGCGGTGCCGAGGACGACGCAGACGTGCTCCGGGGAGTTCCAGCCCAGCGCCGCCGCGCGGGAGACCGCGCCCTCGTCGGCCTCGCCGGACAGCACCGCGTTCACGACGAGGGACTCCAGGCGGGCGTCCCAGGCGCCGCGGGCCTCGGCGGCCTGCGCGTACACCTGGGCGGTCGCGAAGGCGATCTCGCGGGCGTACACGAGCAGGGCCTCGCGCAGGACCGACTCGTCGCCCGGCGCCGCGACCTCCTCGATCGCGGTCTCCATGACCTCGATCGTGGTACGCACCATCTCGACGGTCTGGCGCAGCGTGATCGCCCGGGTCAGCTCGCGCGGCGCGGTGCCGAATACGTCGGTGGAGATGGCCTGCGGGGTCTCGGGATGCCGGAACCACTCGGTGAACGCGGCGATGCCGGCCTGAGCGACCAGGCCGATCCACGACCGGTTCTCCGGCGGCATGGCCCGGTACCACGGCAGCGTCTCGTCCATGCGGGCGATCGCGTTCGCGGCGAGGCGGCCGGAGGACTTCTCCAGCCGGCGCAGGGTCGCGGTGTGCGGGTGGGCGGCGTTCGCGGCGGGCTGCTCAGGATCGGGTTGGGGCACGGGACAAGACTGCCTTATCGGAACCTCGGCGCGTCGGGCCGGGGCTACGGTGGTCCCTGTGATTTCTGTACGGCGCTCCGCGGACCGCTTCCGCGGGGGCGACGCCTCCGCCGGCATCGAGTCCCTGCACGCCTTCTCCTTCGGGCACTTCTACGACCCCGGCCACCTCCGCTTCGGCGCGGTGCTCGCCTGCAACGAGGAACGTCTCGCGCCCGGCGCCGGATTCGACGAGCACCCGCACCGCCACACCGAGATCGTGACGTGGGTGGTGGAGGGCGAGCTGACCCACCGCGACTCGGCCGGGCACGCCACCGTCGTACGCCCCGGCGACGTGCAGCGGCTCAGCTCGGGTGCCGGGGTCCGGCACGTGGAGCGCAACGACGGGGACGAGCCGCTGGTGTTCGTGCAGATGTGGCTCGCGCCACAGGGCCCCGGCGGCGCGCCCTCGTACGAGGTGGTGCGCGGCATCGCCGACGCCACGCCGTACGCCCTGCCGGCGGCCGGCGCGCTGCTGCACGTGCGGCGCCCCGGGGTCGGCGGGCGGACGGCGGTCCCGGACGCGCCGCTGGTGTACGTCCATGTCGTACGGGGCCGCCTCGACCTCGGCGAGCACGGGCTGGGGCCCGGCGACGCGGCCCGGATCACCGGGGCGCGCGGCCTGGAACTGGTGGCGGCCGCCGCCCCCGCCGAGGTGCTGCTGTGGGAGATGAGCGACTGACGTTGCGTCAGCCGTGCAGCGCGCTCCTGGCCCTCCACCGCTCCCAGGACAGGTTCCACGCGCCGTAGCCGTTGCCCTCGGCGATCGTGCCCTTGGTGTCCGCGCCCTTGATCTCGAACGGGTCGCCCACCCGGACCTGGCCGTAGAAGTACGCCGCGTCGGAGTCGCTCATGCCGATGCAGCCCGAGCTCTTGTTGGCCCTGCCGAAGTGGGCGGCGTTCCAGGGCGCGGCGTGCGCGTACATCCCCGACCAGGTGAGCCGCATCGAGTGGTCGACCATCTTGTCGTAGGCGTCGCCCAGGCCCACCGTCTCGGAGTTCATGTTGATGGTGCCCTCCTTCGCCATGAGCACGGCGGTGCCCTTCCAGGACCGCTTGTCGCCGCCGGGGGTGCCGCCGGAGACGAGGATCTCCCGCACCTTCTTCCCGTTCCGCTCCAGGGTGAGCCGCTTGCGGTCGAGGTCGACCCGGACGACCTGGCGGGCGCCGACGGTGAAGCCGGTCCGGTAGTCGCGGACGAACCAGCCGCCGGCCCGTCCCGAGTCGGTGCCCTTGAGCCGCGCGTCGAGGGTGACCTCCGTACCCGCCTTCCAGTACTCCCTGGGGCGCCAGTCGACGCGGTCCTTGCCGGAGTGGTCGCGGACCCAGCCCCAGGAACCCTCGGTGCCGTTCGAGGTGGTGACCTCGAGCTGCTTCTCGACGTCGGCCTTGCGGGCGACCGGGTGGTCGAAGACGACCGACAGCGGCTGGCCGACGCCGACCGTGGTGTTCTTGCCCGGCGCCAGCGAGAGCTTGTTGACCCGGTCCGCGGCGGCGGTGGTGAACGACGTTCGGGTCGTGACCTTCCGGCCGTCCCGGGTGCGGGTCCTCACCTCCACCGTGTACGTCGTACCGGGCGCCGCCTTGCGGTCCGACGTCCAGGACGCCTTCCCGGCCGCCTTCCGGCCGGTGAGCCGCCCGCCCGCGGCGTCGGTGACCGTCACGGAGGACAGCGTGCCGCCCTCCGCCCCGACCACGACCGGCTTCCCGGCGGCCGCGCCCTCGCCGTCCGGCGTCACGGTGACCGTGACCGGGCGGTCCCGGCCGCCGGGCTTCGCGTCGGCCGGCGGCGAGACGCCTCCGGCACCGGCCGAGCAGGCGCAGAGCGCGGCACCCAGTACGACGGCCACGGCAGCCGAACGCGCACGTATATGACTCAAGGGAAGCCTCCGGGAAAAGGTGGGATGCCCGGACTCTAGGCCGCGGAAAGCGCCGGAAACCCTCTCGGCGGCCAGGTGACGGCGGTTGCGGGGAAATGGTCGCCGTCCGGTCACATTCGCCGTGCGGCACGGTCACGGACGGCTGCGAATCTCCTGCCCGTCCCACCCACCAGGGGGCGGAAAACGGAGGCTTACGCTGTGTCAGCGCTGCTCGTGACGGCGGCCGGTCGTGGCCAGGAAACACGCCCGGGGCCCGTCCCCGCCGATGTCTACCGCGTGTTCCTCGCGTCCCGCGCGGCCGGGCCCCCGGGCCCCAGCTTCCTGCAGTGCCCGTCCTGGGCCGGCGTCAAGGAGGGGTGGCAGCCCCGGCTGATCGGCTGGGGGCCCGGGGAGGGGCCCGGCGCCCCCGGCGCGCAGGGGCTGACCGGGGTCGCGC
Organism: Streptomyces enissocaesilis; assembly: GCF_039533765.1. Lineage (NCBI taxonomy): Bacteria > Bacillati > Actinomycetota > Actinomycetes > Kitasatosporales > Streptomycetaceae > Streptomyces > Streptomyces enissocaesilis. The sequence continues at coordinate 256,014 of NZ_BAAAUD010000013.1, read as the reverse complement.
TGGCCCTGCTGCGCCCCTCCCCCGGCACCCGCAAGTACTTCGCCTACCTGCCCGAGGGGCCGTACGCGGACTGGGCCGACCCGGACCTGGACGGATGGCTCACCCCGCTGCTGAGCCATCCTGGTCCTCACCAACCAGGCCGCGTACTGGGTCGTGACCCGGCTGGCCACGGCGGCGGGGCAGCGGGCGGCGGGCCTCGGCATCGACGGCGTGGGCTTCAGCGCGTACAACAACGCCTACCTCCTGTGGGCCGTGCCGCACGGGATCGTGACGGTCTCGCTGGTCACCGCGCTGATGCCCCGGATGAGCGGGGCGGCGGCCGAGGGGGACGGGGCCGCCGTGCGCCGTGACGTCTCGTACGCGCTGCGCACCAGCGCCGTCGCCGTCGTCCCGGCGGCCTGCGCGCTCCTCGCCCTGGCGCAGCCGCTGATGGCGGTCGTCTTCCAGTACGGCAGGACCGGCGCCGACGACATCGCGGCGATGGCGGGCATCCTGACGGCCTTCGCACCGGGCCTGATCGCCTTCTCCGGCCAGTACGCCCTCTCCCGCGCCTTCTACGCACTGCGCGACACCCGCACCCCCCTCCTCCTCAACCTCCTGATCGCCGGGCTCAACGCGGGCCTGTCCACGGCCGCGTACCTGCTGCTGCCGGCGCGCTGGGCGGTGACCGGCATGGCCGGGGCTTACTCGCTGGCGCTCTTCGCGGGCTGGGCGCTCACCGCGTACACCCTGCACCGGCGCCTGCCCGCCGGCCGGACGGCGGGACGCTCACCCGCTCTCGCCGCCCACGCCCGGCTGCTGGCGGCCGCGCTGCCCGCCGCGGCGCTCGGCCACCTCGCGGCCGGCTGGGCCGCCGGGGCGGGAGCCGTGGCGGCGAGGGCGGCGGGCGCGGCCGCGATCGTCGCGGTCTTCGCCGTACTGGCGAAACCCCTGCGGCTGACGGAAGTCGACGCGCTGCTCTCGGGCGCGGTCCGGCGGCTGCGCCCGGCGAAGCGGTGAGCGGCCGGCCGTGGGCGCCGCCACGATCATCCGACGACCACTTGGGATACTCCACAGATGCCACGCGTGCTCCTGATAGAAGACGACCCCTCCGTACGGGAAGGGGTCGAGCTCGGGCTGCGCCGCCGGGGCCATGACGTACGGACCGCCGCCACCGGCGAGGCCGGGCTCGCCGCCCTCACCGAGTTCCGGCCCGACCTGCTGCTCCTGGACCTGATGCTGCCCGGCATGAACGGCGTCCAGGTCTGCCGCCGGGTGCGCGAGGACAGCCAGCTGCCGATCATCGTGCTCACCGCCCGCGGCGACGACTTCGACGTCGTCATCGGCCTGGAGGCGGGCGCCGACGACTACATCGTCAAGCCGGCCCGCACCGAAGTGATCGAGGCCCGGATACGGGCGGTGCTGCGCCGCATCGAGGAACCGGGCGGCGGGCGGCCCGCCGTCGAGTTCCACGGCGAACTCGCCGTCGACCGGGCCGGACTCACCGTCACCAAGTCCGGCGAACGCGTCGCCCTCGCCCCTTCGGAGCTGAAACTGCTGCTGCACCTCTGCGCGGCCCCGGAACAGGTCTTCAGCAGGCAGCAGTTGCTGGAACACGTCTGGGAGCACAGCTACCACGGCGACGCGCGGCTCGTCGACGCGTGCGTACGGCGGCTGCGCAACAAGATCGAGGACACCCCGGGCAGCCCCCGCTACATCCAGACCCTGCGCGGCTTCGGCTACCGCTTCGGGCCGCTGTGCTGATCACCGGACTCCGTACGCGGCTCGTCCTGGCCTTCCTGCTCGTCGCCGCGGTCGGTTGCGGCACCACCGCCGCCCTCACCTACCGCGAGGCGCGCAACGCCCTGCTGGAACAGGCGCAGGACACGGCCGTCTCGTCCTTCCGCGAGCAGATCCAGGAGTTCCACCTCAATCTGCCGCCCAACACGGAACAGATGCAGGGCATGGTCCGCACGCTCGCCCGGCAGGGCAAGGGCCGCGACTGGTGGGTGTACGCCGAGTACGGGTCGATGCGGCTCTCCTCCGGCACCAGACCCACTTCCACCGTCATCACGCCGGAGCTGCGCCGTGAGGCCCGGGGCACGCCGCACGGCAGCTTCCAGCGGGTCGTCAAGGACGGCGAGCCCTACCTGACCATCGCCGTGCCCGTCGTCTTCCGGGCCAGCCCGCCCGGAACGGAAGGCCGGACCCTGCGCCCCACGGGTCTCGTCTTCTCCGCCGTCATGCCGCTGACCGACGAACAGACCAACGTCGACGCCATGGTCGTCGCCGCCCGGGACGGCGCCCTGCCGGCGCTCGCGATCGCCCTGGTACCCGCCCTCCTCGCCGCCCGCAGCGTGCTGCGCCCGGTCCGCGACCTGCGGCAGGCGGCCCGCAGCCTCGGGCGGGGCCGGCTGGACACCCGTATCCCCGTCAAGGGCGGCGGAGAACTCTCCGAGCTGGCCCGTACCTTCAACGAGTCCACCGCCGCGCTCGAACGCTCCGTGGACGAACTCCAGCGCGCCGAGGCCCGCGCCCGCCGCTTCGCCTCCGACGTCTCCCACGAACTGCGCACCCCGCTCGCCGGGATGCTCGCCGTCACCGAACTGCTCGACGAGGACGCGGCCGGCCTCGACCCGGACACGGCCGCGGCGGTGCGTCTGATCAGCAGTGAGACGGGCAAACTCGCCGTACTGGTCGAGGACCTGATGGAGATCTCCCGCTTCGACGCCCGCGCGGCCGAGCTGAACACCGACGAGGTCGACGCCGCCGAGACCATCCGCAGGACCCTGCAGGGCCGCCACTGGACGGACCCCGCCGAGATCGTCCTGGATCTGCCCGACGGCATCCGCGCCCGGCTCGATCCCCGGCGCTTCGACGTCGTGATCGCCAATCTGGTCGGCAACGCCCTGCGGCACGGACGGCCGCCCGTCACGGTCCGGCTGCGCACCGAGGCGCGCCCGCAGGACCCCGGGGCGGCCGAAGGGGCACAGTGGCTCGTCACCGAGGTGGCCGACCGGGGCCCCGGCATCCCGGCGGACGTGCTGCCGCACGTCTTCGACCGCTTCTACAAGGCCGACCAGGCCCGTACCCGCTCGGCGGGCAGCGGCCTGGGACTCGCCATCACCCTGGAGAACGTACGGCTGCACGGCGGTGCGGTCCGGGCCGCGAACGAGCCCGGCGGCGGCGCCGTCTTCGTCGTCGAGATACCCCTGAACACCAGTGAGGTGACCGCGTGAGGCACGTGCGCCCGTTCGCTCTGGCGTCGGCGTCGCTGCTGCTCGCCGGGTGCGGCATCCGGGGCAGCGAAGTGGTCGAGGCGGGCGGCCCGGCCGTCGCGGACGTGGCCCGGCAGGACGGGATGCTGCTCTTCTTCGTCGGACCGGACGGCTCGTCGATCCCCGTGGTCAGGCTCGCCGACTCGGCGCCCACCCCCGCGGCGACCGCCAAGCAGCTCGCCGCGCTGCTGCACGGCCCCACGCCCGAGGAGCACGCGGCCGGCATCACCACCCGGCTGCCCGCCGGCAGCACGCCGGTCCGGGTGGAGCCGGTGCCGGGCGAGAAGGCGGGCAGCCGGGCCGGCGTCCCGAAAGAGGTGCGCGTCTCGGTCGCGTTCGCGGTGCGCCCACTCGACGCCGCCGCCGTCCGCCAGCTGGTCTGCACGACGGCACACGCCGAGGACCCCGAGGGCCTGGTGGAAGTGGCCCTCACCGGAAGCGACGGCCCTCTGCCGGCCGCCACCTGCGACTAGCGGGGCCGCCATGTGCGGCTAGCGGGCGCTCCCGCCGAATTCGGCGAGGACCGCGTCCGTGAACGGCGGCCAGACCTCGGCGGTCCAGGGCCCGAACGCCCGGTCCGTCAGCGCCACGCACGCGATCCCCGCGTCCGGGTCCACCCACAGGAACGTGCCGGACTGGCCGAAGTGGCCGAAGGTGCGCGGGGAGGACGAACCGCCCGTCCAGTGGGGGGACTTGGAGTCGCGGATCTCGAACCCGAGGCCCCAGTCGTTCGGGTTCTGGTGGCCGTACCCGGGCAGTACGCCCTTCAGCCCCGGGTGGACGACGCCGGTGGCCCCGGCGACCGTACGCGCGTCCAGCAGGCGCGGGGCCTGGAGCTCGGCGGCGAACCGCGCCAGGTCGTCGACGGTCGAGACGCCGTCCTTGGCGGGCGAGCCGTCCAGCGAGGTGGCCGCCATGCCCAGCGGCTCCAGCACCGCCTGGCGCAGGTACTCGGCGAAGGGAATGTCCGTCGCCTTCGCGATGTGGTCGCCGAGGACCTCGAAACCCGCGTTGGAGTAGAGCCTGCGCTCGCCGGGGGGCGCCGTCACGCGGTGCTCGTCGAAGGCGAGGCCGCTGGTGTGGGCGAGGAGGTGGCGGACCGTGGACCCCTCGGGGCCGGCCGGCTCGTCGAGCTCGACGGCGCCCTCCTCGTACGCGACGAGCACGGCGTACGCGGTGAGCGGCTTGGTGACCGACGCCAGCGGGAAGCGGTGCGCGGTCGGGCCGTGCGTGGCGGCGACGGTGCCGTCCGCCCGTACGACGGCGGCCGCCGCGGTGGGTACCGGCCAGTTCTCGGTCATCGCCAGGCTCTGCATGGGTACGAGCGTAAGGGCCCCAGAGGTCGAGCCGCATCGAGGGGTCGGGCTTGCGGACGAAGCCCAGCGAGGCGTAGAGGGGCTCCGCCTCCTCGGAGGCGTTGAGGTCGACGCTCACCACGCCGCGCTCACGGAACCAGTCCAGCAGCGCCTCCATGCACGCGCGGGCGTGGCCGCGGCGGCGCCGGCCGGGGTCGGTGGCGACGCTGAAGACGTATCCGACGGCGCCGCGCGGATTGCCGGAGCGTCCGATGCGGTACTCGACCGTACCGGCGGCGAGCGCGGCCAGGGCCCCCGGCCGGTCCGGGTGGTCGGCGACGAGGGCGGCGAAGTTCCCGTCCGGGTCCGCCAGTTTCCCGCGCAGGGTGGGGAGGGAATCGGTGTGCCAGTCGGGCGGGTGCGCCTCCCCGCTCGAGCGAAGCCGAGAGCTCGGGGGAGTGCTGGTGGGGAAGACCGAGTCGATCATCACGTGGCGCAGGCGGAGGACTTCCGCGGCGTCGGCGGCGTCGGCACGGCGGACGGGGCTCATGGGGACGGAGGCTGATGTGCGCGGCCGGAAACTTCTTCAGGTTTACGGTTGCTTGGAGTGCACTCCAAGGTCCTAGCGTGGAGGCCATGACCGTGACGGAAACCGCACCCGCACGCCCCGGCCTCTGCGTCGCGGCGCCCCGGGCGCACCCCCGCCCCGAGGGCCAGGACCACTACACGATCAGCGAGGTCGCGGCGTACACCGGACTCACGGCGTACACCCTGCGCTGGTACGAGCGGATCGGCCTCATGCCGCACATCGGCCGCTCGCACACCGGCCAGCGGCGGTTTCGCAACAGGGACCTGGACTGGCTCGCCTTCGTCGGCAAGCTGCGGCTGACCGGGATGCCGGTCGCGGACATGGTCCGGTACGCCGAGCTGACTAGGGAGGGCGAGCACACCCTCGAAGCGCGCCAGGAGCTGCTGGAGGCCACCCGCAGGGACGTGCGCGCACGTATCGCCGAGCTCCATGACACGCTCGCCGTACTGGACCACAAGATCGACTTTTACGCGGACGCCCGGCGGGCGTCGGAGAGGGCCTGAAACCCACATGAGCGACAGCAGGATCGAAAAAGTCCGGCTCGGGACCGATGGACCGGAGGTCGGCGCACAGGGCCTCGGCTGCATGGGCATGAGCTTCGCGTACGGCCCCACGGACGCCGACGAGGCGCGGGCCACGCTGGAGCGGGCGCTGGAGCTCGGCATCACGCTGTACGACACGGCGGACGCGTACGCGGCCGGCGAGAACGAGAAGTTCCTGGCGCCGTTCTTCGCGGCGCACCGGGACGAGGTCGTCGTCGCGACGAAGTTCGCGCTGGCGATGGACCCCCACGACCCGGCGAAGCGGATCATCAACAACGAGCCCGCCTACATCCGCCAGTGCGCCGAGGACAGCCTCCGGCGCCTGGAGGTCGACGAGATCGACCTCTACTACATGCACCGGCGTGATGTGAACGTCCCCATCGAGGAGACGGTCGGCGTGATGGCCGAGCTCGTGCGCGAGGGCAAGGTCAAGCACCTCGGGCTGAGCGAGGTCACCGGCAACGAGCTGCGGGCCGCGCAGGCCGTGCACCCGATCGCGGCCGTGCAGTCCGAGTGGTCGCTGTTCAGCCGCGACATCGAGGCGGGCGTCGTACCGGCGGCACGCGAACTCGGCGTCGCCCTGGTCCCGTACTCCCCGCTCGGCCGCGGCTTCCTCACCGGCTCCTTCACCAGCGCCGAGAAGGACCTGACCGAAGGCGACTTCCGCCGCGGCCAGCCCCGTTTCAACGGCGACAACGCCGCCGCGAACGCCTCGCTGCTCGATCCGGTGCGCAAGCTCGCCGAGGGGCGCAACGCCACGCTCGGGCAGGTCGCGCTCGCCTGGGTGCAGCAGCGGGCACAGGTGCACGGGCTTCCCGTCGTGCCGATCCCGGGAACGCGCAGGCCCGCCCGGGTCGAGGAGAACGCCGCCGCCACCCGGCTCCTGCTCACCGAGAGCGAGATGGAGCTGCTCGAACCGATCGCGGGCCAGGTCGCCGGCGGCCGGTACGCGGACATGTCGTTCACCTCCGCCGGGCGCGAGTAGCAAGGAAGGGCGGGGCCGGCGGGACCAGTCCGGCCCCTCGCTCCCGGGCCTCACGCCAGCCCCGGCCGGGCACGGCGTAGTCGGTGGTGAGGACGGTGATCGTGACGGGGAGGAACGTGGCGGCGAGGGCGAGCGCCACGGCGTGCGGCAGCAGCCGCTGCCACCGCCGCGGGGCGTCGGCGAACAGGGGCGTCGGCGGGTGCGAGGGAGGGGTCAGGGCGTGCGCGAGGGCGCGCAGGTTGCGGCGTCCGGCACGGACCAGGCCGTCGGCGGGGGCGCGGGCCGGTGCGGGGAAGGTTCGGTCATGGCCCGGCCGGCGGAGGCGGGCGGCCCGCGTACGGGCGTCATACCGTGGGGTGCGAAGCGCTCTCGTACCCGGGCATGACGACCGTCTACAACTCCGCGAGCAGCTCCGCCTTCTTCGCGGTGAACTCCTCGTCGGTGACCAGACCGGCCTGGTGCAGGTCGCCGAGGTGCCGTATCCGCTCGGCGATGTCGGCGGGGTCGCGCCGCCCGGAGACGTGGGCGGGCACGGGATCGGCCCGCACCGCGTCCAGGGCGGCCGCGCTTCCGCTGCGCACCGAGCCGAGCACCGCCGCCGCGAACGGCAGGGACTCGTGCACCGGTCCGTATCCCAGGCCGAAGACGACGGCCGCCGGGTCCTGGTCGGCCTGGGCGGTCTGCGGCGGGGCCGCGGTCATGGAGCCGGCCCGCCGCAGGAGCCGCAGGTAACCGTCGAAGACGTCGGGGGAGCGCCACTCGACGCCGTTCAGCTCCCGGACGGGGAAGTTCTGGTCGCCCGCCTTCCACTTGGCGGAGGACGCGCCCGTCCAGAACCAGCGGAACGACACCTGCGACCCGTCGAAGGACGCCTTCCCGTCGTACGCCTTGAAGTACAGCGGGGCCTGCGGGGCGGCCACCAGGAACTTCTCGGCGGGCAGCTTCGCGTGGGACCCGAGCAGGGCGCGCAGTTCGTCGGCGTAGTACTCGGCGAGGGTCTCGCGCTCGGCCGGCAGCACCAGCCGGTACGGGTCGGCGCCGTCCCGCAGCTGCCCGGCGGCGGCCTCCATGAGCGGGTCGGCGCCCGGTCTCGGGATCGCGTGCAGAACGACTGTGCCGCGCTTGCCCGGCGTCAGGGTCACCGACGCCAGCGCCTCGTGCGGGATGCGCCGTTCACCGAGCGCCTGGAACAGCTTCGGCGTGCGGATCCCCCGTTCGAAGCGGATGAGCACGGAGTCGTCCTCGAACTCCCAGGTGGCATGAATTCCGGCCAGCACATCACCCATGCGGCTCATCGTATGCGGCGCGCGCCCGTGCGTCGCCCCTCGGCGCCGGACGCAATGTTGTGACCGCACTCCGGTCGATACGGGGTTCTACGCGCGTCAGTTCGCTTCCGCGCCGGAAATTCCACTCCGGCAGGCCCCGTCGCCACCCGCGCAGCTGATGGTGGAGTACGAGCCGACGCCTATCCCGGCGAAGTTGCTGAGACTCTCCGTCCCCGGCTCGAAATAGCCGGTGTGTCCGACCGCGCCGGACGCGGAGAAGACCCGCGCCCCGAACTCCGGCGTCACCGGGTCCGCGCCGTGGCCGAGCCCGCCGACCTCCAGGTACGGCACGTCCTGGATCCAGTCGTCGCGGTCCCGGGTGGCCCACACGCGGGCCCCGGTGCCGAGCTGCTGCGCGCTCTCGACCCGCATGCCGGGGCTGCCCGCGACCGCGATGTCGGCGACCCGGGGCGGCAGGGCGGAGGCGGCCAGGCCGCACACCACCGAGCCGTAGCTGTGGCAGAAGAGCGACACCTGCGCGTCACCGGGCAGGGCCCGCACGAGGGAGTCGAGCCGCCGGGAGCCTTCCCCGGCGAGCCTGCCGAGGGCCGCGTCCATGCCGACGCCGACGGGCGAGGTGTAGTCGGCCCAGGCGATGACGGCGGTACGGGTACCGGGCGCCGCGGCGCGTTCGGCGGCGTACAAGGACTTCGCCATGCCGACGGGCGCGGTGTACGTGCGGCGCGTCCGTTCGAAATTCACCACATTGGTGTCGACGCCGGGGACGACGACCGAGACCCGTTCGGCGCGTCCGAGGTCGCCGAAGACCTCCGCGACCCGGCCGGAGCCGACGGGGTCGAAGGCGAGGATCTGCCGTCCCTCGCCCGTCAGCGACCGGAAGCGGTGCATCCTGCGGCCCGCCGTCTGGCGGCCCGCCGGGGTGAGCCGCCTGTCGTGCATGCGCTCCCGCTCGACCGCGTGGGCCCGGACGAGCGACAGGCGGTTGGCCCGGTAGCGCAGGGTGAGCGGGGCGCCGTTCAGGTTGCCGACGACGAGCGGGTAGCGGTCGGCCAGCCGGGCGCGCTGGGAGGCGGTGAGACCGGCGAAGAAGCGGGCGAGGCGGCCGGGCGCGGACCCGGCCTCCGGCAGCTCGATGCCGTCGATGCCGCCCCGCGCCCAGGCGGCGAACGATGCCGTACGGAGGTCGGATCCGCCCTGGTGGCGGCGTATCGCGGTCCATCCCGTGGTCGCCAGCAGGACGAACACCACGGCGAGGGCGAGCAGCGCGCGCCATGCGCTGAGGGTGGGGGAGGTGTCGAAGGAAGTCACTGCGGGCCACCCTAGGAGAAGCGCGGGGCCTGCTGTGAAGTCAGTGACGCACATCACGTTTCAAATCGAAAGTAGCCGGAATGCGGTCACCCTGTGTGCGCGCCCGGCGTACGCGCCGGCGTACGCCACTCCGCGGCGAGCGCCGGACCGAGGTGGTCCAGGTAGAGCTCGGTCAGTGTCCTGATCGACTCCATGCTGGCGTCCTCGCCCTGTCCCCACAGCCGCCCCGCCACCCGCATGACGCCGGTGAACGCCGCCACGGCGACCCGCGGCCGGGGGTCGGTGTCCAGGTCGAGGTCCTCGCGGTCGGCGACGATCCCGGCTATCCGCTCCTCCAGATCGGTGGAGCGGCGCAGATGGGCGGCGAGCAGGGCGGGCGTCGATTCGATCATCCGGTAGGTGCGCATGTGCAGCTCCACCGGAACGACGGCCTCGATCGCCTCGCCGATGGTGTTCCAGGCGCCGAGGACGGCGTTGCGCATGGCGGCGAACGGGCCCTCCTCCGGGGGGCGGGCGAGCAGTTCCGCCACGAAGCGCGACTCCACCATCTCCTGGACGGCGAAGGCGACTTCCTCCTTGCTGGCGAAGTAGCGGAAGAAGGTGCGCTGGGAGACCTCGACGGCGTCGGCGATCTCGTCGACGGTCGTGTGCTCGTACCCCTGTGTGGTGAAGAGCTCCAGCGCGACCCGCAGCAGGGCGTCGCGGGTGCGCTGTTTCTTGAGCTCGCGCAGCCCCGTCGTCGATCCGATCGTCGCCTGCCGCTCGGTCATTCGAAGGTAGCCTCTTTCGCCTTTGTCCAGCTCAGGATACCTGTGAGCTACCTGACAGTTACCGGCGAGTGATTTCGTTTGTCAACTGTCAGTGACTGACATTAGCTTGGTCGGTATGACTAGTCAGACGACCATCGACAAGGCTCCGCCGCCGCAGGAACCCGCGGCGGGGCCGGCCAGGGGACTCCGGGGACACCCTTGGCTGACGCTCTTCTCCGTGGCGATCGGCGTGATGATGGTCGCGCTCGACGGCACGATCGTCGCGATCGCCAACCCGGCCATCCAGAAGGACCTCGGCGCCACGCTCGCCGACGTGCAGTGGATCACCAACGGCTATCTGCTCGCCCTCGCCGTCGCCCTCATCACCGCGGGCAAGCTCGGCGACCGCTTCGGCCACCGCCAGACCTTCCTGATAGGCATCGCCGGTTTCGCCCTCGCCTCCGGGGCCATCGGCCTCTCCAGCGAGATCGCTCTGGTCATCACCTTCCGGGTGCTCCAGGGCCTGTTCGGCGCGCTCCTCATGCCGGCCGCGCTCGGCCTGCTCCGCGCCACCTTCCCCGCCGAGAAGCTGAACATGGCCATCGGCATCTGGGGCATGGTCATCGGCGCTTCCACCGCGGGCGGCCCGATCGTCGGCGGCCTGCTCGTCGAGCACGTCAACTGGCAGTCCGTCTTCTTCATCAACGTCCCCGTCGGGATCGTCGCGCTCGTCTTCGGCCTGGTGATCCTCAAGGACCACCGCGCGGCCAACGCCCCGCGCTCCTTCGACATCCCCGGCATCGTGCTGCTCTCGGGCGCGATGTTCGCCGTCGTCTGGGGCATCATCAAGGCCGGTGAGTGGGGCTGGGACAGCCCCAGCACCTGGGCCTGGCTGGGTGCTTCCGTCGTCCTCTTCGCGGTCTTCGCCGTCTGGGAGACGAAGGTCGAGGAACCGCTCGTCCCGCTCGCCATGTTCCGGTCCGTCCCGCTCTCCGCGGGCGTCGTCCTCATGGTCCTCATGGCCGTCGCCTTCATGGGCGGCCTCTTCTTCGTGACGTTCTTCCTCCAGGGCGTGCACGGCATGAGCCCGGTCGACAGCGGTCTGCACCTGCTGCCGCTGACCGGCATGATGATCGTCTCCTCGCCGCTCGCGGGCGTGCTCATCACCAAGTTCGGCCCGCGGGTCCCGCTGGTCGGCGGCATGGTCGCCACGGCGGCCGCCATGTTCGGCATGACCACGCTCACGGCCGACACGAGCACTCCCATGATGTCCCTCTGGTTCGGCCTCCTCGGCCTCGGCCTCGCGCCGGTCATGGTCGGCGCCACCGAGGTCATCGTCGGCAACGCCCCGATGGAGCTCTCCGGCGTCGCCGGCGGTCTCCAGCAGGCCGCCATGCAGGTCGGCGGCGCGCTCGGCACCGCGGTCCTCGGCGCGATCATGTCCTCGAAGGTCAGCGCCGACTTCGCGGGCAACTGGAAGGAGGCGGGCATCCCGATTCCGGCCGACCCCAAGCTGGAGGAAGCGGCCGAGTTCGCCTCCGTGCCGACGAAGGAACTGGCCGAGGCGGGCCTGGAGCCGCCCGTCATCGACAAGATCGGCGCCGTCATCCATGACACGTTCGTGTCGGGCATGCACCTCGCCTTCACCGTCGCGGGCGTCGTCGCGGTCGTGGCGGCGCTCGTCGCCACCCTGACCAAGCGCGGCGAGAACGCGGACGCGGCCGCGGGCGGCGCCCACATCTGACGCCCTCCGGCGTCAACCCGGTACGCACGACAGTCCCGCCGGACGGTTCCGGCGGGGCTGTCGCCTATCCGGGTGGAACAGCCCCCGGCACCTTCCGTCACCGCGTTCCCGCAGCTCAGGGTGGGAGCAACTGATCCACACGACACGGGGGCCGATTCCGATGTTCCACCTGCGTACGACCGTCCTCGCGGCCGGAGCCCTGGCCGCCACCGCGCTGCTGCCGCAGACCACCCACGCCGTGCCGCCCCGCCTCGGATCCTGTGCGACCGGGGAGCTCTGCCTCTGGGCGAAGCCGGACTTCAAGGGCGGGCGCCAGTCCCACGAACTGTCCGGCCTCGACATCGAGAGCTGCGTCCCCCTGCCGGCCGGCACCGACGCCCAGGCCCTCGCCAACCGCACCGGCCGGCCCGTCACGACGTACCAGTCCGGGGAGTGCGAGGAGACGGGGGAGTTCGAGACCTATCCGGGCGGCGGGACCTGGGTGCCGCAGTCGCCGTACCGGGTGAGGGCGTTCAAGGTGTGGGAGAACTGAGGGGGATGCACGCCGGAAAGCGGGGCAACTGGTGGTCAAGCCCGGATCACACGAATTCCAGGGCACGACTCAGGGAGTGACCATGGCGAGCAACAGCCGTACGCACAGCCCGTCCAACACCAGCGCCCTCAGCTGGGTCTCGCTCATCTGCGGCATCATCGGCTTCTTCACCCTCGGCATCATCCTCGGCCCGATCGCGCTGATCACCGGCTGGATCGCGATGGGCAAGCGCTTCAACAGCGGCAACGTGCCGGCCATGATCGGCTTCATCCTGGGTGCGGTCATCACCGTTCTCGCCATCATCGCGCTGATCGGCGGTGCGGCCGTCTACGGCATGTCGATCTGACGTGCTACGCCGGACGACGTGGCGCCGGGGCCGCCCCCACGGGCGGCCCCTCGCCCATGCCGGGAGCCGGAACCCCCGCCCCCGACGTCAGCTCCGAGACCTGCGCCCGCAGGGCCCGCACTTCCTCCGTGAGCAGCTCGATCGCGGCCGTCTGGCGCCGCTCCTCGGCGTCGTCCCGGTCGAAGCGGGAGATGAACCACGCCGCGATGTTCGCGGTGACCACACCGAGCAGCGCGATGCCCGAGAGCATCAGGCCCACCGCCAGCACCCGGCCGAGTCCCGTCGTGGGGGAGTGGTCGCCGTATCCGACGGTCGTCATCGTCGTGAACGACCACCACACCGCGTCACCCAGCGTCTTGATGTTCCCGCCGGGGGCGTCCCGCTCGACCTCCAGCACGGCCAGCGAGCCGAACATCAGCAGGCCGATCACCGCTCCCCCGACGTACGTCGTGAGCTGGACCTGGGGAGCCGTCCTGGCCCGTCGGCCGACCAGCAGCAGCGTGGAGACGAGCCGGAGCAGCTGGAGCGGGCGCAGCAGCGGCAGCACCACCGCGAGCAGGTCCAGCGGATGGCTGCGGACGAACGACCGCTTGCCCGGCGACAGCGACAGCCGTACGACGTAGTCCAGGGCGAACGCGCCCCAGACCGCCCACTCGGTCACCAGACAGATCCGGTGCACCACGCCGCCCGCGTCCGGCGCGACGATCGGAACCGCGTACGCGAGGGCGAAAGCCACCGCCAGTCCCAGCAGGGGCCCCTGCGTGCGCTCTTCCCACCGGATCTGCGCTGTCTGCACCTTCATGCCCCGAATGGTAGGGAACGACGGAGGGCGGCGGGGCCCGCGGGCCCCGCCGCCCTCCGTACCGTGTGGGCGTTACGCGTCGCCGCCGGCCGCGCCGGGGTCGGCCGCGGCCACGTCGAGCAGCTGGTAGCGGTCGATCGCCTGCTTCAGCGCCGAGCGGTCGATCCTGCCCTCCCGGGCCAGCTCCGTCAGCACCGCCAGGACGATCGACTGCGCGTCGATGTGGAAGTAGCGGCGGGCCGCCCCCCGCGTGTCGGCGAAGCCGAAGCCGTCCGCGCCGAGCGAGGAGTACGTGCCCGGCACCCAGCGCGAGATCTGGTCCGGAACCGAACGCATCCAGTCCGAAACGGCCACGAACGGACCCTGCGCGCCGGAGAGCTTCTGCGTCACGTACGGCACGCGCTGCTCCTCCTCCGGGTGGAGCAGGTTGTGCTCCTCCACCGAGACGGCCTCGCGGCGCAGCTCGTTCCAGGAGGTCGCGGACCAGACGTCGGCCTTGACGTTCCACTCCTCGGCGAGGATCCGCTGGGCCTCGACCGCCCACGGCACCGCCACGCCGGAGGCCATGATCTGGGCCGGGAGCTCGCCCTTCTCGCCCTCCTTGAAGCGGTAGATGCCCTTGAGGATGCCGTCGGTGTCGACGTTCTCCGGCTCCGCCGGGTGCTGGATCGGCTCGTTGTAGACGGTCAGGTAGTAGAAGACGTCCTCGGCGTTCTCGCCGTACATCCGCTTCAGACCGTCCTGCACGATGTGCGCGATCTCGTACCCGAAGGCCGGGTCGTACGACACGCAGCCCGGGTTCGTCGACGCGAGCAGCTGCGAGTGGCCGTCCGCGTGCTGGAGGCCCTCACCGGTCAGAGTCGTACGACCGGCGGTCGCACCCAGGACGAATCCACGCGCGAGCTGGTCGGCCATCTGCCAGAACTGGTCACCGGTCCGCTGGAAACCGAACATCGAGTAGAAGACGTAGACCGGGATCAGCGGCTCGCCGTGCGTGGCGTACGCCGAACCGGCCGCGATCAGCGACGCGGTGCAGCCGGCCTCGGAGATGCCGTCGTGCAGCATCTGCCCGGTCGGCGACTCCTTGTACGCGAGCAGCAGCTCACGGTCGACCGCCTCGTACTGCTGGCCCAGCGGGTTGTAGATCTTCGCACTCGGGAAGAACGCGTCCATGCCGAAGGTGCGGTACTCGTCGGGCGCGATCAGCACGAAACGCTTGCCGATCTCCTTGTCCCGCATGAGGTCCTTCAGGACGCGTACGAACGCCATCGTCGTGGCGATCGACTGCTGACCGGACCCCTTCTTCGCGGCCGCGTACGTCTTCTCGGCCGGCAGCGGCAGCGGCTTCGCCCGGACGACACGGGTCGGTACGTACCCGCCCAGCGCGTTGCGCCGGTCGTGCATGTACTGGATCTCCTCGGACTCGCGGCCCGGGTGGTAGTACGGCGGGTAGCCCTCGTCCAGCTGCTTGTCCGTGATCGGGATGTGCAGCCGGTCGCGGAAGCGCTTCAGGTCCTCGACCGTCAGCTTCTTCATCTGGTGGGTCGCGTTGCGGCCCTCGAAGTTCGGCCCCAGCGTCCAGCCCTTGACGGTCTGGGCGAGGATGACGGTCGGCTGGCCCTTGTGGGCCTTGGCCGCCGCGTACGCCGCGTACACCTTCTTGTGGTCGTGACCGCCGCGCCCCAGGTGCAGGATCTGGTCGTCGGTCATGTTCGCGACCATGGCGCGCAGCCGGTGGTCGCCACCGAAGAAGTGCTCGCGGATGTACGCGCCCGTCTCCGTGGCGTACGTCTGGAACTGGCCGTCGGGGGTCGTGTTGAGCTTGTTGACCAGCACGCCGTCGCGGTCCTGCGCGAGCAGCGGGTCCCAGCTCCGGTCCCAGACCAGCTTGATGACGTTCCAGCCGGCGCCCCGGAACTGCGACTCCAGCTCCTGGATGATCTTGCCGTTGCCGCGCACCGGGCCGTCGAGGCGCTGGAGGTTGCAGTTGACGACGAAGGTCAGGTTGTCCAGGCCCTCGCGGGCGGCGATGGACAGCTGGCCGAGCGACTCGGGCTCGTCCATCTCGCCGTCGCCGAGGTACGCCCAGACGTGCGACTTGGAGGTGTCGGCGATGCCGCGCGCCTCCATGTAGCGGTTCATCCGCGCCTGGTAGATCGCGCCGAGGGGGCCGAGGCCCATCGACACGGTCGGGAACTCCCAGAAGTCCGGCATCAGCCGCGGGTGGGGGTACGACGACAGACCGTTCGGGGCCTTCGACCTCTCCTGGCGGAAGGCGTCGAGCTGCGCCTCGTTCAGCCGGTCGAGCAGGAACGCGCGGGCGTAGATGCCGGGGGACGCGTGTCCCTGGAAGAAGATCTGGTCACCGCCGTCGCCCTCGTCCTTGCCGCGGAAGAAGTGGTTGAAGCCCACGTCGTAGAGCGAGGCGGAGGAGGCGAACGTGGCGATGTGACCACCCACGCCGATACCGGGGCGCTGCGCACGGGACACCATCACGGCCGCGTTCCAGCGGGTCGCGTTGAGGACCTTGCGCTCGATCTCCTCGTTGCCGGGGAAGAACGGCTCGTCCCTGGTGGCGATGGTGTTCACGTAGTCGGTGCTGCGCATCTCGGGGACCGCCACGCGCTTCTCCCGCGCGCGCTCGATCAGACGGAGCATCAGGTAGCGGGCGCGCTCGCGGCCCCGCTCGTCGACGGCGGCGTCGAGGGAGTCCAGCCATTCCCGGGTCTCTTCAGGATCGAAGTCCGGGACCTGGCTCGGAAGGCCGCCAATGATGATCGGATTGCGATCGGATCCGGAAGCCACGCTGTTCCTTCGCTGGTTGGGTCTGAGGGGTGTCGCGCCGCATCCATCGTCTACCCCGGAATCACAAACGTCATCTTTACCGAGGGGTAACCATCACCCGGTGAGAAGTTCGGCGCCGGCCGAGGATGGATCCGGCCGAATCGCCACCCTACGCCCGACACGTTGCTGCATTCCGTAAGGCCGTTCGGGACCGATTGGCCTACCGAAGCCACGGAAGCCGTCAAACGTGGTCGAATGGTGTGGGATGAATCACGAAGAGGGCTCCGAAGGTGTCCGTAGGCCCATCCTTTGGGCGGGATCGGGGGCGGGGTACTTGCGAGATTCGTCCTGCACGTGTGGACTACGGCCAATGCCCCGCGCACGCGCGGGTCCGAAGCATTTTCCAAAACATGATCAGGAGGCAATCCGTGAGCGCGACCGCGGACCACGCGGAGGAGCGGACCAACCTTGCCGCGAGGCTGGGTTTCCAGCCCGAGCAGGTGGTCCAGGAGATCGGCTTCGACGACGATGTCGATCAGGAGCTCCGCGAGGCCATCGAGGAACTCATTGGCACCGAACTCGTCGACGAGGACTACGACGATGTGGCTGACGCCGTCGTGCTGTGGTTCCGCGACGAGGACGGGGATCTGACGGACGCGCTGGTCGACGCTACGCAGCTGATCGACGAAGGCGCCCCCGTCTGGCTGATGACGCCGAAGACAGGCCGTGAAGGCTATGTCGAGCCGAGCGACATCAATGAAGCCGCGCAGACCGCGGGTCTGTCCCAGACCAAGAGCGTCAACGCGGGCAAGGACTGGACCGGCAGCAGGCTGGTTACCCCGAAGGCGGCGAAGTCCGGCAANCGCCGACCGAGGTCGGGCGGGGCCCTTTGCGTAGGGTGGACCACCGGAACGGACGGCCGGAACGGACTGAGGGGGCGACGCTTCCATGGCGGCAGAGGTGGGCACCAAGGCCCCGGATCTCGAGCTGAAGGACAACCACGGCCGGACCGTGAGGCTCTCCGGCTTCTGGGTCCCGGACGGTCCGGGCGGCGCCGGTGACGCCGACGGGTCCGACGGGGCCAGGAACGTGGTGCTGCTCTTCTACCCGTTCGCCTTCACCGGCGTCTGCACGGGCGAGCTGCGCGCGCTCCGCGACGAACTGCCGAAGTTCGTCAACGACGACGTACAGCTGCTGGCCGTGTCCACCGATTCCATCCACACCCTGCGGGTCTACGCCGAGCAGGAGGGCATCGAGTACCCGCTCCTGTCGGACTTCTGGCCGCACGGCGAGGCCTCGCGCGCGTACGGCGTCTTCGACGAGGACAAGGGCTGCGCGGTGCGCGGCACCTTCGTCATCGACAAGCGGGGCGTGGTGCGCTGGTCCGTGGTGAACGGCCTGCCCGACGCGCGCGACCTCAACGACTACCTCAAGGCCCTCGACGCTCTCCGATGACCCGAGAAATCGGGGTTCCGGGCATGCTGCGCAGGGGAACCGGTCACTAGGATCGACTCGTTGATCCGAATGCCAGCGCATTACGGGGGTCCCTCGGCCCCTCGACACCTATGGGAGGACTCGTGGGAGTCAGCCTCAGCAAGGGCGGCAACGTCTCGCTGACCAAGGCCGCCCCCAACCTGACCGCGGTCATCGTCGGTCTGGGCTGGGACGCTCGTACCACCACCGGGGGTGACTTCGACCTCGACGCCAGCGCCCTGCTGACCAACACGGAGGGCAAGGTCACCAACGACTCGAACTTCGTCTTCTTCAACAACCTCAAGAGCCCCGACGGCTCCGTGGAGCACACCGGTGACAACACCACCGGTGAGGGCGAGGGCGACGACGAGGTCATCAAGGTGAACCTGGCCGGCGTGCCGGCCGACGTCGCCAAGATCGTGTTCCCGGTCTCGATCTACGAGGCCGAGGCCAGGCAGCAGAGCTTCGGCCAGGTGCGCAACGCGTACATCCGCGTCGTGAACCAGGCCGACAACACCGAGCTGGCGCGCTACGACCTGAGCGAGGACGCCTCGACGGAGACCGCGATGGTCTTCGGCGAGCTGTACCGCAACGGGGCGGAGTGGAAGTTCCGGGCCATCGGCCAGGGGTACGCCTCGGGCCTGCGCGGAATCGCGCAGGACTTCGGCGTCAACGTCTGAGCGAGATCCCCCCTTCACGTCCGGCGTCGCACGTGCACGTGCGACGCCGGACGCGCCTCACCACTCATTTCCGTACCGCGGGGAGGAAGCAAGATCATGGGCGTCACGCTCGCCAAGGGAGGCAACGTCTCCCTCTCCAAGGCCGCACCGAACCTCACCCAGGTGCTGGTCGGGCTCGGCTGGGATGCGCGCTCCACCACAGGAGCCCCCTTCGACCTCGACGCCAGCGCGCTGCTGTGCCAGAACGGCCGTGTGCTCGGCGACGAGTACTTCGTCTTCTACAACAACCTCAAGAGTCCCGAGGGCTCGGTCGAGCACACCGGCGACAACCTGACCGGTGAGGGCGACGGCGACGACGAGTCGATGATCATCGACCTCTCCCTGGTGCCCGAGCACTGCGACAAGATCATTTTTCCGGTCTCGATCCATGACGCCGACAACCGCGGCCAGACCTTCGGCCAGGTCAGCAACGCCTTCATTCGCGTGGTCAACCAGGCGGACGGACAGGAGCTGGCCCGTTACGACCTCTCCGAGGACGCTTCCGGCGAGACCGCGATGATCTTCGGTGAGGTGTACCGGTACGGCGGAGAATGGAAGTTCCGAGCCGTTGGACAGGGGTATGCGTCAGGACTGCGGGGCATCGCCCTAGACTTCGGGGTCAACGTTTCGTAAAGCCGCGCACGGCGCGGGGGAGACCCGTACTTACACGATGGGGTAGCCAGTGGTTCTGAAAACCTTCGGCTGGTCGTTTGCCGTCACGGCACTCGGACTGGCTTTCGCCGCCTGGCAGTGGGGGTGGGAGGCGTTCGGGGTCGTACTGATCCTGTCGATCCTCGAAATCTCACTGTCCTTCGACAACGCGGTCGTCAACGCCGGAATCCTGAAGAAGATGAATGCCTTCTGGCAGAAGATCTTCCTCACGATCGGCATCCTGATCGCCGTCTTCGGCATGCGGCTGGTCTTCCCTGTCGCCATCGTCGCGATCAGCGCCAAGGTCGGTCCCATCGAGGCGATCCAGCTCGCGATGGACAAGCCCCAGCAGTACGAAGCCCTGGTCACGGACGCCCACCCGGCGATCGCGGCCTTCGGCGGCATGTTCCTGCTCATGATCTTCCTGGACTTCATCTTCGAGGACCGGGACATCAAGTGGCTCGGCTGGATCGAGCGTCCGCTGGCCAAACTGGGCAAGGTCGACATGCTGTCGGTCTGCATCGCGCTCATCGTCCTGCTCGGCACGGCGATGACCTTCGCGACCCACGCGCACACCAGCTCGGGATACCAGGACAAGTCGGCCACGGTGCTGCTCTCCGGCGTCGCCGGCCTGATCACGTACCTCATCGTCGGCGGCCTCTCCAGCCACTTCGAGAACAAGATCGAAGAGGAGGAGGAGCGCGAGCACGAAGAGGAGGAGAAGGCCAAGGCGGAAGGCAAGGACCCGTCCCTCGTCGGCCTGGCGGGCAAGGCCGCGTTCTTCCTCTTCCTGTACCTGGAAGTCCTCGACGCCTCCTTCTCGTTCGACGGTGTCATCGGCGCCTTCGCCATCACGAACCACATCTTCTGGATGGCGCTCGGCCTCGGCATCGGCGCGATGTACGTACGTTCGCTGACGGTCTACCTGGTCCGCCAGGGCACCCTGGACGACTACGTCTACCTGGAGCACGGCGCGCACTACGCGATCGGCGCGCTCGCGGTCATCCTGCTGATCACCATCGAGCACGAGATCAGCGAGCTCATCACCGGTCTCATCGGCATCGTCCTGATCGCCGCATCCTTCTTGTCCTCGATCCGCCGCAACAAGCTGCTCGCGGCCGGCGAGGACGGCAAGGGGCCGGCCTCGGGGGACAAGACTGAGGTCCCGTCCGGGGTGTGACCCGGCAGGGATTGAGGAACGCTCTGAGCGGGGCGGTCACGAGGCGTCGGCCTCGGGGCCGCCCCGCGGCCCTACGTGCCGTTGCGCGGGGTTTTCAAGAGACACCTGGGGTGTGGGGGCGGGATGGCTTTCTGGGACAGCATGCGGCGGAACAGGGCCGAGCAGTTCGCGTCCGGCAGCGCCGCGGCCAACGTGATCGAACTGACCAAGCGGAACCCGTCGGTCTCGCTCACCAAGCAGGGCGCGGCCACCGGCAACCTGCGCGTCAATCTCTCGTGGCGGATGCGCACTTCCGACATCGGCGGCGGGGGCAAACCGCGGCGCAGCGGCAGTCTGCTGCGCCGGCCGTTCACGTTCTTCCAGCCGGAACTGGTGCAGGCGCACACCCAGGGCGTGGTCAACGTCGACCTCGACCTCGGCTGCCTCTACGAGCTGGTGGACGGCACCAAGGGCGTCGTACAGCCCCTGGGCAGCTTCTTCGGGAGCCTGAACGCGCCGCCGTACGTCCAGCTCAGCGGCGACGACCGGTTCGGCGCGCCGTCGGGCGAGACGATCTATGTGAACCTCGACCACCGCGAGGCGATCAAGCGGCTGCTGGTCTTCGTCTACATCTACGACCAGACGCCGGCCTTCGACCGTACGCACGCCGTGGTGACGCTCTTCCCGAGCAACGGCCCGCGGATAGAGATCGAACTCGACGAGCGCGCCCCACAGGCCCGTTCGTGCGCCGTCTTCACCGTCGAGGACGTCAAGGGCGACCTGGTGGTGCGGCGCGAGGTGAAGTTCGTCTACGGCTTCCAGGCGGAGCTGGACCGGCTGTACGGGTGGGGCCTGCAATGGGGGCGCGGCTACAAGACCAAGGCCTGACGGACCTGACAGGACCGACGGGCCCGGTCTCCGAGTCCGTCAGGCGCGTTCTCCGGGTGTGTCCTCCGGGTGTGTCCTCTAGGCGCGGACGAACTGCGGTCCCTGCGGCGGCAGCCGGAAGTTCGGGTCCGGTGCGAAGGCAGCGGCGGCGGCGGGCTGCGGGTAGCCGTAGGCGGGCTGGGCCGACGCCGACTGGGGGTAGCCATAGGCGGGCGCGGCCGTCGGCTGCGGGTAGCCGTACGCGGGCTGGGGGGGCTGGGCGGGCTGGAGCGGCGGCTGGGAGGGGGGTGCGGGCGGCTCGGGGGCCGGGGCGGGCGCGGCTGCGGACGTCGCTGCCGACGCCGGTTCTGCGGCCGCCCCTTCCGTATCCTCCGCTTCGTCCGTTTCATCCACCGAGATGCCGTGGTCCGTGGCCAGGCCGATCAGGCCGTTCGAGTAGCCCTCACCCAGCGCCCTGAACTTCCAGCCCTCGCCGCGCCGGTACAGCTCCCCGCAGATCAGTGCGGTCTCCGCACCCGTCTCCGGCCTGACCTCGAAGTACGTGAGCGGCTCGCCGCTCCCGGCCGCGGTGGCGTCGTACACCTCGATGCGCAGATCCCGTACGTGCTCGAACGGGACGTTCTCCGTGGAAGCGACGATCAGGATCCGGTCCACGGCCGGTTCGAGCGCCGCGAGGTCCGTCTGCACCGAGTCGGTGACGCCGTCCGGCATGCGCTTCTTGCCCAGGCTCCGGACCAGGCCCGAGGGGTGGCGGGGCTGGTTGTAGAAGACGAAGTCCTCGTCGGAGCGCACGCGTCGGTCGACACCGAGCAGCAGGGCCGAGGCGTCCACTTCGGGGACGCCGGGGCCGGGGGTCCAGCGCAGCACAGCCCGTACGGCCGTGGCGTCGAGCGGGACGTTCGAGCCCTTCAGCATGGCGTGCGTCATGCCTGTCATCCTGCCTTCCCGCGGCTCCCCCGGACAACGCGGGGCCCCGTTTCCCTGCGGTCGTAGGTCGTGCTTTTGTGTGAGTAGCCTGAAGTTCATGCGCACGGGGAACTCTTGACACGGTCCCTACGTACTATTACCGGCCACAGAGCAATGGGCCGATACGGCAGCACGGGGGGATTTTGATGCGTCATTTCGGGCATATCCCGCGCGTTGTCCGGGAGAGCCTTTTCCATCAGGAGCCGGTCGCGTTCGATGCGGGGTCCTCGGCCCGTACGCTCTCCGCCGCTCTCGGCGCCACGCTCTACAGCCCGGCCACCCGGCCGACGCTCGCCGACGACGTGGTGAAGCAGGCGGGGCGCGGAGTCGTCTCGATGGTGCTCTGCCTGGAAGATTCCATCGACGACGCGGAAGTCGCCGGGGCCGAGGAGAACCTCGTCCGGCAGTTCGCCGAGCTCGACGCGCGGGGCCCGGAGCTGCCGCTGCTGTTCGTCCGGGTCCGCCAGCCCGGGCAGATTCCCGATCTGGTGCGCCGGCTCGGGCCCTCGGCGCGGCTGCTGTCCGGATTCGTACTACCGAAGTTCACCGAGGAGCGCGGCGTCGCCTTCCTGGAGGCGCTCACGGACGCGGAGGCGGCGAGCGGGCAGCGGCTGTTCGCGATGCCCGTCCTGGAATCACCGCAACTGCTCCACCTGGAGACCCGGGCCGAGACGCTGGGCGGCATCGCCCGCACCGTCGACAAGTACCGTGAGCGGGTGCTCGCGCTGCGCCTGGGCGTCACCGACTTCTGTTCGGCGTACGGGCTGCGCAGGGCGCCCGACATGACGGCGTACGACGTGCAGATCGTGGCCGGGGTCATCGCCGACGTGGTGAACGTGCTCGGGCGTTCGGACGGCACGGGCTTCACGATCACCGGTCCTGTGTGGGAGTACTTCCGGGTCCAGGAGCGGATGTTCAAACCGCAGCTGCGCCGCAGTCCCTTCGCGGGGCAGGCGGAGGCGCTGCGCGCGTCGCTCATCGAGCACGACATGGACGGGCTGCTGCGGGAGATCTCGCTCGACCGCGCGAACGGGCTGCTCGGCAAGACCTGCATCCACCCGTCGCACGTGCTGCCCGTGCACGCGCTGTCGGTGGTCAGCCACGAGGAGTTCAGCGACGCGCGGGACATCCTGCGGCCGGATCGGGACGGTGGCGGAGTGATGCGGTCCGCCTACACGAACAAGATGAACGAAGTGAAGCCGCACCGCGCGTGGGCCGAACGCACGCTGCTGAGGGCCGAGGTCTTCGGGGTGGCTCGCGAGGAAGTCGGCTTCGTGGAGCTGCTGACCGCCGGAATAACCGGCTGAGACGGCCGATGGCTGAGCCGGCCGGGAGCAAGACTGAGATGGAGACGGACGACGTGGTGTGGTCGGGAACGTGGGTCGCGGAGCGGCTGGGCGTCGAACTCGTCGCCGACGGCGAGGAGCAGAGGTCCGGCGGCTTGAACGATCTGCTGGGACTGGCCCTGCGCCGCAATCCGAAGCGGGCCCATCTGCTGGTGTCGAACGTGCTGGGCAAGCACGTGCCGCAGTCGCCCTCACGGGTGTACGGGGCGGGATTCGCGCTCGGTGAGGACGTACGGAAGCTGCTGGGTGACGAGGCGGCCGCACGCGCGGTGGTCCTCGGGTACGCCGAGACGGCGACGGGGCTCGGCCACGCGGTCGCGGACGGCGTGGGCGTGGCGCCGTACCTCCACTCGACGCGCCGCCCGGTCGACGGCGTGCCGACGGCGGGCGGCTTCGAGGAGTCCCACTCGCACGCCACCTCGCACCTGCTGCTGCCGGAAGATCCCGGGCTGCTGGCCGGCGAGGGACCGCTGGTCCTCGTCGACGACGAGTTCTCCACGGGCAACACGGTGCTCAACACCATCCGCGACCTGCACGGGCGGTACCCGCGCGAGTGGTACGTGATCGTGGCCCTGGTCGACATGCGCTCGGCACAGGACCGGGGGCGGCTGGAGGGGTTCGCGCGGGAGATCGGCGCGCGCGTCGACCTGATCGCGACGGCCTCGGGCACGGTCCGCCTGCCGGAGGACGTACTGGAGAAGGGCCAGGCCCTGGTGGCGCGGTACGACCCCTCCCCGCCGCCCCACTCCGGCCCCGCCTCTCCGGGAACCGGCGCTGCCGCCGAACCGGACGGCACCGGGGCGGGAGCCGGAGCCGGAGCCGCTCGCCCGGAGCCCACCCGCGTCGAGCTGGGCTGGCCGAGCGGGGTGCCCGACGGGGGACGGCACGGGTTCGTGCCCGCGCACCGGGCGGTGCTGGAGGGCGCGCTGCCGGGCATGGCCGACCGTGTCGCCGGGGCGCTGCCCCAGAACGCGCGCCGCGTACTGGTCCTCGGCTTCGAGGAGTTGATGTACGCGCCGCTCAGGCTGGCCACCGCGCTGGAGGAGCGCCTCGAAGCCGAGGTGCGGTACTCGACCACCACCCGCTCACCCGTGCTCGCCGTCGACGACCCGGGTTACGCGATCCGCACACGCATCGTCTTCCCCGCGCACGACGACCCCGCCGACGGTCCCGGCGCGCGCTACGCCTACAACGTCGCGGGCGCCGGCTTCGACGCCGTCGTCGCCGTCGTCGACTCCGCCGCCGACACCCCCGCACTGCACGCCCCCGACGGCCTCCTCGCCGGCCTGGCCGCCCACACCGGGCACGTCGTGCTGGCGGTCGTCCCCTCGTACCTACCCGAGACACCCGAGACACCCGATGTGCCGGGCATGGCCGAGATCCCCGTGATCCCCGAGATGCCCGAGCGACGAGTCCCCGAACGGCAGGAACCGCCCATGCCCGAGCCCCTCCGCGGCCCCGCCTTCTCCTCCTACGCACCGGAGGACGTCGGCTGGCTCCTCCAGGACCTCTCGGGCGTCGAGCTCGAGGCCCCGACGGAGGAGCGCGAGGAAGCGATCCAGAGCGGCGGCGCACACTACGCCGAGTCGCTCCCCGTCGAGTACCAGCCGAACGCCGAGTACCAGCAGCTCTTCATGGCGGCCCTGGAGACCTCGGCCACCCGCATCGCCCGGGCCGTCGCCACCGTCACCGAAACCGTCCTGGCCGAAATCTCCCACAACCGAAAGCGCGGGGGGACCCCCTCACCTCTTCCTGTACTGGTCTCCCTGGCCCGCGCCGGCACGCCCGTCGGTGTGCTGATGCGCCGCTACGCCCAGCACCGGCACGGGCTCGACCTCCCGCACTACGCCGTCTCCATCGTCCGCGGCCGCGGCATCGACGAGACCGCCCTGCGCTGGCTGGCCGCGCACCACGACCCGGCCGACGTCGTCTTCGTCGACGGCTGGACGGGCAAGGGCGCGATCACCCGCGAACTCGCCCAGGCCCTGGACGGTTTCGCCGCCGCCACCGGCATCGACGGCTTCAGCCCGGAGATCGCCGTCCTCGCCGACCCCGGCGGCTGTGTGAAGACCTACGGCACGCGCGAGGACTTCCTCATCCCCTCCGCTTGCCTCAACTCCACAGTCTCCGGTCTGATCTCCCGCACCGTCCTCCGTTCCGACCTGGTCGGCCCCGACGACTTCCACGGGGCGAAGTTCTACCGCGAACTCGCCGACGACGACGTGTCCGGTCACTTCCTCGACACCGTCGCCGCCCGCTTCGACGAGGTCGCGGACGCCGTGGACGCCGAGGTCAAGGAGCTGCTGTCGGCGGACCGGGCCCCCACCTGGGAGGGCTGGGCTGCGGTCGAGCGCATCAGCGAGGAGTACGGCATCCACGACGTGAACCTCGTCAAGCCCGGCGTCGGCGAGACCACGCGCGTCCTGCTGCGCCGCGTCCCCTGGAAGATCCTCGCCAAGCGCGGCGCCGGCGCCGACCTCGACCACGTGCGCCTCCTGGCGGAGCAGCGCGGCGTCCCGGTCGAGGAGGTCGACGGGCTCCCGTACACCTGTGTCGGACTGATCCACCCCCGGTACACACGCGGCGCCACCGGCGCGGACGGCAAGGCGGTAGCAGCGAAGTGACCAGCCGCCCTCCCGTCCTCGTCGCCAGCGATCTCGACCGCACCCTGATCTACTCCACCGCGGCCCTCGGCCTGCGCGTGCCCGACGCCGAGGCACCGCGCCTGCTCTGCGTCGAGGTCTACGAGAGCAAGCCGCTCTCCTACCTCACGGAGACCGCCGCCGGCCTGATGGCGCAGCTCGCCGCCGAGACCTGGTTCGTACCGACGACCACCCGCACCCGCGAGCAGTACCAGCGCGTCCGGCTTCCTGTCCCCACCCCCCGTTTCGCGATCTGTGCCAATGGTGGTCACCTTCTTGTCGACGGAGTGTCCGACCCGGACTGGCAGGCCCAGGTGGCGAGGAGACTCGCGGACGAGTGCGCTTCCCTGGCCGAGGTCCGCGCCCACCTCGTCGCCGCCGCCGACCCCGCCTGGCTGCTGAAGGAGCGGGTCGCCGAGGACCTCTTCGCCTACCTCGTCGTCGAGCGCGCTCTGCTGCCGGACGAGTGGGTCAAGGAACTCGGGGAGTGGGCACAGGCGCGAGGCTGGACGGTCTCCCTCCAGGGCCGCAAGATCTACGCCGTACCGAAGCCGCTCACCAAGAGCGCGGCCATGCGTGAGGTGGCCCGGCGCACCGGCGCCACTCTCACCCTTGCCGCAGGCGACTCCCTCCTCGACGCGGACCTCCTGCTGGCCGCGGACCACGGCTGGCGCCCGGGGCACGGCGAGCTGGCCGACACGGGCTGGACCGCCCCGCAGGTCACCGTCCTCCCCGAGGCCGGCGTCGCGGCGGGCGAGGAGATCCTGCGCTCCTTCATCCACGCCGCCGGCCGACACCCGGCCTGAGCATCCGGGCGCCCACGAAGAGCAGCACCGCCAGCACGGCCCCCACCAGCACCACCTTCGAGTACGCGGAGACATAACCCGTCACGTCCTCCCAGTTCTCGCCCAGCGAGTAACCGGCGAGGACGAAGACGGTGTTCCATATCGCGCTGCCGAGCGTGGTGAGCCCGAGGAAGACCGGCAGCGGCATGCGTTCGACCCCCGCGGGCACCGATATCAGGCTCCGGAAGACCGG
This sequence comes from Streptomyces enissocaesilis, assembly GCF_039533765.1. NCBI lineage: Bacteria > Bacillati > Actinomycetota > Actinomycetes > Kitasatosporales > Streptomycetaceae > Streptomyces > Streptomyces enissocaesilis. The sequence goes on along the minus strand of NZ_BAAAUD010000013.1, from coordinate 228,913 downwards.
GATCATCCGCCCGAACAGGACCGCCTTGGTGCCGTGGCGCAGGAACCAGGCCTCGGTCCGCTCGATGTCGGAAACCTTCACCAGTGGCAGCTTGGCCGCTATCGCGACGGTCCGGTCGCGCCCGAGCAGCGCCCCCACCCCGTACAGCGCGAGCGCACCGATCACCGAGCCCGCCGTGGTCCACAGCAGCACGGCGATCAGGCTCATCCGCCCGGTACTGGCGGCGAATCCGGCCATCGGCAGGATCACCTCGCTGGGCAGGGGCGGGAACAGGTTCTCCAGGGCGATGGCGATGCCCGCGCCCGGCGCCCCCAGGGCGTCCATGAGGGAGTTGATCCATTGTGGTGCGCTGCTTGCGGTCATGCGATCCACAGTAGGAATCCGTACCTGAAGCCACACTGAAGAAGCCACAGGATTCCCGGACGTCGACCACCGGAGAACACCGCGGTTTTCCGCGGTGCGCGGGCGGCCTCCGACTCCGAGGCCGTACGCTGGCTCCCGACCCGCGCCGATCCACCGTCCCGTCTCACCGAGCGAGGCGCGACGTGCTCGCCGAGACGGCCCAGGGCCACACCACCGCGGCGCCCGCGACGCGGCCGCACGGGTCGCAGAGCGCCCTGGAGAAGCACACCAGCGCAATCTCCGACACGCTCGAACTGCCGGGAAACAGTGGCTGCACTCGCCGGATCCTGGCCTCACTGCGGTATCCGGGCATCTGAGAGGGACGCGATGAGCAAGGGAAACAGCACTCCGGTCACCGACGAGCTGTACGCGTACATGCTGGCGCACAACCCCCCGCTGGACACCGTGCAGCGGGAACTCGTCGAAACCACCTACCGGCAGTTGCCGGAGCACGCGGGCATGCAGTCCGCCGAGGAGCAGGGGCCGCTCCTCGCCTTCCTGGTCCGGCTGACCGGGGCACGGCACATCGTCGAGATCGGTACGTTCACCGGTTTCTCCGCGCTGTCGATGGCGCGGGCCCTGCCCGCCGACGGCCGGCTGATCACGTGCGACGTGTCGGAGGAGTGGACGGCGTACGCGCGCGAGGCCTGGGCGAAGGCGGGCGTCGCCGACCGCGTCGAACTGCGTATCGGCCCTGCCCTGGCCACCCTGCGCGCCATGCCCGCGGAGCCGCACATCGACTTCGCCTACCTCGACGCCGACAAGGTCGCCTACGTGCCGTACTGGGAGGAGCTGGTGCCCAGGATGCGGCAGGGCGGGGTGATCGCCACCGACAACGTCTTCTTCCACGGAGGTGTCACGGACCCGGACGCGACGGGCGCGGCGGCCGCGATCAAGGAGTTCAACGACCGGGCGGCGGCCGACGAGCGCATGGAGAGCGTCATGCTCCCCGTCGCGGACGGTGTGACGCTCTCCAGGAAGCGCTGATCCTCAGCCGCAGCACCCGCCGCCGCAGCACCCGCCCCCGCCGGAGGGCGCGGCCGGGGCGGACTTGGCCGTACCGCCCACGGCGACGGCGGACAGCAGTTTGACGGTGTCGTCGTGCCCGTCCGGGCAGGTGGCGGGCGCGGAGGACTCGGCCATGGGCCGGTTCAGCTCGAAGCTGGTGCCGCAGGAGCGGCAGCGGTACTCGTAACGAGGCATGCCCCCAGGTTACTGAGTCGCCCCCCGGACCAGGACCTTCCGGGTCAGGAGCCCGCGCCCCGCTCCTCACGGATCTCCGAGACGACCCGCGCCACCGTGCGCCGTACGGCCTCGGTCTCGGTCAGGAAGTGCCAGTAGTCGGGGTGGCGGCCCTCCAGACCCGCGACGGCCCGCTCCAGCCGCGCCACCGAGTCGTCGAGCGGACGGGCATGCCGCGGATCGGGCGTATTGCGCCCGGCCATGGCCAGCCGCTGAGCGTCCCTGATCGTGAACCGCGTCCGCTCGATTTCCCGCTGCGGGTCCCCGGACACGGCATTGAGCCGTTGCAGCCGGTCACCGGCGGCCGAAACCGCCTCGTCGGTGGAGTTCAGCAGCGCCCTGACCGTGCTGAGCAGAGAGACGGCGTCGGGCCACCGCTGCTCGTCACGCGCCCTGGCCGCTTCCGCGATCTTCTTCTCGGCCCGCCGGACCGTGTCCGCTGTCTGCGCGGGTACGGTCTGCAGGTCCTGCCAGCACGCGGCAGTGAACCGGCGCCGCAGCTCGCTCAGGATCGGTTCGACCTTGCCCGCCCGGGTCGTCAGCGCCTGGGCCCGGGTCCGCAGCGACACCAACCGCCGGTCGATCTCCGCCGCCCGCTCCGGCAGCCGCTCGGCCTCGGTCCGCACGGCGTCGGCGTCGCGCAGCACCCGGTCCGCACGCTGCAGGGTCTCCGGTACGCCGTGCCGCCCGGCGCCCTCGTTGAGCTTGGTCAGCTCGGGCGCGAGAGCCGCCAGACGGGCCGCGAGGTCATCGGCCCTGAGCCCCGAGGCCCGTACCGCGTCCAGCGCGTTGCTCGCCGCGAGAAGCGTCTGACGGGCCCGCTCCACGGCGGGTGCGAGCCGGGCGAGCTGCGACTCCGCCGTGTCGAGCAGCGGCCCGAGCCCCAGCGCGTACCGGTCGAGCTCGCCCTTGACCCGTACCAGCTCGTCCTTGGCCCTGCTCAGCTCCGTGCGCGCCTTGGCGGCCGTGGCAGCCTCCAGGTCGTCGCGGTCGAGGTCGTGGGCGTCGACGGCGCCGATGTACGTACGGCTGACCTCGTCGATGCGCCGCCCCAGCGCCGCGAAGTCCTCCACGGCTCTGCGGGCCTTCGGCGAGCTGTCCACCGCCGTGATCGTCTCGATCGAGATCCGCAGGTCGCGCTGGGCGGTGTCCAGCTCGTAGAAGGCCGCGGCGGCCTCGTCCTTGGCGGCCTGGGCGTCGGCGCGCACATTCTCCCCGCGTCCGCCGAACCAGCGCCTCGTACCACCGCCCGTGAAGGCGAAGGGAAGTGTGACGACCAGCGGCACCGGCAGGAGCACGAGCGCGGCGAGGTCCCGGACGGCACCCGCTTTGGTACGGCGGCGTACTCGCTGCGTGTACGGCTGCGCGTGTGTCGCCGTCACATCCCTCTCCCGTGCCGTGTCCGCCCCTGCCCGGTACATTCTCCCACCAGGCAAGGACGAACACACGGGCCGGTCAGTTCGCGCTTCGTACGGTGATTTCCCCGTTGTCGCTGTTCGCCCTCACCACATGGGGGCTGTCCGGGGCGCGCGGCACGCCGATCCGGATGTCGCCGTTGTCGCTCCTGGCCGTCACGCTGTACGTGGCCCTGGGCAGGTCGAGGCTGATCTCGCCGTTGTCACTGCCGGCCTCCACCAGGTCCGGGACGACCGTGAAGGCCATCCGCACACTCCCGGTGTCGGAGTTGGCGGCCACCCTCTTCGACGAGATCCCCTCCGCGACGATCTCCCCGTTGTCACTGCTCAGGTCCAGCGGGCCGCTGGAGTCCTTGACGGTCACCCGGCCGTTGTCGGAACGGAGCGCGAGGGCGGTGTCGAACCCGGTGGCCGTGACCTTCCCGTTGTCGTCCCTCACGGTCACCGCGACCCCGCGCGGCACCTTCACCCGGTGCCACGACTCGCAGTCGCTCACCATGGCGTCGCAGTGCTGCCGCAGCACGAGCTCGTCCCCCTCCATCACCCAGGTGGACCCGGGCCCCTGACCGAGGAACACCCACCCGTCGGCACGGCGCGTGACTTCGACGTCCTTCACGTCGGCCGGCACCAGTTCGAGGGCCGAGTCGTCGGCGTCGATGGTCAGCGTCTTCCCGCTGAACGGGAACGACCGCTGCTCGGCGGGCGCGTCCTCGGCCTCGCTCCCGCCACAGCCGCTCAGAGCCACCACGGCGGCGACGACCCCGCCGACGGCGAGGAAGGTGCGGGTACGAAGTGCCATGGTGATCGATCCCCCAAGTAGTCCCGGCGTGAGCCCTCACCGTACGAACGGCCCCGCTCCGGCGCGATGCGGGCCGCCACCGAACCGGGGTGGGGTCATCCCCCCGCCGCCCCGGCGCCGGCCGGCCGGGCAACGGATTGCCATCCCTCCCCGTGAGCCATGTACGCTGTTGCCTCATCCACGGGTGCGTAGCTCAGGGGTAGAGCGCTGCTCTTACAAAGCAGATGTCGGCGGTTCGAAACCGTCCGCGCCCACATGTAGATAGTGGCAGGTCAGAGCCCCTACCGGTGTAGCAGCCAGTAGGGGCTCTTTTCGTTGTGAATGGCTGAGAGTCCACAAAGAGTCCACGTACCCGATTTGATCAAGGGCCGCCCCGACAGGTGGGGGCGCTCTTGCGCCTTCGACGCCAAGTCGCCCCGACTCCGCGCGGACCCGGGGCACATCTCCCGTGCTCGACCTCTCAAGATCACATAAAGCATGTCTGCATAGGCTGACTCATGATCGCCAACGGGTGAGCGTTTGTCGCGTGCCACGCGAACCTGATCCCCAGTGGGTGCTCGACGAGCGTCGAGCCCTCGGCGATCGGGTTCGGACGCAGAGACTCCATGCCAGCCTCACGCAAGAAGCACTCCGGGACTTGTCCGGCGTCGAGCGCCTCACCATTCAGCGCATCGAGTCCGGCGCCACCGATGCACGGATCGGGTGGCTTATGCGCATCGCCCACGCCCTCAACATCCCGGTCACCCGGTTGCTAGAGGGGGAGTAGCCCAAAGATTTCCCGCCCGCCGCGCTTGCTCCACCGCACACGGCGGGCGGGATCCCTGTGGGGGCTTCATAACGGCACGGGCCAGGCCGAAGTCATGAGTAAAGCCGATGATCGGTCCTGGCGGAAGGGTGCTACGCGCATATACCTGTGCGCGCCGCTCACGCCCCGTGTGAAGTGCCATTCTTGCCGCACCCGGGGCAAGCGAAGACCTCGAACGACAGGCCTGCCCGCTCTTCGCTGACCCGCCCCACACTGACCGCGCCGCTGGTGAGCCGCCTCCCGCACCAGATGCAGTCCCACCCCCTGGCCTGCCCGAACCGGACATCCTCCGCGGCGGGCAGCTGGCGGGTGCTGGCGCTCATGCTGCGGCTCGCGCGTCGCGCAGGGTCGCCTTGAGCCCGGCCGCGACAGAGCAGTCGATGCCGCTGCGGCAGGTGGCGCAGTCCCGGATGTGGAGGGTGAAGGCGTCCCACGCCTGCTCCAGACCGGTCGCTCCCGCCTCTTCGCCGGCTGCTGCCTGGTCCGTAGAATCCGCCATGTCGACCTCTCACCAGGTTGGCCACGCCCCGGGGCCGCCCTCACGCGGTCGCCGGGGTTCTGTGCTTCGTGGCCAGATTAGCGCGATAGGTGCGATAGGCGAGCTAGGTGAACTCGTCTCGCCTGGTCGACCTACCGCACCTAGCGTCGGGATCATGGAGTGGAAACCGGAAATCCCCAGGTGGCGACAGGTGTACGCCCTGCTGGAGGAACGCATCGACAGCGGCCAGTACCGACCTGGTGAGCGGCTGCCGTCCGCCCTGGCGATCGTGGAGGAGACGGGGATCAGCCCGGTGACCGCGCGGCGGGTCCTGAAAGAGCTGCGCGACGCCGGCCTGGCGTACATGGAGCCGGGCATCGGGACCTTCGTGACGCGGCTGCCGAGCCGGGACTGACCCCCAAACGGGGTGACGCTGTCAGTGCCCCGCCGTAGCCTTGCCGCATGCCCCCAACTCCCCCGCCTCCAGGTGCCCCGCGCCCTGCTGCTGTGGTGAATGCGGAGATCCGCGAGCGGGCTGGCGAGCTGTCGCCGGAGGAGTATCAGCGGCTGCTGGAGGAGTGGGTTGCTGCGGTGAGGGCCGAGGTTGCCGAGGCGGCGTGACCTGCGGCCTGTTGTCAGACCTGCCGTTTAGGATCCGGCCGTGGCGAACATCGAACCCCCCGACGACCTGATCAACCTCCAGCGCAAAGCGGCTGCGGCCTACGAGGATGCGATGCGGCAGCCGTACACCCGCGAGACGTGGGCCCCGTGGCTGGAAGCAGCCGAGGCGGTGCAGGCCGCGGTGACCGCGCACGCCGAGGCGACCGGGCAGAACCGGTACGAGGTAGAGATGGCGGTCAAGGCCGCCGTGCGCCAGGACGGCGACGAGTAGGCGCCTCGATCGGCCCGCGCGACCGGTAGGCGTACACCATGGCGACGACGGCGGAGGCGACGAACGGGGTCGCCCCGACGGTCAGCCACTGGAGCAGCGAGTCGGGTCGCACGATCAGGGCGATGGCAGCGAAGGCGACCAGGGGCACGGTCAGGCCGACGATGAACATGCGCATGTGACGGTCCACGGTGTCCTCCTATGGCGATGCCCCGCACCCGGCGCTGTTCGGGGCGGGGCTTCGTCAGCAGCAGCAAGCCCCTTGATAGGAGTGCTGATCCAGTACCGGTAAGCGTAGCCGCGGGGGCTGACAACGCGGCCGGGGTCAGCGTTCGGGGTGAGCGCTTTCGAAGTGGTCGGCGATGGCCTGTTCGACCCGCCGGGCATACGCCTTGCCGCGAACCTCGGCCATCGAGGTGATCGCGTCACTGATGTTGCCGCTCGTGAAGTTGGCCGGCAGAAGGAGCGGCCCGGTCGGTTCGAGGCTGGGGTTCTCGTCGTGCGACCAGCCGCAGCCGAAAGGGCAGTGGTAACGGACGATGCCCCCAGGATGGAAGCCGGGCTGCGGCATCGTCGTCACGGGCGGCGGTGTGTTCTCTGCCTCTCGCTGGGCGCGCAGGACGTCGTCGAGCGTTGGTTGCGGCAGGCGCTTCATGACCGCCTCGATGTCGGCGAACTCATCGCTCATGGGGCCCCTCCTCGGTAGGTGCCCTCAGTGTGGCAGGGCAGCCGTCGGCCCTCCCGTGGGGAGGTCGGGAGGGGCGGCGCGGCCCCGCCCAGGTCAACGGGCGGGGCCAGGGGGTGGCGCCCCCGCCCCTGGGGAGGCGGGGGCGTCTCCGATCACCACACTGCACCAGAATCAGCCATGGCGACAGGGGTGTGACTGAAAAACGTTGATCGTGCGGGGGTTGCCCTACAGCCCGATGTCCTCGCTGGCGGCGTCGGTCCACTTGTCGGCTTCACGGATGTACCCCCAGAAGGCGGGGCTGTTGTCGGCGTGGCCGGACTGGGCGCGGATCTTCTCTTCGCGCTTGCCTGCTCGCCGCGAGGTCGTGATGAACCCGGCCCGCATCGAGTGCCCGGTGAGGCGGACGGAGAGGCCGGCGCGTTCGGCGTTGCGGGCGATGATCTCGCGGACGGCTTCCGGGGAGAGGGTGCGGTCGCCGAGGCGGCCGTGGACGGTGATGGGCAGGAAGGCGGGCCCGGTGGCGATGCCTGTGGCGGCGTGCCAGGTGAGCCAGGCGCGGACGGGGCATGTGTCGGGGTTCTTGCCGTAGTGGACGACGACGTCTCGGGGCGGACGGCCTTTGACGGCGGGGACGTGGACTTCGAGTCCTTGGCTGACGTGGACGATGGTGTCGGCTCGGAGGGCGGCGACTTCGGCGGACCGTCCGGCGATGGCGAAGGCCATGAGCCAGAGGGCGCGGTCGCGGAGTCCGGTGAGTCCGTCGGCGACGGCGGCGTTCATCTGGCGAAGCTGTTCGGGAGTGACGGCGGCAGCCTTGCCCCGGCCGCGCGCCTGCCGCTCGGGATCGTTCTTCAGCGGCTTGAGGGCCTGCCGGGCTGCGACCGTGGCTGCCTTGGGGACCTCGACGCCGTGCTCGTTGCGCGCGGTCACGGTGACGCCGGTAATGCGCCGGTCGATGCTGTTGGGTGCGGCGATCTTGATGGTGTCGAGCCAGACGACGAACCCGACGAGCGTGCCCTTGGTGACGTTGGTCGACGCGATGCGGTGCCCGGTGCGCTCCCCCAGCCAGTCGTGGAACTCTTCCCACAGCGCCCAGTCGTTGGCGTACCCGCGCTTCGTGTTGTGGGGGCGGATGGCGTCGAGGTGCTGCTCGGCTGCCTCTTCCATGGCGGCCAGGACGGCGAGCGTCGCAGCGTCGTAGGCGGCCGGGGTGACGGTTGGCTGGCGCGGGACGAGGTGAGTGGCGCTCACCGCCCACTTCCCTCGCAGAAGCAGATGCCAGGGTCGGGGTAGCTCTGTGAGGCACAGCCCGGTTCGTGGTCGTCATCATGCTGCTCTTGGTCAATGAGCGCCTGAATGCGGGCCTCGGAGTCGCGATCTTGATTGGTCATCATGCGTGAACGTCCTTTCGATGCGGTGGCGGGGGTGGCGTCCGGCTGGCGCGGGACGAGGTCGGTCATCGGCTCGTCAAATCGCGTCCTGCGCGGACCACAAGCCGTCGGCGGCGAGGTGGAGTCCGCACTTGATGTCGTCGGTGAATGTGATGTCTTCCTGGCTGAAGAAGTCCTCGAACCCGGCCGCCCTGCTGAGGGCGGGCCACGCATCGCGGAGAGCGTCGAGGGTGGCGTACAGGTTGCGGAACACGGTCAGCGGGTCGTCCGACCGCGCGATCTCCGTGTCGCCGAGGTCGCGCAGATGCTCGGCAGCGGCGCGAAGGTCGTCGGTGAGGCTGACGGTTGAGTGCAGTGCGGTCACAGCTTCCTTCTTGTGTTGGGTAACCGGAGTGGCGCCCCGGCTGCTTCCTTCAGTCAGGGCGCCGTCGCGGTCAGGCAGTCCCATCGAGAGCCTTCAGGCAGCCGTCGCAGGTGACGGGTGCTCCGGGCGCGAACTCCAGCCGCTCGGCCTCGGGTGCGGGATAGGCGACGCAGGCTGTGGTGAATCCTCCGGCAGCGCCACGGGCGGCGTGGACAGTTCCATCTGCTTCGGTCGCACGGCGCTTGTGGTTGTCGTAGGTCGGCACGAGGCGGGCGTAGGGCATGTGTTTCTCCGCTGCTTGGCGGGGCGTGGCAGGTGGTCAGTTGCGCGGTACTGGAGTTGGAGACGGGCGTAGTTCTCGCCGCCCGGCTGGTAGGTCTGGTAGTCGACCCAGCCGCAGATGCAGGAGCCCTTGAGCTCTCCGGCGGCTGTCCAGAAGTCATGACGCTCGCGGTCGAGGCTGACCAGGTGGCGAGCGCCTCGGTGGTCGGTGACCCCGGCAGGGGACGGCTGGGGTTGGGGATGCGCCTCTTCGGCGGGCGCGGCTTCAATGACGGCGTAGCCGTTGGTCCACTCGCGCCATTCATCGGCCATGACCTGCACGCTGCTGAGGTCGAGGCCGTTCACGCGACGGGTCTTCACCGGCTCGGTTTGTGTCCGCTTGTAGTAGGTGATGACCCAGTCGCCCATTTCCGTCTCCCCTGCTTGGCGTCGTTTCCGTACCATCAATGTAAGGGCACCCCTTACAAATGTCAACCCACCCCTTACACTGAATCCATGACGAACCCGCCGAGCCCCTTCGAGAACCTCAAACACCTTGCCGAGCAAGGCGATCCGATCCAGCGCGCCAAGACGGTCGGGGCTGCCCTTCAGGCGATCCCCGAACTACAGCACTGGCTCCGGGAGATCCGGCAGGGTGTGGTACAGGAGATGCGCGACGACGGACTCAGCCATGCCCAGGTTGCTGCTGAGCTCAGCATCAGCAGGGCGCGTGCACAGCAGATCGCCGAGGGGCGGACTACGGGAAAGCGTGCGGACCAAGATTCGGACAATCATCCCAAATAACGCCCGCGATATGGCATGTTATCGAGAGTGCTGCCGCCCAACCGGGCGCGCTTCAGGGAACGTTATGCGCTAGCTCTGGTCATGGGAGCGTCATGCGCGTCGACTCCCATGGCGCTTCCCGGGCATGACGAAAGCCCCTCCCGCCGGAGCGGGAGGGGCTGTGTCAGGCGGGCGCGATGCTGATCTGCGCGGGGGTGACGTCGAGGCGCATGCCGTGCCGGGCGAGGACCTGCTCGATCTCGGCGGCGCAGGCCTGCATGCGGGCCTGCTCGTCGAGGGCGATCAGTCGCCTGGCCTCGGCGACAGGATCCGGGGTCGGTTCCTCGCACCAACCGAGGTGCTTGTCGAGGTCGAGTACAGCGTCCGTGCAGCGCGGGCAGTGGTGCAGCCCGTTCTCGTCTGGCTCAGGCTGCGGCGATGACTGTGATGGTTCCACTGGACCCCTTCCATTTCAGGGCGCCGGCTTCGGCGTATAGGACGCCCCCGCCAGTCACGGACGCCGTAGGCAGTGTGGGCGCGTTGCCCATGGCGAGGACTCCGATGCCTCCGCCGAGGCTCGTGCTGTTGAGGCTGAGGCTGGATGCGGACCCCGAGCCGCGGCGAGCGATCAGCCCCGGCCCGAGCGTGACATTGCCGGTGGCCCGGCTGACGACGATCGGGTTGTCCTGGAAGATGCCGGCGTCGTCGTACCTCGCGAGCTGCCAGTTCGACCCGGCGTTGCTGCCGGTCTCCGATTCGCTGGTGGAGCGGATCGCCCACCGCCGGTACTGCGGGTCACCCTCCGCATCCCGGGAGAAGACGAGCTTCTTTTCCTGCCCGTCAGGGCTGGTCAGGCGCATCTCCTGGCCGTTCGTGCAGCGCACCACGAAGTCCGCCAAGTTCGTCGCGATCATCGTCTTGTCGAGGCCCGCGATGGCCGTGTCGTTGGTCGGGTCGCCCCACCTGACCTCGAACCGGGTCTCGATGCTGCCGGTCGACGAGGGGGTTTCGACGCTCCAGTGCTTGTGGTTGCTCGCGTGGTTGTTGGCCTCCCAGTGCGCCCCCGTCCAGACCACCGGACGCATCGTGCCGACCGGGTCCCGGTTGACGTCGTAGCCGCCGGAGGGAAAGTACCAAGCTTCCATCGCTTTTGCGTCTTTGCGCATCAGGAAGTGCCGGACCGTCTCGCCGTAACTGCCCACGTCCGCACGCTGGTACGAGTACAAGTTCAGGCGGCCCGTGCTGTCGAACTGGCCCGGCTGACCCTCGTCCTCACCGCCGGCGAAGGACGAGAGGATGCTGACCGACTCGGCGGCCCCGGCCTGGCCAATGGGGTATCCGGCCGGTGCGCCATGTGGATTCACCACCAGCGAACCCGCTATGTCCACCGGGGCCGTGAAGTTCCCGCCGGCCAGGAAGGCAGTGCCCTGCTCGATGGCCTGCACCCTGACCAGGCAGTCGTTCACGAAGCCATCGACCGCGGTGACTGTGGTTGACAGATCATTGACGGTACCGCCGAGCTCCGCTAGGTCGAGGCTGAGGGCGAACTTGCTGTTGCCGTAGGCCCGGTCGCCGTGCGGGTCGAGGGCCACGGCATGGGTGGCGACAGCGGCAGTGGCGGCGCCTGCCGGGTCTGCGCCGACGTCGGCTGGGTTGAGGTCGACGATGCCGGTCTCGCCGTTGACGGACAGCACGGCAGGCGACTCGACCGTGCCGGTCGACGACGCCACCGGAGCAAGAGCGGGCAGCGTCACGATGGGGGCCCCGGCGGGGAGGCTGATGTCGTAGGCCCGGCCTGGGGCGTTGGTGAACTCCTCGTCGACCCGGTACGTCCAGCCCGTCGGGCTGAACCCTTCGGCGTCGGTGGCCAGCAGCGTCTCGCTGAAGCCGCCGGAGGCGTTCAGGCTGATGTTGACGGCGCCGAGGGCGATGACGCCGTGGGTGGCGGAGGTGACGCGGGCGACCGACGGGGTGAACCGGATGGTCCCCAGGTAAGGGTCGCCGTCTGGGGTGCGGTAGCCGGATGCCCCCGCAGTGACGGTGACGGTCTCGACGCCAACAGGGAACATGGAGCCCTCCTACGGGTACTGGCGGCGGAAAGGGTCTAGGGCATTCGACTGCGAGTTGCCCGGCGGAGGCTCCGGGTCCGGGGCGCCGTCCTTGCGGCAGACCATCGCGGCCGGGTCATAGGAGGGGGTCTGCCAGCTGTACCCCTCAGGGCACGACTGGCCGTCCGTTCCGTCGCGGCCGTCTGCCCCTGGTTCGCCAGGTGGGCCCTGTTCTCCAGGCGGCCCTTGCTCGCCGGCGGGACCAGCCGGACCGGCGGGCCCGGGTTCGCCCTGCGGTCCGGCTGGTCCGGGTGGGCCCATCACGGTCTCACCGTCCTCGCCTGGCTCACCAGGCTGACCCGGTTTTCCGGGGAGGCCGGTCGCACCCACGCCGTCGCTGCCATCGCTGCCGTCGTCGCCAGGCTTCCCGGACGGGCCGACTGGACCAGTGGGGCCAGGGTCGCCGGGCTCACCCTCGGGGCCGGGGGGACCGGACGGGCCCGGCTCACCGAGGCCAGGCTCACCCCTGCTGCCCGGCGGGCCCGCGACGGGTTCGCCCCCCATGTCCTGCACCTGCCGGGCGAGTGCGTCCCGCGCGGCACGCTCGTTGCGGAGTTCGGAGCCCTGTCCCTGCATGGTGATGACGATCCAGGCGAACGCTCCGAGCGCGGCCAGGACGGTCAGGGCGTACCGCAGGTCTGCGAGATGGGCCCTCGACGGCTGCTTGTGGGCGCTCACGAACCGGCCCCTCTCGTCGCCAGGTACACCTGGAGGAGGACGAGGAGCACCGGGACGACGAACGCGGTGAGGAGGAGCCGTTTGTCCGTGCGGCGTTGAGCCTCCATCGCGCGCCGGTCTGCATCCACCTGCCGGGCCTCCGCGGTGCGAGCCTCCTCTATGGCCTTGACCCGCTCGCCGAGCTGCCGGAACGCCTCGTCCCCGTAGTGCTGATCCGTCTGGTAGCGCTCGACCGACACTCGCTTGTCGATCAGCACTTGCAGGTTCTGCAGGTCCTCGCGGACATCGGCGAACCGCTCGTTGTACCGGCGTTCCAGCTCGCCCGCAGTCGGGTCAGACACAGCAGGCTCCGATCAGATCTGTCACACGCCAGCAGGATCGCGGTGCGTGTGGCGAGCAGCCCACCCAGAGACGAACGTGATCGCGGTCGGGACAAGTGCCAGGACGAACGGCTCCAGGCCGTCGGGCAGTCCGCCGACGAGCCCCGAGTTGTCCTGGATCGCGGTGAGCACGGCCAGGAGGCCGGTGCTGCCGAGGTAGGCCGCGACAGTGGCGGCGGTGACCTTCTTCTCTACGGGTGCAGCCATGTCAGTTCCTCTTTTCCAGCGCGGTGACGCGCTTCTCCAGAGCGGTGATCCGCTCCGCGGTCGTGGGGGGCTTCGGTGCGGGCGGCGGGGTCGGCGGCTTGGGTGCGGCCGGCGACCAGCTGGCGGGGTGCTTCAGCCGCTCGGCTGCGTCGCGGCGAATCGCGTCCATACCCCCGGGCAGGCCGCGCGGATCGATCTTTCCGGGCTGCCACTCGCTGTGGCCGACGACGGAGGTGCTGCCGGCCTTGCCCCAGCCGTGCGCGCGGAGGATCGCGGCCGACGCGCGGACGATCGCCTCTCGCTGGACCTCGGGCCAGGGGTCTTTGCCGTTGCCGAGGTTCTCGCACTCGAAGCCGTAGAACCGGGCGTTGCCGTCGGTGTTGGCTTCGTTGTCGGGCGGCAGGGGCTTCTCGGCGATGACGGCCTGGAGCACGTCGTCGTCGCCCATGCCGGCGTGGTTGGCCCGCCCGTAGCCGACGAGGTGAACGGTGCCGTCCTTGGCAATGACCCCGTGGCACAGCGGGCCAGGCAGGGCGGTGTACCCGTTGCGGCAGAGATCAACGGTGTGACGGGTACCCGACGTCACCGTGTGGTGGATCATCACACCGTGGACAGGCCCCCACGCACCCTTTGAGTTGCGGTTGTGGGTGCGCCAGTTGCCGGACTCGGCGACCTTGACGCCCTCGGCGCGCAGGGCGGCCAGGAGCCGGTCGGCTGTGAGCGGTGTGGCCATGAAGATCTCCAGACATGACGAACGCCCCGAGCCAGATGGCCGGGGCGTGGGTGGCGGGGTCGGTCAGCTGGCGGTCTGGTATTCGCCGTAGCAGCGCAGGATGTCGCCGGCGGCGAGTGCCCATGGGGCGGCATCCGCCCAGACGTTCCAGTCGCCGATCGTGCCCGGGTTGGAGAGCCAGACCGATCCGGTGGTGGTGGTGCTGGAGGACAGGGGGCTGGCGCCCATGACGAAGTTGGGGGTGCCGGCCCGGCTGACCGTGTGATTGAGGACGCCGGGGCCGCCGGTGACGCTCGCCGCGGTGAACGGCAGAGACAGCCGCAGTTCGCCGGCGCCGAACGTTGTCGTGCTGCCGATGGTGAGCACGATATGCAGCTTGCAGCTGCGGCCGATCTTCATGTGCCGACCGCTCAAGGTCCCGTTGCCGAGCGAGGGATTGGTGGTGACCGCAGTCCAGGACGGGGTGTATGCAGTCCAGGCGGCGAACATGCTGTTGAACTGGTCGCGGATCTCCTGGTTCATGGTGGCGGCCTGGACGGTTTCGCCAACGACCCAGGTTCGTGGAGTGAAGGTCACTGCGGCTCCTCGGCCGGAGGTTCGGGCTGAACGGGGTTGAGCGGGTCCAGCTCGTTCCACCAGTGACGCAGGTGCGGGGCCAGCTCCAGCAGCGAAGCCTCGACCGCGGCCACATCGGCGGGGAAGGTGACCGCGCACCAGCCCCAGCCGCATTCGGTGCAGGCGTACCGGGGGTCAGTGGGGCTGATGACCTGGGCGCTGCCGCAGATGCAGTCGGTGAGCCACCGGTTGCCGTTGATCCGCGCGAAATAGGTCTGGTCGACTGTCGCCTCCGGAGGCACGACCCGCCGCTGAAGGCGGTACTCGATCCACCGGAAGACCCTCTCGGCTGCGGGCACCTGGTCCCAGGCGTTGCGCGGTTGGGTGGGCGGCGGGAGATAGAACGTCTCAGCGCGGAGCACGGCGATGGGCACGTGGGTCCCTTTCAGTAGGCGAGTCGGGTGGTGGAGTCCAGGACGCCGTATGTCGGGTCACCCAGGACCCAGACGGAGTCGGTCGCGCTGCGCGAGGTGCGGAACTGGATGTGGTGCTCGACGTCCGAGAGGGTCTCGGTGTAGCCCTCGACGGTGACGCGCAGCTCGGGAGCGGGAGCCTGGGACGGCATGGCCGTCACGCTGAAATAACTGCTGATGTCGGCGTCGAGGATGTCGAGGTACGTCGGCAAGGTGGCTGCATCGACCGGCACTTCGCGCAACTCCGGCTCGAGGTTGGCGTAGCGGGAGACCAGCCAGTACGCAGCGTCCAGCACGCTGTTGTCACTGGTTTTCAGCAGGTCGAGGGATCTCTCGTAGGGCCCGAACGTGGCCACGGACTCGGGTGCGGCGACGCGCTGCGTGGCGCCGCCCGGCCGGGACGCGTCGACGGTATTGACCAGTTTCTGATCGTCGTCGGTCACCTCCACCCCGCTGGTGTCGAGGTCCGCGTAGGCGATCGTGAACGCCTCGCCGAGCGGGTCGGGATTGTAGCGCACGTCGCGGGACTGGTAGGCGAGCCCGTACCAGTCCCGCCTGGCGAAGAGTTTCGCGGACTCGGTCACCTCCACCTCGCGCATGCGGGCCAGTGCTCCCGTGCCGGCGGGGCCCTGGCTGGCGACCGGGTCGTGGGTGGTGCCCGAGATGGTGACGGAGTCCAGGCCCGCGTACCGGGCGAGGCGCGCGATACGGGCATCGGCCGTCTCACCCTCGAATCCGGTGGTGCCGGCGGTGCGGTGGTCGAGGAGCGTCGCGGCCATGGGGTAGTACGCGTTGGCGTAAAACGCCAAATGTGCGATGCTGCCGGACCACAGCCGGGTGCCCTTGTAGCCACCGACGGACAGGTTCCGCATGCCGCGGCCCATGGAGGGCGCACTGCCGGTGGAGTAGGTGACTCCGTCGACGTAGATGCTGAAGGCGTACTCGTCGTAGGCGATGTGATGCAGCTGGCCGTTGGCGAGATTCCCGGTCGCGATGGGTACGACGGTCGTGGCGCCCGGCGCGTCCTCGGTGTACTCGATCTGCAGCGTCCCGGTGGCGGACAGGGCGAAGACCATCTGGTTGTACTGGTCAGCTGACGCGACGGCGAGGATGACCCGCCCGGTGGTGCTGGTGCTGAACCAGCACTCGATGAAATTGATCCGGCTGCTCGACGTGTCCTGAAAAACCTGGCCCAGGTCGGCGGTCAAGTATTTTCCGGCACTGGTGGAGGCTGGGGTGAACATCGGGCACGGCTCCCCGGCGGCGGGCGGGCCGGTGCCGGCGGCGAACTCGAGCGTGCCTCCGCTGCCCGCCTGGGTGATGGCCAGCGCGCCGGCGGCCGTGCCGCTCAGGTCCCCGGCCGAGGTGGATGTCGACGGCTCGGCGAGCGGGTAGTACACCAGCGGTGCGGCCTGCAGGATCTCCTCGGACAGCATGGACCGCAGCGGCGGCATCCTGTTGAGGCGCTTGAAAATGTCTGTGGCGGTGATGCTCACGGTCGATTCCAGGCCCGACCACCGGACGGGCCAGTCATTGACCATGCCCCAAAACCTCGGCCGCACGACCGCGCCGACCAGGTCCCACTCGATTTCGCTGGCCGTGCCGCCGGTGCGGCTGGTGGGAAACTCCACCGCGTGGACCTGGCTGGCGACCCATGCGGGAGTCGCCAGGGTGCGGGCCGTCGTCCAGCTGTACCCGTCCCCTGACGTCTCCCAGTAGACCGTGCCACCAGCCTCCCGGATACGGAGCCACACGTGTTCCCTGACGTCGTGCTGGAAGCTGGTCGGGGTGGCATCGGCGCCGCCGACCTGCGTCATGGCGGAAAGGACGCGAGTGATGGCGTTGAAGTGCCAGCCGATCCGGGTGCCGGCCGTGGTCGAGGTGACCCACATCGACGCGGTCGCGCTGGACGAGCCGGACGCCGTGGGCGTCCGCGCGAGCTTGGCGGTCACCTGGCTGCTCGCCAGCGTCCACACCCTGGCGCTGGCGAAGCTCGTGTCAACGCCCGGGGTCATCGGGATACGCAGTCGGCCCGCGCTGGTTTCGGTGGCGCCGCCCGTGTTCGTCGGCCACAGCGTGGTGTTGACCCGGCCGTCGTCAAAGTCGTCGCCCAGCTGGGCGAGCGGCCAGGTCGGACCCGCACCGATCTGCTGGGGGATCACGGCGACGCTGATTCGGATCGGCGCGTTACGCCGCACAAACGGGTAATAGGGCGACCCACTGTGGCCGGGGCTGAAGAGCCTGCGCTCGTTGTCGAGGCGCAGGGTGGCAGTGCCGGGCTGCGCCTCGCTGAACTCATCCGACGCCCCCCTGGTGATCACCACCTTCTGCGTCACATCGACATAGGGGGTGATGTCCGTCCACGTGATCGTGTCCGGGGCCTGCACAAGCCCGCCCCAGCCCATTTCCACCAGCAGCGGCACGGGTCATCTCCCCACATTCAGATTCACGGTGGCGCCCTGCCTCCTGCCGAAGGAGACGAGCACGCGCTGCAGCTCCCGGCCGACGGCGACCGGGTCCATCGCCGCGTGCACATCGACCTGCATGTGGTAGTGAATTCCGCCTCCTGCGCTGCCCGCACCGGCGGTGATCGCAGGTCGGCCGATGACGGGGCGCGTGCTGGCGGCCCGATCGGTAATGACTCCGAGCGCCCGGTCCAGGTAGGGGGCGCCCTCGACGACTCCGAGCGCCAAGCCCCGGACGGTGTTGACCCCATCGGGGATCAGATTTCTGGCCGGGCTGTTGATACCGAGCGCCTTGCGGATCGCCTTCTGCATGCCTTTGGCGATCTTCATCATCAGGTCTTCGATCTTCTTCTGTTCGCCCTCCAGCCCCTTCAGGAAGCCCTTGCCGGCGTTCTTCCCGGAGTCGTACAGGCGATCTGCGCCGTCGCGGCCGAGAGTCGTGGACGCCTTGTCGATCTGCGACTGGGTGCTGTTGATGGACTTGATGGTGGCCTTGGATGCGCCAGCCAGCGCGGACGCGTAGGCGTAGCCCTGCTCGGGGCCCATATCGAGGATCTGCCTCAGCAGGGTCCGGCTCAGGCCCTTCTTCCCCAGGGTGTTGATGTATCCCGTGAAGGTCTTGATCTTCTGGAGCTTTGCGGCCAGCCCGCCCTTGATGCTGCCCGCTGTCACCTCCTCGGCGTCCAGGCCCAGATTGCCGAGCTTGGCCCCCTCTCTCGCCTGACCCGTGATGTCCTTGGCGTACTTATTGGCCGCCGCGATCTTCGATGCGAGGATGTCCCGCCGCCAGGCCAGCCACTGGAGCTTGGCCGTGTCCTGGTTGACCATCCGCACCAGTGTGCTGTCCTTGGTGCTGCGCGTGCCTTTCCAGGCCGCCCAGATGTCCTTGACCAAGTCCCGCGCGGTGGCCCGGATCCTGGCTTTGGATCCGGTCAGGCCGATGAGCATGCCCCGGCCCGCATCCGCCGCCAGCGCCCGCGTCTTCTTCGAGGGGCTGGCTATTTCCAGCTCCGCACGAATCCCGGTAATGACCGCGCCCGCCATCGACCTGGCCGCCGACTCGACACCGGCCGTGCTCGATGCCATGCCCGCCGACAGGCCGCGGCCGACCTCCCGGCCGGCGCCACCCATCGAGCCGCCACCGGAGCCGAGGGCGGCCGCCATGCCCAGACGGCCCTCGTTGATGGCCTGCAGGAACCGGACGCCGTACTTCGCGACGGACTGGGCCTTCACGACGTACTCGCCGTTGGAGACCATGGCGAGGATGCTGTCGCTCGTGCCCGTGCCGGGGCCGCGGACAGGGCCGCCGCCGGGGAAGCCCACCAGGCCGCCCGACGCATACTTCAGCTGAGACCCGGCGGAGCCGGGCTGTCGGGCCGTGTTGCCGGTCACCACGTAGTGGGTCCTGACAGTGACGGTCTTGCCCTGCACGCTGGCGATCGCCCGCTTCGCCGCGGCGATGGCCGACTGCAGGTTGGCGATGTCAGCCCGCACCTGGGCCTTGCGGCTGTCCGGCACCCTGCTGAGGCGGCCCTTGGCGTCGGCGAGTTTGTCCTGCAGGTCGCTGAGGTTGCCCTTGAGGTAGGCGGTTTTGTTCGGGGTCTTCAGGATCTGGCCGGCCAGCTGTACAGCCTCGGACCGAGTGAGGCCCATCGCGTCCGCGCTGCGGATCAGCGCCGTGCGGCCACGCTCGTACTGCCCCTTCGCGTAGTCCCACGACTTGCCGGAGTTCCGCGCGGAGGAGACGTTCTCCTCAGTCTTCCGCGCCAGGTCGGTCAGCACGGTCGAGGCGGCGCGGGCCTTCTCGCTGTTGAGGTTCAGCTCGCCGTTACTCATGCGCAGCGCGGACGCGTGGTCCTTAGTGGCCTTGGCTGCCGCGTCGATCGAGGCTTCCATGCCGGCGCGGCCATCGAGCGCGGCCCGGTTGACCTCATTGAGCGCCATGATGCTCTGGCGCAGACCGTCGGTAGACGCCTTCTGCGCATCGAGCTTGGCCTGGACAGACTGAGCCTGCGCCCCGAACAGACCCATCGCGTCGGCCGCGAGTTTCTGCTCAAACGCCTGGTCAGCCAACGCCTGCTTGTAGCCGTCCAGCTTGGACGTGAAGTTGGCGACGTCGCCGCCGCCCTCCCTGTATCCCGCCTTCAGTCGTTCCAGCGCGGCCGCCGCCAGGTCGGACTGGCCGCCCTGGACCATGCTCGTCAGGGAGTCGTCGATCGCGTCGAAGTTCTGCTTGGCTTCCTTGACCGGGGTCGAGTCGAAGCCGGACCAGCCGACGAGGAACTGCTGGACCTTGTCGGCCGTGCTGGGGTCGGTCAGGGAGCGCACCGAGTCGAAGAGCCCGTTCAGGTCGGACCCGAAAAGACGGGCAGCCTCACCGCTGACCTTGCCGGTGTCGGCCAGAGAGCTCAGCGATGACGTCAGCCTGTCGACGTCCGGCGGTGCGCTCCGGCCCATGGACGCCAGCTCGCTGATGGCGATGACGAGCAGACCAATGCCGGTACCGGCCAACGCGAGCTTCGCGCCGCGGCTCATCGCACCGATCGCCGCCGTTACCGCACCGAGCCGTCCCGGCGCCCCGGCCGCGGCGGTCTGCATCGCGAGCAGCTGCACGCCGAAAGCGGCCATCGCTACGCGCGCGGCGCCAAAGCCGACTGCGGCCAGGCGTACTGCCTTGATGGCAATGGCGAGTTGCAGCAGTGCCGCGATAGCGCCCGGCGGTACGGCTGCCACGATGCTCGACAGTCCGTTGATGATCTGCAGCATTCCGACGCCCGCATCGGCCCCGGCCTGAAGAATGTTCATCAGCGCCATAGCGACGTTGCGCAGCGTGTCTGCCACGACGGGCCCCTGCGCGCGGGCGAAGTCCATGAACTCCGTTGCACCCGCGCCAACCTTGCCTGCGTCGCCCGTGCGCATCAGGTTCACGAGCCCGTCATTGACGCGCTGCAGCGTCCCGGTGGCGAACTTCTCGAACTTCGCGGTAACCCGGTCGAACCCGGGGCTCGCCATCGCCCCGCCGATGATCGTGACGGTACGGTCCAGCTCGCGCCCGGTGCCCTTCACCAGCCCGGTGGTTTTGGGCAGCAGGGCGTTGAGGATGGCGAAGCCCTTGGTGACGGGCGCCATCGTGTCGCCCGCAAGGCCGTTGGACCAGTCCTTGTACGTGTCCTTCAGGACGCCGAGGGACGCGGCCGCCTTGCGTGTCTCCGGGGGCAGCTTGGCCACGGCGCGCTGGTACTCGACCTGCGCCGTGATCGCGTCCTGTGACGTCCTCCCCGACTTCTCAACTGCCTCGTCGTATTTCTTCTCGGCTTCCGCCGCTTCCGACAGCGCACCGATCTGAGGCACCAGCGCCGCGGTGAACGCGATTGCCGCCACCGCCACAGCGCCAGTCCCGGCCGCGAGCGGCGCCATGGCGGACACGGCGGGGATGGCTGCGGGGGCAAGGGAGATGACGCTCTTCTTCAGCGCCTCAACTGCCTTCGCCCCAGCGTCCGAGTCGCGCTGCAGCCCGGCCATGCTCGAGGTGGCGCGGTCGCCGAGGCGCCGCATCGCCGCATCGCCGTTGATCGACGCGGCCAGGAGGCGCCGGCCGAAGCGGTCCGCCGCATTACCCGCCCCGTCCAGCACGCGGGACAGCTGGTCGCGGCCGTCGAGCACGAACGTCAGCTGCGCCACGCTCACTCACCTCCGGACATCTGGGCCTGCTGGTGGGCATCCATCCAGGCGATGAGCGCGTAGAAATCGTCGACCGTCAGGCGGTCGACTCCGTTGGGGTCGATGTGGAGGAGGTGAGCGAAGAGTCCGAGGTACTCGACTCGGAGCTCGTCAACGTCGCGCTCATGGACTCCGCCTCGGGCCCGGTCTCGGGCGCCAGGCCTTTTGGGCCCTCGGCGAGTTCCTTGATGAGGGCCTCGGCATGGGCCGGGTCGACGGCCGCGGCAGGTACCTCACGGAGCGCCTGGACGATCTGTTCCGTCGTCACATCGGGTTCCTTCTCCCGGATCGCGAACGCGCCGGTGACCCAGTCGGTGATCTCCCGCTGGTCGCAGCGGGTGACCATCTCCTCCACCCCGGGGTCGAAGTCCCCGAACCGCAGGGTCGGCTGGTGCCGCTTCTTCAGGACCCAGACCACGCCGCGCATCGCGTCGAGGTCCTCGTCGGGCAGACCTTCTTTGATCTGCGGCCACGTCTGGTCGATGGTCCTGGCGACGATGGATGCCTCGGAGGCGAGCAGCGACCGCGCGTCGTAGTGCTCGGGCTCGCCGCCCTCGGGCGTGTAGACGATGATCAAGGCTGCTCCTAGGTGAGTTGGCGGCGCACGTCGTCGACGACGCGTGCGACCTCGGACTGCATGCGGGGGGTGCGGCGGCGGACCGTTTTGTCCCACCACAAGGGCGGCGCGGTCTGGGTGGCCCAGCGGCGGCGGTTGCCGAACACCGGGTGCCGGATCCGGCCCGTGTTGATCACGTTGGGCATGTTCTTCAGGTCCGGAGGCAGGCGGGCCTCGTCGACCCACACCCGCGCTCCGGGATTGCCGCTGGTGCGGACGCTGATCCGGATGGCGTCGGCAAGCGTCCCGCGCAGCGGACGGGTGGTCGGGGACGCCCCGCCCCGCTTTCCGGATGCGCGGCCGGCCGAGCGGATCGGCAGGCCGCGGATCGTGGCTTGCAGGTCGTCGCGCAGCGGCTCGGCCGCCCGGCGGATCCTGCGCTGCATGCTGCGGCGGATGTTCTCGTGTCCGGCCGCCCGCAGCTTGCGCTGCAGCTCCAGCAACTGGCCGGTGCCGAGGATCTGGAAAGAGGAGACAGCCATCGGGCCACCTCCTCAGAGCGTGACGTCCGTGGACATGTACTCGATGGACGTGGGGTTCGTCCCGTCGTACAGGCCGGTGAAGTTGAACGTCGGCTTGATCACGTCGAATCCCTCGACCACCGGGGGTGTGTCATCCAGGCGGATCGCCGGGACCTTGAACGTGATCCGTTCGGCGTGCGCCGCTTCGATAATCGGCCCCGTGAAATCCCAGACGAATGACGTGGCCGCGTCCGAGGTGTGGAGATCGTCGAGCAGGGTGCTGACGTAGTCGCCCTCCAGCGACCCGCTGATCTTCACCTGGTCATTGGAGATCGGCTCCTTCTTGAGGCCGGCCTGCCCGGCGTAGAAGCGCTCGACGGCCTGCGGGCGCTCGATCTTCAGGGACACCTTGCGGATCCCGTCGAGCGCCGTCTCAGTGCCGTAGATCCCGGTCTTCACGCTCATCTGGCCGAAGTGGAACGGCGACATGGCCGGGTACGTGGCGACCGCCAGGGTCTGCGTCTCGTCGCAGTCCTTCGCGTCGATCTCGAAGCTGGCGGTCAGCATGCCACCGACCTCACACGAGAACTCCGCGCTGACGACCTTGCAGCCGACGAACGTCTTGTCGGTCACCGTGCCCGTCGTCATGGGCACGCCCTTCTGGATCACCAGGCTCTTGCCCGCCGTGTCGGCGAGGAGGTGCGCCTGCAGGTACGCCGCGGTCGCGGCCTGCTGCACCGGGGTGACGGTTGTCCCCATCAACGACTGGAGCAAGACCCCCATGGCCTTGTTAGTGACCTCCATCTCCAAGCTGCCGGACGCCTGGCGCTGCGTCACCACACGCCGCGAGGACAGCGGCACCAGACGCCCGGCGGCGATGCCCGCGCTCTGGGCGGTCGTCTTCTTAAGCGCCAAGCTCTCCTTGGTGAACTCGATGAACTTGGTCGGCGCCGCGAAGGTCCCGTAGGACACCTCCGCCGCAATGCCCACCTGGGCACCGAGCCCGGATCCGATCGCCATGGGTCAGCTCTCCTTCTGCGGCCGGGCCGCGGCCACACTCTTCTTCATGAGCGCCTGCGCCGGCAGCGCCTTGGGCTCGTCCTCGGTACGCGGCTCCTCGACCGCCTCCCACGTCCGCGGCTGGCACACGTACCCGTCGAACCGACTGTCGGGCACCTCGACGACCTCGTCCGGGTGGATGGTGCGGCTACCGAGCTCCGGCACAGTGACCGGCTCGGCGCCGATGTAGCGCACTCGCGCCATGGCGTACTCCCTGATGGGTGTGGGTGGTCAGATGCGGGCGCGGCAGGACACGGTGAATGCCAGGCCCGCCCGGATGCCCTGGTCGGTGCTGAACTGCTGGAGCTGTGCGCGCGTGAGGTGCGCCCACAGCACCGCCCCATTCAAGGTCGGCGCGTCAGGGTTGGGGCCGGTCGCGCGGATCGCGTCCTCGACGACGGCCAGGAGGGCGAACGCGCGAGTGCGCCGTGGGGCCACGTCGGAGTCGCCGGACCAGGACTCGATCCAGCCGGTGACGGTGAAGTCCTCATCGCGGGTGCGGGCCCCGGCCGACGCGAAGTCTTGCGCAAGCTCGGCGCCCGCCTCGGCAGATGGCGACCAGCCGACGGCCACCAGGTCCGCATCGGCCATGTCGCCGACCGGCGGCCCGTCGATGATCGTCACTTCGGCCAGAGCGGGGGCCGCGCGCAAGATGGCGAGCAGGGCGTCGATCGCAGCCGGTACCCGGGAGGTGGCCATCTACGCCACCCCCGGGGGAAGCTGGTCCGGGTCGAGCAGCTGCAGCGCCCGGTTGGGGATCGCGTACCCAAGGCCGGGGATGGGCTCGCTGACGTCGAAGTCTCCGGTCCCCATCTGCGGGCGGCCCGGCCCCTGCTGGGTGCGCCACAGGTGCTGCAGGATGATGCGTGCGGCTGAGGTGATAGAGGCTGGGATGATGCGCCGCCCTGCGGTGTACGTGATCCGCAGCGGCCCGGAGACCCGACCCCCGTCCAACCGACTCACGATTCCGGTGGCTTGGTCGACGTCGAACTCGGCGACGGTGTACGAGGTGCCGCCCGTGCGCACCGCGGCCAGTGACGTCAAGGTGAGGACTGGAGTCTGCAAGAGCGCGAGCTGGTGGGCCCACACGCGGTCGTGGATCTCGGTGACCGCGCGCGGAACGACCGGGCCGACGAACCATTCGACGGCCCGGGTGGTCGCCTCGTTCCAGGTGCGGACCTCGTCGTCGTCGGCGATGTCCGTCTTGTTCAGGTGCTTCTTGGCGTCGGCCAGCGACAGGATCGCCGGGGGTGACGCTTCGCGCACGTCGAATACATCCGTGTAGGCCCCGGCGTTGATCCCGGTGGCGATCCAGCGCACGGCATGCCGCCCGGCCTGCACGGTCGGATAGTCGTAGATGTAGGTCCCGGTGGAGGTCGGCGCGACAGTGACGGTCGTGGTCGTGGCGTCGGGCAGCGTCAGACTCAGCTGCACCGCGCCGGCGTTGGCCAGCGCGCCGGCAGCGTCGCGCACGGTCGTAGCGAGAGGTACCACTGCCCCAAGGTCGAACGGCATGGTCAGCCCCCCGTCATGGTGGATGCAGTGCGGGTGGCTGGTCCGGGCCCGGCTGCGGTGCGGTCGGTCGGGACGAGGCGCCCGGCCCGGGTGACGTTGAGGCTGTCGACCTCGGCGAAGTCATCCGGCCCTGCGTCGCGATGCGCTTCGATCACCAGTGCCAGATCTGGCTGCGCGGCCCATGCTGGCGTCGCGGCGGTGCGTCGGACCGTCCAGGCCATCCCGTCCGGGGATGTCTCCCAGTAAAGGGTTCCGGCGTCCTCGCGCAGCCGTAGCCACGCGTGAGCCACCGGGTCGTATATGGGGAACAGCGCGCCAGGGTCCGCGTAGCCGACGCGCAGGTACAGGCCCATGGCGTTCTGTGCCGGGTCGACCAAGAATCCGGCGTCGGTACCGGTCGTGGGCGTGAGCACGAGCAGCGAGCAAGCCGCGGTCGTGGCGCCCGTAGCCGCGGGCGGGACGACGCGGGCCGCGACCCGTGACCAGAGCAGCGAGTAGGAGGCGCCGGACTTGTAGGCGGCGTACCCGGTGGTGCAGGGGATGAGCGCGCGCCCGCCGACCTCCACCGGGCTGCCGTAGGACTGCGGCCACAGCACCGGATCGACCACCCCGTCATCGAAGCCGTCAACGAGCAGGCCGAAGCCGGGCACCTGCCGTCACTCCTTGCGGGCAGGAGCGCGGCGCGGCCGTGCAGCCTTCTCGGAACGGCTACGGGGCGCCTCAGGTGTCTGCAGAGGCTCGCCGCGGACGAGCTCGGCTCGCAGCCCGTCCGCCCACACCGCCGCCTCGGAGCCAGGCAGGTCGATCTCCTGCCCGGCCTCCCAGGAGAACCCGTCACCCGCCACGCTGGTGAGCATGCGGATGCGGGCCATCAGTCACCCAGCCCCTGGTGACGGTCGTTGACCTCGCGCTCAGCCTGCGACTCGGCCACCTTGACGGCCTCGTCCTGGGCTTCCTTGAGCGCCTGGACGTCGGCGTCCGGCTCACTCGAACCTTCACCGTTGCCCGCCTTGTCTGTGACGCCGCGCGCGGCCACATCGACAGCGGAGGCGGCCTGCTGCCCCAGCTGCTCCTTGGCCGCCGCAAGGGCCACGTCCTTGTCGCCGATGAACTCCGGGGCGACCTGGTCCATGGACCCGTCCGCCTTCCGTGAGGCCATGACGATGCGGTCGTGGTCGCCGTGCTCAGCCGCCTTCGCGGACGGCTTGTTCTGCAGCACCCCCGTCTCCGGAGTGCTGTCCTTCTTCTGCGGGATCGCCATCGTCTTCTCCTTCGGGATCAGGTGGCGGAGTTGCGGTACGCGCGGATGGCGGCGGTGTCCTGCGGGGTCCCGTCGGCACGGGAGAACGCCAGGAACCCGACCTGCAGGAAGTCGGCGTAGCGCTCGGCCAGGCGCAGGGTCTGGATGTCGCTCACGTCGCGGATCAGATAGCCGGCGAAGAAGTCGCCGAACAGAACGCTCTTGGCGTTCGCGGCCATGGCGGGCATGTCCTGGTTGACGATGTAGTCGTAGCCGAGAACCTTGTCCGGCACGCCCTCCTGTACGGACGGCTGCCACAGCGGCCGGTTCTGGCTGTCCTTGAGCTTGCGGACCGAACCGAGAGTGCCGTCACTCCACATGAACTGCACCCGGCCCGAGTTGCGGTAGGCAGGGTCGACGGAGTGCACCAGGTCGATCAGGTCGTCGTAGGTAACGCTGGTCGTCTGGCCGGTGCCGCCGGTCTTGCCGATGACCGCGTTGGTCTGCACGCCTTCCGGCTGGGCGGTTCCCGTGCCGGTGGTGAAGTGGGTGTTCTGGATGCGGCCGATGCGTTCACCGAGCTTGCGGGCCAGCCACGACTCGAAGTCGAGGACGCTGTCCTGCAGCAGCTGCAGGCTGACGCGCACGAGCTTCGAGGTGTACATGTACGCCCCGATGTCCTGCTGGCCCAGCGTCACGTCCTGCTCGGTGACCTGAGTGTTCTCCGCGAGAATGGCGCCCACGTTGCCGGTGTCGTCGTTCGTCGGCCACGGCAGCGTCACGCCGGACTCGGTGGTGATGACCTCGGAGACCTGCCGCATGGCTCCGTAGAACTTCATGGTCTCGACCATCTTCGCCCGGAACTCCGGAGGTACGACGTAGCCGCCAGCCGCGCCGGTCGCTACGCCCTGGGCACGCAGCTCCTTGCCGTCGACCCAGCCGGTGCGCAGGACGTTGCGCTCCTGGGACGACAGGTCCTGCGTGCCGTCGCGCAGCCAGGACCGCCAGGCGTTGCTGTAGGCGATGACGCCCTCCTCGCCGCCGTGGCGCGCCCGGTCCTCCTCAGCCTCCTCGGTGTCCGCTCCGGGCGCGACGACCTGGGAGTAGTCGACGGCCGACAGGCGGGCGTGTCGCTCCTCGGTCTCGATCTCCTGAGACAGCGTCTCGACCTCGGCGAGCGCGGCCTCCCACGCGGTGCGGTCCTCAGCAGACAGCGGGCTGTCGTCGCCGCGGGACTGGAACTCCTGCGCGGCGTTCCATGCGGTGGCCCGCTTGTCGAGCAGGCCCTGCAGTCGGTTGGGCATGTGTGCCTCCAGCACGAGTAACCCCTTCGCCAAGCGGCGCAGGGGTTGAGGGATGGGGGGTGCGGTTACCGCGCCAGGCGGTAGCGGGCGGCGAGCGCTTGCATGCGCATCGCCTGACGGGCCCCAGTGGTCTCTCCCGGCTGGGTGGCGTCGGTGCTGCGAGTGGTCTCGGCCGGCTCGCGGCGGAAGTCCAGAAGTTCAGGCCGGTACGCGGCCCGGCGGTCGAAGGCGTCAGCGTCACCGCGGGCGGCCAGTGCCACTCCGACCGACCGCAGGCCGGCGTCGGTGTCCTCGTAGGCGGGGAACGTCACGGCGGAGACCTCGAAGAGCTGCACTTCGCGGATGATGCGCAGCTCCGCCTCGGCCTCGGCCTTGGCCCCGTCCACTGTCGTCTCTACGCTCACGGTCTCCCAGTCGTCCTTGACGACCCGGAACCCGAACGACATGCCGGTGATGTTCTTGTTCCGCAGGTTCACCACCAGATCGCGGACGTAGGACAGTTCGCTGTCCAGATCCGCGTCGACCGCCAGACCCACCGCGTCCTGGGCCAGGCGCAGCGTGCCGGCGGAGACCCGGGAGACGACCAGGCGGGTGTCATGATCCACCAGGAAACGGGCGTCGCCCTCCCCGATGGTCTTCGTGAACGCCCCGGCGGCGATCTCCTCGTAGAACCCCCAGGTCAGCGGGTTACCTATCGCGGTACGGGAATTGAACACCGCGGCGTGGCCGCCAAACCCCGGTGTCCCATCGTCGCCACCGGCACGGACCTGCACCCCGGCCGTGGCCAGGGCGAGATCGCGCCGCTCCTCAGTCCTCGTCATCGTCACCCTCCGGTGGCTTCTGCAGATCCTGCGGGTCGTAGCCCAGAGGGGCCATGTACGTAGGCTGCAGGTACGTGTCGCCGTTCGCGCCGGCCGGCAGCGGCGGCATGTCTTCCAGGGCGCGAATGTCGTTGGCGCTGAGCGCCCCGACGTCACGCATGGCCCGGTAGAACGCGGCCCGCCCCGTGCTGTCTGCGCGCAGCAGCCCCTGCAGCGCGTACTTGGCGTACTGCTTCCCAGGGGGCAGCAGCTCCTTGGTGACGCGCTGCTCAGTCGGCGTGAGCCACGTGGGCCCCAGGTCGAACGTCACAAATCCCTGCGCCTGCTGCTCCAGGCCCGTGCCCCACGACGTGGATTTCTGCGTCTCCATCAGCAGGAACAGCGGCACCCCGAACATGCGGGCAACCTCGACGACTTGGAACTGGCGGGACTCAAGGAACTGGCTGTCCTTGTACGGCATGGTCACCGGGGAGAACGAGGCGCCGGAGTCCAGCACGGCAATGTCGTGCGCGGACTGGTGCCCGCTGAGCTTCGCTTTCCAACTGGCCTTGAGCTGCGCGGCCTGCTCCGGGTTCAGGCGCTGCTCGGTCTGCAGCACGCCGGAGATCATGTTGCCCGACCCGTACAGCCGGGCCGCGGACTTCTCCGCAGCCACAGCCAGACCAATGCCCTGGGCCGCGGCGCGGATCGGCGAGCAGCCGGTCACCCCGTCGTACCCAAGCGCGGGCGTGTGCAGGATCTCCCGGGACGTGCGCCGCAGCCGGTCGCCCCTGTCGTCCTGAATCCAGAACACCTTGCCGCTGGGATTCTCCGCGGTCGGCTGCTCGCGGTCGACCTTGACCCGGTCCGGTCGCACCGGCCACAGCTGCACAACATCACCCGCACGGTTGCGGACCTTCTGCAGGTACCCGTTGCCCCACAGCAGGCGGTGTACGTAATTCAGGCGCCATAGCTCGAACGGGGTCAGCTCCGGGTGCGGGTCATCGAGCAGCGGCACAGCGACCCGGTCCTTCGTCCCTGCCGTGTAAGCGTGCAGCGGCAGAGAGGCCGACAGACCCGCGATGACCGCCACCGCCCGCCACACGGCCGGCATGTGCAAGGCGCTGATCTCAGTGACCGCCACGCCGGCATCCAGCTCCACCCCGCCCAGCAGCTCGGTCAGGGACGCTGACGTCAGCGGCACCGCAGGGTTCTCGATACTGCGTTTCTCGAAGAGGCCGAACAGGCTCACTGCCGTACCTCCCGTTTCAGCTTCGGGCGCCGGACCGTGGCCCGCTCAACAGCGAGAACACCCAGCAGGCCGCCCAGGATCAGAGCCATGGGCACGGAGACCATGGTCACGCCGGCCAGCATCACCAGGACGAACACGACTTCCAGCGCGAGCAGGAGCCGTTGGGGAGTCACCACAGGTTCGGCGCCCCCTGCTCCTCGACCTCAACGCCGAGGCCCCAGCGGGCGAGCGTGACGGCCACCAGCGGGCTGATGTCCGTGCTCACGCCGCGCCGGGCCCACGCCCACGCGTCACCCAGCGGACGCTTGTCGGCACCCGCGAGAGCCGTCGCGAGCGGCGCCTGATCCAAGTGCACCAGGCTCTGGTCGCTCACCGCGTCGTAGAACTGGCCACACGCCTGCGCCACTTCACGGGTTTTAGGCTGGGCAATCTGCAGGCCCGCCCTCTCCAGGTCCGGGATGAGCGAGCCGGCCGGGCCGCCAGGGTCGACCACGATGGCCCGCGGCCCCCATTTCTCCTGCAGCTCCACCATCCGCTCAACCACCCAGCCCGTACCGGGCCGGTGGTCGACGACCTCGACGTGGGTCGCGTCCCCGCTCGGGCCGGCTACGCAGATAGCGGAGTGCGACCGCTCCGGCGTCGTATCGACGGCGAATGCCACCGGGTCGCCCGGCTTCGACGTGCCATCGCCCAGCGCCCGCCATGCGTCCTCGCCAATGACCTGCCACGAATCCGCCGCATCGGAGGGGTAGGTGCCCACACCGAGGCGCTCACGGGCAAAGCCGGCCGCCCCCATCGACAGCCGTTCGTTCAGCGTCTTCTCCAGGGTGAGCCGATAGCCGACCGCCGGATTCGCCTTGAGCACCGACTCCGGTGCGTCCACGTTGTCGTGCTCCGTGCAGTCGGGGCGGCACTCGTCCGAATGCGCGTTGATCGACCACTCGAAGTACGCGAGCGACGGGTCGGGCGTACCGTCCCCCAGCGCCGCGAGCGCCCGGCGCCGCAGGCGGCCCAGCTGCACGGACGGGGCGCCGATGCCCGCGGACCCGAGGTACCAGATCTGCGGATTGGCGATGGCGGCCATGGTCGGCATGAGCGCGTCCATCTCCGCATCACCGAGGATCATGTCCTCGTCCATGACGTTGCAGTCGCCTGTGAAGCCGCGGCCGGAGCCCTTCGAGCGGGCGATGAATCGTAGCTCCTGCCCCGAGTGGAGCACGATGCCTTCCTCGCCGACGGTCTGCCGATACTGCTTGACACGTTTGTGCAGGTCAGGGGTTCGGCGAATCAGAGCCTGGATGCGCTTGAACGCGGCTTTCGCTGTCTTGAACTCGTGAGCGCTGTGCAGGATCAGCTTTTCGCCGCCGATGAACAGGCCCCACAGCTCGCGAGCTTCGATGATCCCGCCCTTGCCGTTCTGGCGCGGGACGTTCACCGCGACCTCGAACGCCGCCCAGTTGCCGTCCGCGCGCTCACCCATTCCCTGATCGAGGACGAACTGCTGCCAGGGGTCGAGGGTCAAGCCGGCGCGGGCTGCCAGATCGACGGCCTCCTGCCCCGCGCTGGAGAGCGCGGTGGGGGGCACGGTCAGCAGGCGCGGCTTCTGGTACCCATAAACGACGTTGTCAGCCGGACTGCTCGCTGCGTCGCCGGGCTTCTGACCTGCGCTTTTCTCGCTGCTCAGCAATGTCATCGACCGAGTCCCCCTTCGCCTGAACAGGCGCGAGGCCGCGCAGTTTGGTCATGATTGCGGTGAGCTTGTCGGCGACGACCGCCTTGGATGTCGGGGCGTCACCGGTTGGGATTTCATCGAGCGCCTCGGCGAGGTTGATCGCGACGGCGGCCAGTCCCGGCGAGACGACGATGACCCCGAGTTGATCAAGCTCGGCCCGGATGGCGTCAGCGATCATGAACCGACCTCCGTCACCCTGTGTTACGTCACACAGGGTGACGCTCAACTTTGTATCGAAGTGAGTTTCACAAGCAAGATCGGCTTTGAAAATCGGCGCGCAAAAAACAGGGCGAGAAGGGCGTTTGGGTCGCCCGCCTTCATCCTCAACTTTGAACCCACTCCCACCCTTCGAGCCCAGGTCACAACCCCGAAGCGCTCACGCCCAGCGCCGGTCCGCACCCCCCGCGCACGGTGCGTGATGCCGGCCAGTCCCCGGTAGCCGAGGGTGGGCTGTCGAAATCACCAGGCCCGCGACGCCTGGGCAGTGACGGGGCGTGACCCACCCTTGCGGTGATCGCGATACCAGCGCGTCACCACGGCTTCCATCGCTGGCTGTCGCATGTCACGCACGCGTTGCCTGACGATCTGTTCGCCTGGATCGACGACGATGATGCGCGCGCCGAGCCGCTTGTACCGTGCGCGCGCCTTGCCCTGCGGCATGGTGTGGATCAGGTACACGTCGACCTGGTCGAGGTGCTGCTCGGCCTCACGGATCGCGGCCTGCCGTGCTCGGTGCACGACACGCAGCAGGACTTCACCGTGCGCGTGGTGGTCGGCGCCTGGCCCGGCCATGGCCAGGGCCATCAGGTCCAGGTCTATGACCACGTCGGTCGGCTTGGCGTGCGCACGGATCCAGCTGGACTTGCCTGCGGCCGGCGGGCCTGTGATGACGTACAGCACGGACCGTTACCTCCGGCCTTCAGCCCTCACCTGCTGCTCACCCGCAGGAGCGAGCCATGGCCGCACCAGCGAGACGCCACACTCTAAGAGGTCAGACCTGATGTCCCGTTCGAACGCGGCGCACACGACCTTCGATGGGTACGTCTCGGTCAGGTGCTCGAACGCGCGGAACTGGTGTGTGTGCACGGCGACCAGAACTTCGGTGGTGGTGAGGTCGGAGCGCTTCATGGTCACCACCTCCGCGCGCTGCAGGCAGGTCGCCCGCAGTCGATGATGTTGGGGTTGGCGTATGCCTCGACGAAGTCCGGCGCGTTGGCCTGATGCTTGGCCACGGCGCCGGGGTCGATGCCCGCCTCCGCTTCGAGCTGGGCAATGCGCCGTGCTGACGGTACGTCGTGTGTGGGGCAGCGACTGCGTCCGAACGTGGTCACCACCTCCGTGGATGCGGCGCCGGGCGACCGACGCAGGTGGAGTTGTGGCGGCGCAGCAGGCGGCAGGCGATGCGGCGGGGGACGACGTAGGCGAACTCCCGGGACTCGCCGAGGAGGAAGCGCAGCCAGTACTCGGGACCGGTGGCCGTGTAGCTGTACTCGTACCAGCGTGGCGGCGGTGGCTGACGGCGCAGCAGCTGGGCGCGGGGGTCGTCGCTGTGCAGGGGGCCGAGATCGACCATGGTCACCATCTCCTCGATGCGCGGGTCTGCTTGACCGTGGTCCGGTTGCCGCGGGCCGAGTTGCACCTGCGGTGCGCCGAGCGGGCGTTGGCGGGGTCGAGGAGGTCGCCGCCCTTGGACAGGGGGATCAGGTGGTCGAGGGTGAAGGCGAGCGGGTGACGGCCGGCCGCCGGGCCTTTGATCTCGTAGGCGATGTTGTGGCCGCACAGCCAGCATGGCAGACCAAGGGCCCGCTGCTGCTGGCACAGGCGGCGGTAGGGGCGCCCGTTGCGGATGTTGACGGCCACGGACGCCCACCTCCCCAGTCGGCTATCCCTCAGTGGGCACGGCCCACTCCTGCGGGGCGTCCAGCCCGTAGGGCGCGTAGACGACGTTCTGCGGCCAGCTATCGCCCGGGACGGCGAACACGAGCTTCCCCCTGACGCACTTGCCGGTGGTCAGCTGCGTCTCCACCGGGTACTCAGGCTTGGGGAAGTCGTCGTAGGTGGTGCTGGACGATTCGACGCGGGTGCCGTCCTCGTAGGAAATCGTCCACGGCTCGACGGAGGCAAGGAAGGACCCGCTGGTGCTGCACGTCTTGAGTTCGACGTAAGCCCACTCGTATCCGTCCGTGCCGCTGTCCTCGTCTGCCGAGACGATAGAGCGCACGCCCTGCTTGTAGTCGAGCACGGTGACCGTGCCGGCGATGTTGTCGCCGGAGTCTTCCGTGCTCTCGAACTCCCAGGTGGTGCCGAGCTTGAGGATGGGCTGGTGTGTCGGGGTGGGCTCGGCTTCGGGGGAGTTGGTGGTGGCTGCCGGAGTCGGTGTCTCGCTGCTGGTGGCCTTCGCGTCCGCGTTGTCGGTGCTTCCGCAGGCGGTGAGGCTGACGATCAGCAGGGCGGCGGCGAGTGCGGCCGTGGTGGTGCGCATGGTCCCCCCAGGGGCGTTGCGTGATGAGAGGGGCATCATGCGCCTGAGCGGGGGGCCTTGGGGGCGGTGTGGCTGTTCCGTGACATGCGGCGGTCAGGCGGAGCGGGCGCCGGCAGGCAGGGGCGGTGTCTCGCCCGACTCTATGAGTTCCCTGGTGAATTCCGCGCGCACGGCCTTGGGGATCTCGTGCACGTTGTAACGGACGCCTTTCCCGCTGCCGTATCGCCCAATACGGCCCTCGCTGGCCCAGCGCCAGATGGTTCCTATGGGCCGGCCTGCCCAGTAGGCGGCGTCGGCTGCACTGACGAGCGCTGGAGGCATGCGATCACCCCCGTGAACGACGAAGGGCCACCCAGAGGTGGCCCTAGCGACAGAAGTTTTATTTGAGCACAGCTTCACTTCGGTGGCGCGGATTGTCAACCCTCGTTGCCCTGCGAGGCGTCGAGCAGGGTCTTTCGATTCTTCCATCGGGTACCGACAACGCCGTTTCCCCGCGGGCGCCTTCGTGCTCGACCACACTGCTGTCATGGGCGTTTCGTACATGGTCCGCGGCCGGTCCCAGGCGGAGTGCGCTGAGGCGTTGGCCCGGCTGTGCCGGCTGCTGGGTGCGGTCCCGACGCTGCGGCCGACGGACCGGATCGGGCCTGGCTGGGTGGCGAGGGCGGTCGGGCCGGTGGTCGCGCGGGAGAAGGCCGGCCGCTGAGCTACGCTGCACAACACCCCCTGGTCGCTTACCTCGGCCAGGGGGCGCTGTGCGTGCCGACAGGTCAGTCCTCCTGCTAACCCACGATCTCGACCTCGGCCTGGATGCCGCACGCTTCCAGCGCCTCGGCCAGGACGTCGAGGTTCCCGCTGCCCCGCATCGCCCGCGCGGCCCCCTGGTTCGGGAAGTCGAGCTGCAGCACGGACGGCGAGACGAGCCGCGGGGTGGCCTGGGCCAGCAGCAGGCCGGTGAAGCGGCGGCGACGGACGGCATTCGTGGCCACCTCCGGCCACCAGACGGGCGGGGCGGGGGTGGCGGTTTCGGACTGAACGGTCATGACGGGCTCCTATCAGCGGGTCTGGTTGCGGGTGTTGGCGATGACGCCGCGGGTCGTCGTGGTGAGGCTGCGCTGGTCCTGGGTGACGGGCCCGTTGTAGTGGTGGTGGTGCTCGGGCGGCGAGGCCTGCCCGGCGGCCTTGAGGAGCCGGCCGAAAGCGAGGATCGGGACGGCGATGGCGGCGGGGGCTGCGCAGATCCAGGCGATCACGACCGGGTCGGCGTGCCCGGAGGCCAGCATGACGAGGCTGGTGCCGCCACCGAGGAGCAGGGACGCGGCGCCGGCGGACAGCATCAGGGCGCTCGCATCGGTGGCCTTCTGGCTCATCGGCGGCCGGCCGGGCTGGGGTACGGGCAGAGCGGTGCCGATCGCGGGAACGGGGTGCGGGTCGCGGTACGAGGTGGGCCTGTAGGCGTCGTCGATGAGGCGGCGGGCTTCGAGGTCCGCGGACTCCTCGGTGATGGGCTGGGGCTGCCCGATGTAGGTCGGGAGCCGGTCGGGCAGCGACATGAGGGTCTCCTTTGGTCAGGCGTGGGAGTTGGCGGTGGCGGGCTTGCCGGTTCCTTGGCAGATGCCGCAGACAATGACGCGCTGCTGTCCCCCGAAAGCGGCGTAGAGGGAGCCTTTGCCGCCGCAGCACCAGCAGACGCCCTTCTTCTCGGCGTCCTTCACCGTGAGGGGGGAGTTCTGGTTTTGCCACTCGTCGTCGGTCATGACGCTGCTGGTGTTGACCTTGCTGACGGGCGCAATCGGTGTCACGGGTGCGGTCGTGGGCTGGGCGTTTTCGGGGACTTGGCCGTACCAGGCGCCGCCGACGCTTTTGCCGCCGTGCTTCTTCCGCTCGTGGGTCCGCAGGGCCGCGGTGGCGGTCTTGGCATCCCGGTAGCGGGGCTTCTCCTTGGTGCCGCAGGGGCAGGTCCAGCCGACGAGGCCGGTATCCCTGTCGGCTCCGAAGCGGGCGGCGATCGCGACGCGCATCCGGCCGGCCTTCGCTCGGGTGGGCTTGGCGGGGCAGGGCTTCGAGCCGGTGAACGAGCCGTCCTTGCCCTTGGTGAAGATCTGGCCGTTGCCTTTGCAGCGGGGGCAGCCTTCGTGGGTCATACGGAGGATCGCGGCGTCCTTGCGGGACATGACGGTCTGGCCGTGCTTCTCGGCCTGCTCGCCGATTTTGGTGGCTGCCCAGATGGCGAGCTTCTGGCCGCGGGTGGTGGCGCGGGGCTTGCGGACGGTGGAGGTGCGCTTGACGGTCTTGCGGCGGGTGGTGGTGGTCTTCTTGCGGGTGGTCGGCTGCTTTGCGGCCATGCTGGGGTCCCCCTCGCGGACGATCATTTTGTGTTGGTTTGGGTGCCGCTCGCGTACTGCTCGGCGCTGCTCCGTTGCAGGTCACAGCCGCTCAAGGTGCTGCTCGCCGGGTGCTCGCCGTTTCGTTGAGCAGTTGGCCGAGCAGGGTGCTGAGCGGCTGTGACCTGCGGTCGAGCAGTCACGAGCACCCGGCGAGCAGTGGGTAATTCACCGCAAAGCGGTCAGCGCTTCGAGCTTGTAACCGCGCGGGTTCTTCATGCCGTCGATGTCGCCGAGCGGGACCGGGGAACCAGCGCCCGCCTCCTTCAGCAGCTTCCGAAGCTGGTCCACCGTCAGGTCGCCGTAGGCGCCCTCGTCGTGGTCGGCCAGCGCCTCGACGAGCTTCTCGGTGCGCATCCGGTCGACGCCCTCGTTCGCCATGACGGCCGCCGCATCCTCGGCAATCTGCCGGCCATCGACCCGCTGCTCCGAGCCGCCGTCGGCAAGGTGCAGCAGGCCCGCGGCTGCGAGGGTGTCCCGGTCGAACCAGGGGCGCCCCGCGGCCTGACGGTCGGCGACCGCCCGCTTGATCTGGTCTCGGCTGAACTCGTTCCACCCGTACAGCAGCGGCCGGTCGAGACCAGGGCCCTTGATGTACGACTGGCCCGCATCGTTCTTGATGTCCTTGGTCTGGGCGGGGACGAGCCGGTCGGGGCGGAACCCTTTCGCCGCGGACCCCTGCCCGAAGACGATGCGGATGTCGTCCCACCGAGAGGCGAGCATGATCCGCAACGTGAAGGAGTCAGCGATCGCGTCGCCCATCGCGTCGCTGGTCGCGTCCTGGCCGGCGGCGACGGGGTAGATCCCAGACTGCTTGGCCAGCCGCAGCAACTCGATGAAGAGCTCCTTCGCCTTGGGGCTGAGGTAGATGAACTCATCGACGAACGGAAAGATCGCCGGGTGCTTCGCGGTAGCGACCCAGGTGTCGCCCATGTCGAGCCGGTTGCGAACGGTGTTGCGGGCCTTGGCCATCTTCACCAGGTAATCGAGCCACTTCTCACAGTCCCTGTTGCCGCGGATCGGCGGGGCAGCCATGACGCCTTCGAACTCACGCAGCCCGTCCTTGACGGGGTCGAGGTCGAGGGCGATTGCGTTGTGGCAGGCGGTGATGACCTCGGCCAGGTCGCGCAGGACGCCAGTCGTCTTCGCGGCGCCGGAGACGCCGATGGCGAGGATCCGCAGGCCTTCGAGGACCAGGTCGAGGAGGCTGCCGTCCATGCAGCGGCCGAAGTTGTGCGGCTCGGAGATGTTGAGGCTGTTCGGGGCGTGAACGCTCGGCTTGGGCATGTTCTCGAATGGGTTTGCGGTGACCAGCCGGAGCACGAGGTGCGCCGACTCCTGCGGGTCGGGGTCGATGAGGGTGCCGCCGGACTTGATGTTGAAGTGGGAGTCGAGCTGTTCGGCAGCGGCGTTGACCTTGCCGACGGTGGAGCCCTTGAGGACGACGTCGATCTCCCAGAAAGCGTCGCGCCGCCCGATGACGCGGCAGCTACGCGTGGCGATCCCTTCGTAGGCGAAGGCCCGCTCGACGCACTCCTGAACCTGCTCGCCCCCCGTGCACCAGGCCAGCGGGAAGGGCTCTTCTCCGTCGTCCTGGTCCTCGTCGGCGAGAACCTGCCCGGCGGGCAGGCCCGGGTTGCTGAGCCGGTAGCGTCCGTACAGCGTGGCGATGGTCGCCGCCGCGAGTGTGGTGACCGTGGGCGGAATGACCGCGGCCCAACCGAGGGCCTCCAGGTCGGTGCCAGCAGCGAGAGCGATCCAGCCGGCGACGTTGAGGGCGGCGGTGGCCACGGCGGTCCAGCCTAGGAACCGCCAGCGCGACAAGCGGGTCTGCTGGACCTTGTTCCAGTCGGCGGACTTGCTCATCCCGCCGAGGGTTTCCTGGAGGTCGTGAGCGCGGACGTACCGGTAGCCGAGGTGACACAGCGAGCCGAAGCCAACCCCGAACGGCTTGGCGACGGCCCACGCACCGCGGGCGGTGAGGCCGACCGCCTTACCCGTGAAGGCAGCGACCGTCATGGCCGCGGACGCCGTCCGGTACAGGACCGGGGTACGGTCCGGCACGACATCCATGGCGCCGGGTGCGATGTCGTCCTCGGCCGACTCGGTGTCCTCGACCTGGCCGGGGATGACCTTGCTCAGGTCCCAGCCGGCGGGGACGGTCAGCGGCTCGGTCTCGGTGCTCACTTCTGCTCCTCGGTGGCAGCGGCGGACTGGCGCTTGGCGTCGGCGGCAAGGGCTCGCGCGACGGGGTGGAACTTGGGGGTGTCGTTCTTCGTGCGGCGGGGCGGAGTGGGCCGGTACGAGGACCGCCTCGGCGGGGCCTTCACTTGGATCGCACGCTGCGTGTTTGTGGTCTTGCCGGGAGTGCCGTCGGGGGCTCGCTCCGTGACGCGCTGCAGACGGATCGCGGCGGCGTTGCGGGCGCTGATCGTGCTGGCGGTGTAGCTGGGTTTGGCGGCGTGCAGGTCGTCCCAGGTGCGCTCCCAGACGGCGTCGGTGACTGTCGTCTCACCCAAGGCCGCGGCGATCCTCAGCGCGTACTTCCACTCGTCCGGGTACTCCTTCTGTCGGAGCTCGGTGAGCTTCGCGGCGATCCCTTCCTCCGCCTTGCGCAGCGACGCCTCGCGGGCGGCTGCACGCGCCTCCCGCTTCTTCTGTTCCTTGGCCTGCTGGCGCGCCTGACGCCACGACAGTCGGCCGTCGCGCTTGCGGATGCGGCCGTGCTCGTGAAGGTCCCAGACGCCGGGGCCGGCGAGGGAGGCGAAGGCAGTCGCGCAGGCGGTCGCCGTGTCGAAAGCGGCGAGCCCGTGCCAGAGGTTGACCCCGGCGGCGACGAAGGCCAGCACCCAGGCGATGAGCCGGAAGTGCCAGTGCGGGCGGCGGGCGGCAACCGCGGCGGCAGCGCCGGCGAGGACGACCCAGGCGCCGCCTTCGAGGAAGACCGGGGTAGCGGCGAGCCACCATGCGTTCGGGTCCCAGAAGGCGCTGATCTGAACCGGGAGGGCGACGATGCCGCAGGCCACGGCGAACCCGATGGCGGCCTTCCGCCACCGCTGGGAGGCAGCCTCCTCGGCCTGCTCCTGCTGCGCTTCAGTCCGCTCCTCGGCTTCGGCCTTCTCTCGGGCGGCAGCGGCGAGCCGCTCAGCTTCTTCCTTCTTGCGATTCGCCTCGGCGACCTTGGCGTCGTTCTCGGCCTTCTCCCGGGCAAGTCGCATCGCCGCTCGCTCGTTGGCGATCCGCTGGCGTTCGGCCTCCGCCTCGGCAGCGACCCGGACGGCGTCGGCCTCCGCCTCGGCAGCGATACGCCGGGCCTCAGTTTCGGCTTCAGTGCGGGCCCGGATGGCGTCCGCCTCGGCGAGCGCGACAGGGTCGAAGCCCGGCTCAGCGGGCGGGGCGGCAGGTGCCGGCTCGGCGGGCTGGCCAACGGTGATCGGCTGCCAGTCCCCGAGCAAGGGCATGGCGGGCCGCTTGCGGCCGTTCACCTGGGGCGGGGCGGTCATGGCAGTCGGTTCCTTCCTTGGAATGTGCTGAGACGAACAGCTGTCAGCGGGTGTGAGCGGGCTGGGTGCGGAGCCAGGTTTCGATGTCGCGGGCGAGCCCGCCGCCACCGTCGCCGTCGTCCGGCTCGGGTTCGTCGTCGCCGTCGTCGGGGTCGCCGCCGCAGCACTGGCACTCGACGCCCTTCCAGATCCGGCCGGACTGCCACAGGCCGTGGGCGACGGTGCCGGCCAGGTCGAGGACCCAGCTGGGCCCGGCGATCAGCAGTGCGGGTGCGAGGGAGCCGGGCGGGAAGCCGGGTGTTCCGGTGGCGACGAGAACTGCGATGAGGGCGATAAAGCCAGCGGCGCGCCACTGGCGGTGAGCCCGGTTGAGGAGCACCTGCCGCGGATGGTGGATGAGGTCTCGCCAGAGGCAGATCAGGTCGGCGATGGGTCGGGGCAGTCGGTTCATCGGGTGCTCCCGGCGGATGCGGTGGGGCGGGCGCGCTTGCGGAACTCGCGAACGAACTCGTCGGTCAATCCCTCGCCGACCGCGGCCCCGACCTGCGGGAGGCCGGTGACCTTCGAAGCCCACGCCTCCAGCCACACCGCCCGGACGGCGACGTAGTTGACGACGGGTCGGGTGCAGCGGACGGCGAGGACCAGGAGCCCGAGGACTCCCATGACGAGGGCGGCGAGGAGGCGTACCGTCCACGTCCCCAGCCAGGTCAGGGACCGGCTGAGCCGCCCCGGCTTTCCGGTGATCAGGTACGGGTGCACGGCAGCCTCCTCGGCGGCTCAGGTCAGGCGGCGGCGGGCTGGTGGAAGCCGCGGATCTCGTCCATGAGGCGCGGGCCGTCGGGGTTCGCGTTGTCGATGTCGATGGCGGCGAGGCCGATCTCAAGGGCGCGGTCGTAGTCACCGGCGGCGCGGGCGGCTCGGTACTCGGCGAGGTAGGCGATGCGGGTCTGCTCAGACATGGGGGTACTCCTTCGGGTGGTCAATCCGGGTGGGGTGGTCAGTCCTGCGGGTTGTCGTCGAGGTCGCCGGGCTCCCAGATGAAGGACCGGCCCATCCAGTGCGGGTCGTCATCCGGCTCGGTTGGCTCGGCCGGCTCGACAGGGGCGGGGGTGCTCTTGCGGATGAACCAGGGCATGGGGGGCCTTCCGGGGGTCAGGCGGTGGGCGTCACAAGACCGTGCTGAGGATTGCGGCGTGGTCGAACGCGAGCGGCGGCAGGTCATTCAGGGGCCACCACCGGGCGCGGGTCGCGTCGTCGCCCGCCTCGATGGGCGTGCCGGGCAGGACCTCAAGGTGGTAGGCGACGGTGACGTACCGGCCGCGCGGGTCACGGTCGGGCTGGTCCCAGACACCGACCTGAGTCAGCTCCTCCGGCGCCGCGTACACACCGGCCTCCTCGGCCAGCTCGCGGGCCGCGGCGGTGCGGCTGGTCTCGCCCGGGTCGACGTGCCCACCGGGAAGGGCCCACGCCCCCTTGTGCGGGTCCCATCCCCGCTCGATGAGCAGGACGTGCCCGTCGGTGGTGGTGACGACGACGTCGGCGGTGTAGCGGATGGTCTCGAAGGTCTCGGCGGTCTCAGACATGACTGCGCCTTCCGTTGGTCAAGCGGATGGGGTCGGGGTCAGGCGGTGGGGCGGGGCATGGCCCGGCAGGTCTCGGCGTGGCGGTTGGCGTCGGTGCGGGAGTCCTTGGGCTGCATCTCCCGGTAGCCCGCGCCCCACATGCGGAGGTGGGTCTCGGCGCCGGTCAGGTCGCAGCCGTTGCACCGCCACTCAAAGCCGGACTCGTCGAACGTCTTGGCGGGCGCATTGGGGGTGGCGTAGTGGTGCACGCTCCAGGTGTGCCGGTACAGGTCGACGGTGGCGCCGCCCTGGGTCCGGAACTGCATCACCACGTCTGCGGCGTCGGTGGCGGTCGTCTGCGTGGCGGGAGCGATCTCGGTCATGGCGTTCTCCTTGGCGTTGCGTCGGAAGAGGGCGGGCAGAGGCATGGCTGTGCCTTCCGTTGGTCAAGCGGATGGGGTGGGTGTCCGGGCTGGCCGGCTGCCCGATCCGCCGGTCTCGTACCGGCGGTGAGGAGAGCCGGTCAGCGACGGAAAGCCCACGAGATGAGGCCGCTCACGCTGTCGGTGACATCGGTGACACGGCCCGACTCCAGCTCGTCGGCACGACGCTCAAGCTGTCGCGCACCCTCTTCGTTGCCGCGGTTACGCACCTCACGAGCCGCATCGCGGTTCTTCGCGGCCTGCTTCTTCATGCGGTCAGACATGGGAGTGCTCCTTCGGGTGGTCAAGCGGGATAGGGGTGGGTGCCGCCCGGGCGGGGGTGACGGGGGGATGGACTCCCGCCCGGACGGCGGACTGGGGGTTAGCGCTGGGCGAGCTGGCAGTCGCGCAGCCACTTCGCCTGCTCAGCAGCCTCCTGGGCGGCGCGAGCAGCTTCCTGCGCCTGCCGGGCCTGAGCCTCCAGGGCGGCGTGCGCCGCTTCCTCGGTGGTCACGGCGGTCACCAGCCCCTGACGGCGAGCACCCGACGGCGGGCAGCCGGCTCGGCAGGAAGCGGCGGGTACTCCGGCTGCTCGATCACCAGGGGGCCGGCACCGCGCTTCACACCAGCGGCGATCAGACGGCGGGACGGGGCGGGGACGGAGGACTTGGACATCAGGCGGCCGCCTTCGTGGTCGGGGTGACGAGCGAACCGGACAGGTACTCGGCGACAGCGGAGGCCGGAACGCGCAGGCCGCGAGGACGGATCTTGCCGCCGCCGTTGCAGTGGGCGGCGAGTCGACCAGAGGCGATCAGGTTGTAGACGGTGGAGCGGGAGACGCGCAGTCGAAGAGCGACCTCGGCTGCGTTCAGAAACTCGCTGGGGGCGGTGGCCACGTTCACCGTGGCCGGGGTCTCGTGGCGCATGAATGCTCCCGGGTTGAAGGCATAACGGATCGCGCAAACTTCGCCGTAGAAGTGGCTGCTTGCGCATTCCAAGAGTGCTTTAAGTTCTACGTAGAAGTCAACAGCGACGTGGCATCCGGGCATGAAAAAACCCCCGCCGTGAGGCGGGGGTTACTGGTGATGCTGCCGGTCAGGCAGGGATCTCGTAATCGAGGATGTAGTTGGCGGAGTCGAGGACCATCTCGTTGACCTCGACCACTCGACCGGAGCCCTCAAGGGCTGTACGCACCAGGAGGATCACGGGGGTTCCGCGTTCGAGGTTGAGCTGCGCCTTCTCGTCCTTGTTGGGCATCCGGACACGGACTTCTTCAGTGAACCGAGCAGGCCCGTGACCGAGTTCCTTGAGGCGGGCATAGATACCGCCCTCACCAGTGTCGACCTCGGCGATGCGCGTGCCGTCCGCGATGTCGGCCGGGAGGTACGACACCGCAACAAGGACAGGCTTCCCGCTCAGAACGTACCGCCGACTCCTGCGAATCACCGGGGTGCCGCGGGTGACGCCTAGCGCAGCAGCTACGCGACTCGGAGCCTCGATGCGGCCCACCTCAACATCCACCACCTCGGGGCGCTCATCGCGAACGTCGATGTCCCACATCGACGTACCGCTGCCCCACACCTCGGAAGCCAGGCGCTTGCTGGCAGGGCGGCGGATGGGGTGAAACTTGCGGACCCTGGTGGGGGCACCCCGCCGACTCTCCGTTAGGCCTTCATCGCGGAGCAGCTGGAGTGCCTTGTAGGCGGTGTCCCGGCCGACGCCGTAGGACTCCATGATCTCGTTCTCGCTGGGCACCTTCTCGCCGGGCGCGAGGTCCCCGCTGGCGATGCGCGCGCGCAGCACGTCAGCGATCGCTTCATAGCCGATGCCGCGCTTCTTGCCTGTCAAGGAACCTCCTCGGTGTCGCATCCCACAGAACGGCTTGACTTCCACGTAGAACTCTTGGACTGTGGATTCCAGTAGTTCCACGAGTACGCACAGCCACCGGCCTGCGGGAAGACGCTAGAACGACTGCCATCAGGCCATGCCTCCATGCCCTCGTGACCACTGTACGCACAACGTCCACGTGGAACGGAAGGAGCATCGTGACAAAGAGTCACGAGAAGATCGAGCGCACCGCGCTCTATCGCCTATACAGCACCACCGAGCCCGAGGGGCTCCCCCGCCTTCTCGACGAGCTGTACCCGAGGTTCCTCTCCGCGTTCCACCATCTGGGTACCGCAGACAGTTGCCCCAATGGAGGGCCCGGCATCACCTACGGCATGTGGGACTTCGAGTGCGACGGGGGCACGACCCTAGTGCGATCCGTCGAGTGGGGCACGCCGCTGACGCCAGTCCCTACCGCCCTGTACCGACTTCGGGATCAAAGCGGGACGCTGCTCTACGTCGGCATAACGAACAACTTGGGGTGGCGGTGGAAGACTCACGCCGCCGACAAGGAGTGGTGGCCAGAGGTTGTCACGCGGTCGATCGAGTGGTTCCCCACCAGGAGTCACGCCCTCGCTGCTGAAGCGGCAGCAATCCGCGCTGAGCAGCCTCTCCACAACATCCAGCACAACAAGGCTAGCGCCTGAAACGCGAACGGCCGGGCGCTACCAACACCCGGCCTGTTCAACCAGCGAGTTCGCACCTCGCTGATCAAGGAACTCAACCCTGTGAGATTGGAGCTCATCCATGACTGTAGTCGATGACCGCACCGCTGTCCCTGCGGCGCCTGTCGAGCATCGCATCGTCCCTGCACTGATTGGGACGTACCGGCGGCATCAGGTCGTTTACATCCCGTGCCCGTACTGGTGCACGGAGGACCACATGGACTCGCCATATGCGCTGGAGGACATCTGCCACTACGCCGACATGTCCGGCGTGCAGGTGTCGTCGTTTCTCGACGAGAGCACCGCGCTCTACAACTGGTGGGTGCGTGTCGAGTCGGACCCGGCGTCGGGCGACCCGAGGATGCGGGCCGCGCACGTGCTGATGGGTGATGACTCGGCAGAGGAGGCGCGGCTGACGCCGGAGATGGCGGAAGCCCTGTCGGACGACCTGATCTCGTTCGCTGCACAGATCCGCATGGCTGCCCTTACCGCGCGCCAGGCGAACCGGGTTGCCGTCGCCTGATCCCGCACGCAAAGAAGCCCCCACCTGCCACGGCAGGTGGGGGCTTCTTCACGTGGTCCGCAGAATCGCCCGGCAGTCGAGCGCGTCGGCTTCCAGGTCGATGGCGGCGCCGGCGGTGCGGAGGTTGCAGTCGGGGT
This sequence comes from Streptomyces enissocaesilis, assembly GCF_039533765.1. NCBI lineage: Bacteria > Bacillati > Actinomycetota > Actinomycetes > Kitasatosporales > Streptomycetaceae > Streptomyces > Streptomyces enissocaesilis. Next base: position 184,536 of record NZ_BAAAUD010000013.1, on the reverse strand, counting down.
CGTCGGCGAGGTTGCGGCAGGACTCGGCCACGGCCCGCAGGAACGCGGCGACGGCGTCGGCGGGGATGTACGCCTGCCCGTCGGTGCCGGTGACGATGGGCAGCTGATTGCTGGCCGGCGGGATGTGCTCGTGGCCGCTCATGCTCCCCAGCTCCGGATCTCGATGGTCTCGCCGTCCGCTTCGATCACGCGAAGGACGCCAGGCTTAGGTGCCTCGACGAGGCCAAGCTCGCGCTCTAGCCGTGCGATCAGGGCGTAGTCCGGGCGGGGGCGTCTGTCGCCGGCCGCGAGTTCCTTGTCCTGTCGGCGAAGCCCCCAGGCGCCAATGGCCGTAAGGAGGCCGACAGCCCCGAAGGCCACCACACCGTTGATCGCCGTGGGATTGCCGAGCGCCATGTCTATGCTGGCGACGATCGTGATCAAGCAGAGGACGGCGGCCATGGCCCCGAGCGTCTTGGTTTCAGTGCTCATGCTGCGATCCGCCGTTCAGCCGCCGGGAGTTGCAAGACCTCGGTGTGCCCGTACTGCCGCTCGCAGCCGGGGCAGCGGGCGCCGGGGGTGTCGAGGGTGACGCGCATCGTTCCGCCGCAGGGGCAGACGACGGTGACGCGACGGGGCGGGGCTTCCCCGGTGATGAGCCGCCTGGCTTGCCCGGCTATGTGCCGCAATTCGTCCGCGAATTCTCGCGCGGCCGGGTGCTCGGTGACGATCCACGGCACCTGGAGCCGGAGGAACGCCGCGGCCCCAATGACGGTCTGCTGGACGTCGCCGCGGAAGGGGCGCAGGTCCCAGTCGAGGGTGTCCCGCACGTCGTCTTCCCAACTGGTGAGCACTCCCTCGATGCCGCCGCGGGCCCGCAGGTCGAGTACCGATTCGTTGCAGGGGATGGGGGCGGTGCGGGTTCCGGTGCGTCCGCCGTCGCCGCGCCGACCGGGCTGCAGGGCATCTTCGAGTTCGACGTAGAGGGCGGGCAGGGCGGCCAAATTCTCGTCAACCTTGGCCTGGCAGCCGTCGTGGACGCGGCCGGTGCAGGGGCGGTCGCACAGGGGGCAGGGCCAGGACTGCGGGGTGACGTTCACGGCGGACTCCTTGCGGCGTGCGGGGGGCGTGCGGGTGCGGGGCGGGTCAGGTGGCGGCGGGGCCGCAGTGTTCGGCGGGCTGGTCAGGCATCGGGGTTCCCTTCGGCACGGAGGCGCGCGGCACGCGCGGCTTGGCGTTGGGTGCACCGGTGCGGCGGGAGGCTGGTCAGGTTCTCGGTGACCACAGTGGCGTTGCAGTCGGCGCACTTGATCCGCCCTGTGTGGAGCCACTCTTTGAAGCTCGCGGGGTCGTGCACGAGCTGGTCAGGCATCGGGGCCTCCGGTGGGTGCGGGCCTGCGCCAGGCGGCGGGGTCGTGCTTGTCGTCGCGGTTCGGCATGACGATCTGGTCTCCGCGCCGCCCGTAGCCGATGACGCTGCCGGGCCGGAGGTGCGGGTTGCCCTTGGATCGGAAGCCGCAGGTGGTGCCGCAGTCGTCGCCTTCGTGTCGCCCGTGTACGCACCGGTCGAGGTCGATTAGCACGCTGACCAGGGCGGAGTCGCGGCGCGATTCTTCGGCGGCCTGGTCGTCGCCGGGGCCCGGCTTGGTGCGGGCGAGGGCGTGATCGACGCCGGTCATGGCGGCGTGGACTTTGGCGTGGAGCGGGGAGTACATGACGCGCTCGGCGCAGTGGAGGGCGGCGTTCATCTCGGCGTGCCGGGCGAGGTGCTTCTCGGTGGCGGCGAGAGCATCGCGGGCTTTCTCCAACTCGCGGCGGAGGTCGGTGATTACGGGGTCGGTCATTTCGGTTCCTTTCGGTCAACTGCTGCGGCGGATCGAGGATTCGGGGCTCTGAGCGCCGTTCTGCGCCCCGGAGGTCGCCCGGTGCCCGCGAGCCGAGTTCGGGCGGGAGACGGGCACTGAGGGGCCTTGGCGGGCCTGCCGCGCCTCTATCGGCGGCTCCGGCACGCGGATGTCGTCCAGCCCGAACTCGCCGACCCTCAGGGCGACCGCGACGGCCTGCGCCCGATCGGCGGCACCGAGAGCCCGGTACGCGTTGCTGAGGATCTCCGCGACCCGGCCCGGCGTGATGCCCAGCCAGCGGCCGATCTGCCGATTGCTGTTGCCGTTCGCCGCGAGCAGCAGCACCTCCCGCTGCCGGCGGTTCAGGGGCGCGGTCACAGCACGCCGCCCTTCACGTCGACCGTCTCGGCGCCGCGCAGGTAGTCGTCGTACCGGCGTCCGCGGCTGGGGCTGCGGCCGACGTCGCCGGGTATCGCGGTCCGCTGCGGGCCGTGGAGGTCGAGGAACGCCTGCTCGTCCGCGTCGGGGCCGCACGGTTCGGTCGCCCAGTCGTCGGGCCACAGCGGGGGCTCGACGGCCCCGGCGGTCGTGTCGGTCATGACGTCCACCGCCGCGTCGGGATGCCGGCGGCCTCGGCGAGGTGGGCGCAGTGGCTGGCCCCGTGGGAACCGTGGGGCTGTGGCCGCTTGCAGGTGGCCTGGGTGCAGGGGCCGATGAACGCGATGCACGCGTCGGCGCCGAGCCGGACCATGTGGGCGTTGCGGATCGGGCCGCACGCGGGCCACGGGCCGTGATCGGCGGCGGGGTGCCGTTCGATCTCGATACGGGCGCCGCGCTGCTGGTGCCAGCGTGCCCACTGCTCGGCCTGGTGGTCGGCGCCGGTCGGGCAGGCGCCGTGGATGAGGGTGAGGGTCTGGCCGAGTGCGGTGGTCGCGGCGAGGAGCGCGGTGAGTTGGCCGGTGAGGGTCTGCTCGTCGGTCCAGTCGCGGCTGCCGGTGACGAGGACGCGGTACGGCTGGGTAATCACTTCTGCCTCCTGGCGGCGCGTTCGGTGGTGAGTTGTCCGCGGGTGTCGAGGTGCCCGTCGGCGGTGGCGAGGAGCCGCACGGCGCGGGCGATCACGTCGGCCGGTGGCTGGCCCCGGTAGGCGTGGGTCAGGACCCGGTGCGTCCAGTCGGTGATCGGGGCACGGCGCGGGGTCGGCGGGCGGGCGGTCACCGCTGGGCCAGGCGCTTCAGGGAGGCGGCGCACTTCCGGCAAGTGACAGTCGCCGTGCCGTCGAGGTCCTCGTCGCGCGGGCCCGCCAGGTAGTCGCAGGCGGTGACGAGGCCCGCGCCCCCGTTGATCCGCCTGGCGGCGTGGTAGTTGCGTCCACCGTGCAGCCGCAAGCGGTGCGTGAAGTCGGTCATCGGGTTTCTCCTAGGGTTGTGGTTGGCTGGAGCGGCACCCGTCCGGCTAGCCCCCGGACGGGTGCACTGCTGTCACGGGGCGGTCAGGCGGCGTCGCGGATCAACGGGCGGCGGGGGCGGGCGATGGCGGCGGCGAGTTCGGCGAGGTGCTCGGCGGCACGCGGGTCAGGTTGCCGCGGTTGCCGCGCGGGCTCGGTGGTCCGGCCGCGGCGGTGGAGGGTGCGCGCGCCACCGAACGTGCCGTCGGGCACGGACTCCAGCAGCAGGCGGTCGAGGTCGGTCATGACGCTTCTCCGAACTCGAGGACGCCCTGCGCGAATCGCTGCTTGGCGAGCTCGTGGTAGGCAGGGTTCAGGTCGATGCCGATGTACTTGCGGCCGAGCTGTCGAGCTGCGGCGCCGCTGGTTCCCGAGCCGCTGAACGGGTCTAGGACTGTGCCGCCTGGCTTGCATCCGGCCTTGATGCAGCGGGTGGGCAGGTCGATCGGGAAGACCGCGAAGTGCGCGGCGGGGTACGGGCGGGTGGCGATCTCCCAGATGTCGCCGGGGTTGCGGCCGCGTGTGATGTCCGGGCCGGTGTAGGCGCCGGTCGCGGTGCGCGCGTGGTTGAGGTCGCGGGCCCGGAAGGCGCGGGCTCCGGCCTTCCGTTCCGGTGCGGCGAGCGGCTCGCGGATGGCATCCAGGTCGAACCAGTACTGCGGCTTCTTGGCGAACATGAACAGGTGCTCGTGCCGGTTGCTGAGCCGATCGCGGACGGACTCGGGCATGGCATTCGGCTTGTGCCAGATGATCTCGTTGCGGAGGATCCAGCCGTCGTCCTGGAGCGCGAACGCGGTGCGCCATGGGATGCCGAGGAGCTGCTTGGCAGCCAGACCACCACCATTCTTTCCGCCGCTCCCGGCTGGTGTGGTCAGGTGGTTGCTGCGTCCGACCAGACCGTCCGTCTTCGACTCGCTGCCCTTGGGGCTGCACACATAGCTGTCGCCGAGGTTGAGCCACAGCGTCCCGTCGGCGGCCAGGACGCGCCGGGCTTCTGCGAAGAGTCGCCGCATGGTCTCGACGTACTCGGCAGGTGATGCCTCGATGCCGTACTGGCCTTCGGTGCCGTAGTCGCGGAGACCGAAGTAGGGCGGGCTCGTGACGATGCAGTCGACGGATCCGTCCTCCAGGGTCTGCATCTGCTCGAGGGCATCGCCGAGGAGTAGGCGGACTGTGCCGTCGTCGTAGTAGCTCATGCGGCGGTCCTTTCGGCTTCGGTGTAGCGCTCGGCGTGGACGGTGCCGCCGGGGAGGGCGCGCCCGTCGTGGTGGCAGGGGACGGTCGGGGTGACCTGGCAGGTGGTGCAGCAGGCGGTGGTCTGCGCCCAGGTGGCCATGCGCTGCGGGTGGGGTTGGGGTAGCTGCTTGCCGGTGGTGCGGAGCGCGCAGGGCTGGTGGGCGTGGGCGCCGCAGTGGGGGCAGGGGAAGGCGCGGGCGGGGTGCTGGCCGGCCCGCATGAAGTGCCGCAGCGACGCGGGCATCGGGGCCTGGGAGTGGCGGCTCACCGGTCGCTCCTCACCAGTGCGGGGCCGACGCCGAGCCAGCGCGGCGTTTCGGTACGCGGCGTCTGGCCGGTCATGTTGGCCGCGGCGCGGATCACCCTGCGGAGTTTTTCGCGGCAGTCCTCGGGCGATCGAACGCCGGACTGGACATCAGCGAGGACCGGGCGGAGGGGGTACGCCTCGATGCGGATCTGCCCACGGGTGCTGAGTTCGGCGTGCCGGTCGGCGATGTGGAGCCAGTCAGCCGAGTCGAGGCCAGCGGAGAGGGCGAGTTGGTCGATGCGGTCGCCGAGGCTGGTGCCGCCTGCGGTCCAGGCGTGCCAAACGCGGACTCCGCCATCGGGCCGGTAGAAGTTGATCCACAGGAACGTCTCGGGCTCGAAGCCGTCGAGAATGCCGTCGACTGCTGCCTTCTCGACGGGGGCCGGGTTGCCAGTCGGCAGGAGCAGGGGCGGGGCGGTCAGGGTGGTCACTGGTTCTCCTCGGTGTCGTCGTCGGGTGTGCAGGTGCCGCATTCGCAGGGCGTTCGGTCTTGGGTGCTGGTGCGGAGCCGGTGGAGGGCGGCGTCCCAGAGGGCGGGCGGCAACGCGGGTGGCGGGTCGGGTGGCCGGGTGCCGGTGGGCCAGGCGCCGGGGCGGTGACCGGGCGGCGGAGGCGGTTTGACCGGCGTGGGCTTGGTGCGGCGGGCTTTGCCGTCGGCGATCTGCTGCCGCATGAACGCCCGGAAGTCCCGGCCGCCGTTCTCGGACCGCATCGCCTTCACGTCATCCGGGTCGACGTCCATCAGGCGTCCTCGACGATCTCGGCGTCCGGGATGTTCTCCTCGGCCTGCATGCGGGCCAGCGCCCGGGCGGACGCCTCACGGATCCGCTGCTCTTCTGCGGCCCGCTGCTCGACGGTCAGCTCCGGCTTGCCTGCCGCAGCCCGCAGGCGGGCGCTGTGCGGCTTGGCCCGGGGCTTCCCCAGCGGCTGCTTCTCGCCGCCGCCCGGCGTCTTGCAGGGCCTGCCCATCGCCGCCCCACAGGACGGACACTCGACGCCGAGCGGGCCAGCGCGGCGGACGCTGTCGGCCAGGGACTCCTCGTCGGAGCCGGGCACGCTCCGGGTGCCCTCCCAGCCGTGGTCTTCCAACTGCTGCATGAAGCTGGCGGACGGCCCACCCTCGATCGCCAGGCGTCCGGTGGGCAGGGTGACGCGACCGGAGGCGATGGCCTGCACCTGACCGCGGTACCGGGCCAGATACTCCCCGGTGGTCTCGTCGGGCAGCGGCTGGTACTGGAAGTTCTCGAGCCGCTCGGAGCGGATGGTGCGCCGGATCCGCCGCACGTCGTGGGGCTGGATCCAGAGCCGCTGGCTGGGGTCCTTCGGCGGGGTGCCGTAGAACCTGTCGACCGCGGCGAAGGTGTCCTGGTCCAGCGGCAGATCCTGGAGGGCTGAGGCCCAGGCAATCGCAGCAGCGGCGGAAGGCTGCCGGTTGTCGAAGCCGGCGCAGCGGGTCAGCAGGTCTGAGGCTTCGGATGGGGTCATGAGGTTTCCCGGTTCTCGAGGGCGCGGAGCTGCTCGGTCAGGGCGGAGTGGGCGGCGACCTTCGCGTCGGTGCCGGTGAGGCGTTGGCCAGTTGCGAGGTCGACGACGTTGCTGCCGGACTGGCGGCGCTTGGAGGCGTACTGCGCGGAGTCGCGGATCCACTTCTGCCAGGCCTCGTGCCAGTTGCGCTTGCGGCGGCCCTCGGCGCGGAAGTGGGAGACGAACTGCTCGGTCTCGAAGTCGGGGTCCAGCCCCGGGAAGGTGCTGGCGACCCAGCGGCGCATGGTGTCGTTCAGGTGGAAGTCATCGGGGATGAGGTGGAGGCCGTCAGGCCGAGGGGCTGCGGTGTCGGCGGCGCGAGCCTCGATCTGATTCGCCTCGCCCCCACACCCCCTCTCCTCGGGGCTGGGGTACGGGGCAGGGGCAGGGGCAGGGGCAGGGGCCGCGCGCACGTGTGTGCCCGCGTGCCCGCGCGTAGAGCCTTTCGGACCCCCCTCGGCAGGGGTATCGGAAGGGGTTACGGAAGGGGGTGCGGAAGGGGGTGCGGAGGGGGTTACGGAACCCCTTCGCGAGGGGTCGGGGTCGGGGGTGTGGAAGGCCCGGCGGAGAACCTCGATGTGGTCGATCACTTGCTGCCGGATCGACGGCCCGCTGTCCCCGTTGCGGAGCTTCGCCGGCTCGTTACTCAGTTCCTCGAGCGGGATGCGGTCCATCTCTGCGAGCAGCGCTCCCCTCAGCCGCCTGGATGAGATTTCAAGAGCCCCGGACACCATGGCGCCCATTACCTTCGGCTGCTTCCACACGCCGTCGTTACGGACGAACGAACGGATGAGAAGCTCTTCGGTGTCGTAGTCGGCGACGATGAAGCGGGCCTCATCAAGAGTCGCGATGAGCTTCTCGATGTCGGCGACCGTCAACCCGCGGGCCTTCCGTGCCCACCGGCGCAGAGTGAGGTCAAGCAAGCCGGCGTGGTTGAGGTTCGGCTGCGAGATCAGGAACAGGTAGAGCCGTTGCTCCCGTTCGTCCAGGTCGAGGAAGTCGTCGTCGTCCCAGGCGCTGGTGAGGATGCGTCCGTGTCCACGGGCCATGAGTAGATGTCCTTCGGATTAGTGCTGGTCGGGGGCTCCGGGGTTCGTGTAGCTGAGCCCCCTACGGCGGCCTGGGACCCGTTACTTGGGCTTCGAGAGAAGCTCGATCAGTCGGGCGACCTGGGCGGCGTTGAGATGGCGACGCAGCTTCGTGGCGATCTGCGACAACGGCCGGTCCAGCCGGATGTGCGGCACCTTGGGGCGCTTGACGGGCGGAAGAATCCGGTCCTTGACCACGTAGGGCTTGCGGGATGCGATGTACTGCTCGGCCCGCTCGAACTCCTCCGGGCTGGGTCGTTCGAAAGCGGCGAGATGGTAGGCGCGCGCCTTGTTGGCCCAGGGGAGCGATGAAGGCCCCCACGCGGCGGTCCTGTCGTGCCGTGACATGACCGAGTTGCATCGATCGCAGATCAGTCCGCGGACGAAGAACAGCCCAGCACCCTGGAAGTGATCGATTATGAGAGCGCCGCGCGGCGTTTCCTGCTCTGGCGTCTTGCACAGTTCGCACTGGCCGCCTGCCCGGGCGCGCAGTCGATCGAAGTCGTCGCAGGTCATGCCGTACTTCATGAAGTGATTGCAGGCGTTCCCGGGCGTGGCATGGCGCGTTTCGGTATGCCTGGTGGGTGCGATCAGAGACTCCTTCTTCATGGGGTCGAGAATAGCGTTCGCGGTTCGCGTTCACAATGCGCGTAGGCGTAGCGCGACCACCAGAATCTGTGTCACGATGTGCGACATGGATGACCTGGACGAGCGGATCGTGGCCGCCGCGAAGAAGAGGATTCGTGCCGAGGCTGCCTTTCACAGCGCCGACGCCGACCTGCGTGAGCTGCTGGTCGAAGGCCGCGCGGCCGGCAAGGGCCCGTCGCACATGGCGAAGCTGACCGGCTTCACCCGCGAGTGGGTCGCGAAGATCGCTCCTGCTCCGAAGTCCTGACACGTCCCCTCCTTCCTCCGGGCCCCGCGGTTTCCCGTGGGGCTTTGTCGTGCGGTCAGTCGGTCTGGGCGCCGGGCGCGTGATCACGGCAGCGCCACCCGCAGGCGAAAAATCGGGCCGGGGCGCCGCATGGGGTGGCTCCGGCGCTGCACTCGTAGGGCACGGGTGGGCGGAGTACCGGGGGGATCGGGCGGCCGGTGTCCGGGTCGTACTCCAGGTCGGCGCTCATGCGGCGGCCCTGCACTCGGCTTGCCAGGCGTTGTAGGCGAGACGGCATGGCTCGCAGGGCTGTTCCTTGCGCCACCGGTGGGCACGGAATCCGCGCAGGGTTCCGCACTCGGCCGGCGGGCGCGGCGGGCAACCGTTGGCCAGTTGCTTGGCCCGCCGCCAGCGGGTGTTGGCAGCGTTCTTCGCGATGCGGCAGGGGTCGCAGGGCTTCTCGCCGAGCCGGTAGTGCCGGTCGGAGCCTGCCGGGGTGCCGCATTCGGCGACGGCGGTCGGTCCGCAGCGGGGGCGCGTGGACGGTTCGAGGCCGAGGGAGGCCATCAGGTCGTCCCATGAGGTCGTCGTCATGCCGCCACCTCCTGCGGGTGTTCGCGGAGTGCGCGGTCGATGGTGAAGCGGGCGACTCCGAGGCGGGCGGCGGCCTGGTCGCGGTCGAGGCCGCCCATGGTCATCAGCCAGTGCGCTTCCTCGGCGATGATCTCGGCGCGGAGCTTCTTGTACTCGGGGATGAAGTCCGGGTCATCAATGGCCCCGGTCTCGTCCCAGTACGCCGGGGTGGGCCAGCGGTTGGCGGCTGCCTGCTGCTTGGCGCGCTTGATGCTGGTCGGCCTCACCCCGTTCTTGGCCGGCTGCTGGTTGCGCATCTCGTCGTAGGCGGCGGCGATGCGCTGGGCGGTCGTGGCCCGGATGGTGGGGCGGGCGATGATGACCGTGCGGTTCGAGGGGTGGATTCCGGCGCGTTCGGCCGTGTAGAGGAGGGGCCAGCCGATGGCCATGAGCGCGTGTACTCGTCGTCGACTGCCGGTGGTGTCGACGTTGCCGGGGGTGTGGTCTGCCAGGTTGACGGCGAGGATCTTGGCTGCGACGTCGCGGGTGACGCGCCGCTTGCGGGAAGCCGCGTTGTTGTAGTCGTGCTGGGTGAAGTTGCGGACAACGCGGAACTGGAGTCCCGTGATCGCAGCCACCCGGTAGATGGTGATGCCGGCCGCGTGGAGGGCGAGGAGGTGCTGCCGGACGGGCTCGGCATCGAGGAGCGGCTGCCAGGTTCCAGCGGTGATGGCGCGGTTCCGCCGCCGGTCGTAGGCGTTGTTCCGCTCGACGCATTCGGGGAGTCGGCACCGGTACTCGGTGTAGCAGGTGAGGGTGTCGTGGTTGGGGGGCGTGGTCCGGGTGGCGGTGGTCATGCGGCCTTCTCCGTCCGTGCGGCGCGGGTGCCTTTCCACGTGCGGACTCCGGAGTGGTGGGCGGTGGGCCGGTCGGAGCAGGCCCACCCGGCGGTCTTGGTGTAGCCCTCGTCTTTGAGGAGGGTCATGAGCCGGCCCCAGTGGTGGGCGGAGTCGGGGGGTTCGGGCAGCTGGTGGGCGTGGACGACCTCGAAGCAGGTGAACGTCCGGCCGGTCCTGGCGGCGGCTATGAAGTACGGCCAGACCTCGGTCACCCAGGTCTCGTAGTCGTCGGAGCGGCGGCGGGCGGGGGCGGGGATGCTGCCGTCGAGGGCAGGCTGCACGGTGGTCATGACGCCGTCTCCGTCCGGATGCTGACGCTGACGGGGGCGAGGTAGAGGACGCGGTTCACGGTGTCGCTGATGGCCTGCTGGAGTTCGGCGGCGAGGAGGCGCTGGGCGTCGCTGGTCAGCTCGCCGCTGACCGCAAGGTGAAGGGCGCAGTTCCAGGTGCCGTCGACCATCTGGTAGCCGAACGTCGGGCCGGGCCGGAGCTGGCTGGTTGCGAGGGACTCGGCCCACTCCTCGACGGACGTGGAGCGGAACTCGGAGGTCTGGTCAGTCATGTGTGGTCTCCTGTTAGGGAGCCGGCCGCCTATCCCGCGGCCGGCTCAGGCGTGTGCGGGCTTACTGCTCGGTGGTGGTCTCGGGTTCGGCGCTCAGCCAGGCGAGGAGCGGCGCGGCGATGTCTCGGGCGCCGACGGGCCGGTCGATGACCTTGCGGTTCAGGGCGGGGCAGCGGGACTTGAGGACTTCGAGCCGGTTGTCGAGGTCCATGGCAACGGCGACATCGAATTCGTACTCGATGCCCTTGCGCTGCTCGGGCCGCATGCCGACCCGCTTGGGCTCCTTCTTGCCGCGGTCGTTCTCCTGGAGGACCCACTCGGTGTACGAGCGCATCGAGGCGACGACGTGGCCGGGGTAGGAGAGGAGTGCGGCGACCATGTCCTTCTGGATGGGCGTGCCCTCTTTCCAGCCCGCGAATTTGTTGTTGCCGTAGTTGCTCTTGGCCTTGTCGACCTGGTCGAGGGTGCCGTCGGTGCCGGTCCAGAAGTGGCTGAGGCTGTCGACGAACACGGCCGGGTATCCGGCCTTCGCGGCGGCTTCGAGGACCCGGACGAGATCGCGGGGGTCGTAGCGGTCCATGGGGCAGCTGTCGAACTCGATGCCGCTGATCCCGGCGTAGAGGCTGGCGGCGCCCGTCTCGGTGTCGATGACGGCGAAGCGCTTCCCCTCGGCCAGGCCGTGGGTGATGCCGAGGCCGGTCCAGGTCTTGCCGGAGCCGGACATGCCCTGGATGGACAGTCGAGCTTTGCGACCGGCCTTACTGGCGGGTCGGAAGGTGAACGGCGCGTCGTCGTACTCGTCGGTCTGCTGTTGCGCGGGGCGGCCGGTGCGGACGGGAGGGGGCAGGGTCACGTCAGGTCTCCTAGGTGTGCTGGCGCTCAAGCCAGGCGGGCGGCGAGATGAGCGCGGTCTCGGTCGTGTACGCCGGCCAGTGGCCGGAGGTGCGGCAGGACTCGTAGATGAAGAGCGCGCGCTCGCTGAGCTGGTGGGCGATGTCGCGCCACAGGTCGAGGCGGACGACGGTCACCAGGTAGGGCTGTTCCTTCTCCTGAAAAATGAAGGGGAACGGCGCCTGCTCGGGGACCAGGCCGAGGGCGACGGCCGCGCGCCGGTACCAGTCCTCTTGGACGTGGTAACCGTGCTCTTGGATGGCTTTCTGTATGGCGTCGGGGTGGGCGGACCGGCAGGTCTTGTAGTCGACGAGCTGGTCTTCGCGGAGCCAGTCGAACCGGGCCCGGCACCAGGCGTTGCCGATGGTCCAGAACACGGACTGCTCGGCGACCCCGCTGTCCGGGTCGAGGAGGTCGGCCGCCTCGGAGTGCTCGCTGAGGGCGGTGGCCATGTCGTGGACGCGCTGGAGGGCGTCCCGCTTGAGCGGGATGTTCCCGTCCGCCCGGATCTCGGCGACGCGGGCCTTCGTTGCGTCCGTGTCCCACCGCGGCTCGTCGACGAGGACCAGCTCCGGGCCGTCGCCGAGGACGAGCTTGTGGGCGGCGGTGCCGAAGTCGAAGACGGCCTTGTACGGCTGGGGGTGGGTGAGGTCGTAGTGGAAACGGGCCGGGCACTGGGAGACCAGGGTGCGGGCCCCGGTGGAGGAGAGGCTGCCGCCGGGGATGGGGTCGCTGTGGTAGAGCTCGGCGGGGATGTCGTACATCCCCGGCACGACGGTCTCCTCGACGGCGGCGCTCACATGACACCGCCGAGCGGCAGCGGCCGGGCGCAGGGCTCGCACAGGCCGGCCGCGGTGAACGGGCCGTCGGTGTCGGGACAGCGAGTGCAGGTGATCTCGGCGATGTGGACGCCGACAGTGCGGGTGGATCCCTGGCCGAGGAGGTTGTCGGTGCGGTAGAGGGCGGCGACCTCGAACGGCTTCTCGGCGTCCGTACCGAGGAGGTACTGGAGCTTGCCCTCGAAGGAGTCGCCAGCGGCGACGCGGTCTCGGATGTCATCGAGGAGGCTGACGAGCTCCTCGCGGCTCATGTTCTGCATGTGGTGCTCCTGAAGGTCGTGTTGGGGAGGGCCGCCCCGGTGGGGGTGATGGGGCGGCCCTCGTGCGGCGCGGAGTGGGGGGCTCGACGCGCCGCGTCTATGGGGTGGGGTCAGGCGGTGGCGGTTGTCTCCGCCGCCTGACCCTTGTCGAGCTTCTTGAGGTGGGCCTCGTAGTCGTCGTGCCACTTCTGCGGGTTGTGTCCGGCGGCCTCGGCCTCGTCCCACGCCCATTCGCCGATCTCGCCGGACTCCAGCTGCTCGTTGAGGTCGCGGACGGTCGACTCGGCCAGGTCGGGGTCGGCCTTCTTGAGAGCCTGGAGGAGTCGGTACGCGGACCATGCGTAGATGCCGGAGTGGACCCAGGCGTTGAAGGCCCGACGCTCCTTCACGGAGTCCATGCCGACGCCGAACATCTCGGAGGTAGAGCGCAGGGTCTGCTGCAGCATGGACTCCGCCATTTCGGCGACGGCGCCCGGCTCCGGGAGCGGCGTCAGGGCCTCGGCGGGCTTGCCGCCCTTGCCGAGGGTGCCGGACCAGTCGCTGAGCACTGCGGCCCGGTCCTTTGCGTCGCCGCTGTAGCGGGCGGGCATCTGTAGGCCGATGAAGTCGTCACCGACGAGGAGGAGCGGCTTCTCGGGCTCGGTCTGCCACGTGCGGAGGTGGGTGTCGGCGTGCTTCCAGCGGGCGAGCATCTTGGTGTCGACGCTGACCATGTCGCCGGACCTGGCTGCGTCCGTCAGTGCGTCACGGAACAGGGCCTGCCACTTGGGGAAGGTGTGGTCCTTGGCGGGGACGACGAGGGTGCCTCGGTCGTCGGTGACGGCCAGCCCGTCGCCTGTGGCTGCGAGGTCCAGGATGGTGTCGCCCTCGTGGGTCTCCAGCCAGGCGGTGAACCAGTCGAGGTCGTTCTCGCTGATGGTGGCGGTCCAGGTGTCGGTTTCCTCGCGGACCTTGGCGCGTGCCACGGCGAAGGTGTACCTGTCGGTGGCGAGGGCGTGGATGTGGACGCCGTCGCACTCGAAACGGATGCCGTGGATGGGCGGCAGGGTGTCGTCGGGGCTGACGTGGGGGCGGGTCTGCTTGATGAGCCTCTGGAGCTTGTGGGCGTTGATCGTGGTCACAGGGTTCCTCCGTGGGATGCTCGGTGGTGGGAACCCCGGGCGTCGGTAGCGCTCGGGGCTTCTTCTTGGGCGCCGGCCGTGGCGGGAGCTGGTCACCGCCCGGCCGGCGGCTAGTGGGTGGCGCTCACGGCCGGTTGGTCGCCGGGGCGGAAGGTGGGGACACCTCCGGCCCGGCGGGATCGGGGGGTCAGCAGATGACGAGTGCGGACAGACGTCGGGCTGCTGCTTCGATGTACGGCTCGTGGGCTTCGATGCCGATGGCGTGGCGCCCGGACTGGCGGGCGGCGTCCAACGTGCTGCCGGAGCCGGCGAACGGGTCCAGGACCAGGCCGCCCGGCGGGCAGGCGTACTCGATGAGCGGGGTGAGGATGCCGAGCGGCTTCTCTGTGGGGTGGAGGCCTCCGCGTACCGACTGCGCCTGGAGTACCGACCGCATGAGCCGGGTGCCGTCGTCGTGATAGGTGACGGCCTTGATGCTTCCGGCGTGGGCCGCTCGGTCGTCTCGGCGTATGCGGACGTTCTTGCTGGCGCCGTTGTAGACGGTCTTCGGGGTGTCGTGGTGGACGTTGTTCCAGTCGCCTCGGTACCAGTGCGTGGTCACTTCGTGGACGCGCTTGAACCGGTCGGCTGCAAAGCCGGTGCCGTTCGCCTTCTCCCAAACGACATCCTGGCTGAGCTTCCAGGCGGCGAACTCGTCGCGCTGCTGCAGAAACATGCGCATCGAGCCGAAGCACCACATCGACGAAGCGGCGGTGGCGGCGAGGGCCGGCCAGCCGTCGGGCCACCGGTCCCAGGCCAGGCTCGTTTCGGCGTAGGGAGGATCAGCCACGATCAGGTCTGCGGTCACTTCGAGAGCGGGCAGGACTTCCCGCATGTCGCCCAGGTAGAGGATGACGCTGTCGTCCCTGTAATACGGGTCCATCACGCCCGCTCCTGTTGCTGGTTCCGGGCGCCCCAGGTGGTCTGGCCGGGGTCGATGACGGGCTCGATGCCGAGGGCGTCCCACACGGGGCGGACGTCGATGGGCGCGGTGGCCTGGTCTTCTGTGGCGCTGGTGTCGCGGATCATCGGCGGGACGGTGACGGCCTGCTGGTTGGCTTCGGCCGCGTCGTAGGGGGCGAGCCGGATGCGGAGGGCGGCAGCTTCCTCGTACAGGCCGTCGCGTTCGGCGGTCAGGTCGTCGACGGTGCGGGCCAGGCGGCCGGCGACCAGTTCGGTCTCGGCGAGGCGGACCCGCAGGGCGTCGGCGGAGTCGAGGGCTTCACGCCGCTCCTGGTGGAGGAGGGTGAACGCGTCGTCCGCGGCGGCCTTCTGGCGGAGGAGGGCCTGGTTCTCGGCTCGCAGCTCTGCGATCTTGTCGGTGGCGCGGCGGTTGCCGGTACCGCGGAGTATCTGGTTGAGGCTCACGACGCGGCTCCCTCGGCCAGCAGCGCGCCGAGGCCGACCAGCCCGGTGATCTCGTTGATCTGGCTGTGGTTGCACTTGTCGCACGGCTGAACCAGCTCGAAGGTGACGTCCTCCGTGTCGGCGTTCCAGCGGTAGCGCAGGTACTCGGGCCGGCCCGGGGCGAGGGGGGCGGTGGCCTCTTCCGTGTCCGGCGGGAGGTCCATCGTTCCCGTGTAGGTCCAGTCCAGCTCGGTCGCGGCGCCCAGTCGGATCTGCGCGGTCGCTCGGGCGGCGCCCAGGAACTCGCTGCGGTGCTCCTCGAACATCTCGTCGCCCTGGTCCATCGCCTCAGCCGCGTACTCGGTGTACGAGGTGATGGCCAAGTCGATGAGGCTGGCGGACTGCGTGGTCGTCTCAGGCATGGGTTCCCCCGTGGTTGATGCGGCGCCCTGCTGCGATGAGGGCGATTCCGGTGGCGGTGAGTGCGGCCATGAGGGCGGCGCACTGGAGCGGGAAGCGGCCCATCAGGCGGCCTTCCTGTGCTGGCACTGGCCGCGGAAGCAGGGCTCGGCCTGGGTCTTCCACTGCTCGTGGGTGAGGAGGAGGTGCTGCATGCCGCGCCGGGCGTCGACTTCGCGCTGCCGCTTCGTGGCCGACCACTCCCGCTGGGCCTGCTGCGGGGTGGCGATCAGGTCGTCGCCAAGGTCGGGGCGGATGGAGCCGACCGCGCACCCGTTGGCAGTGGCGCGAACCCAGAAGCAGTCGGCGAGCGGGACGGCCTGGCCGTCGATCTGCACCATCAGGTCCATCAGGCACCTCGCAGGTCGTCGGGGATGTCCATGAATCCGGTGAGGATGTCGGCCCGCAGTCCCGGGTCGGTGATCCAGGCCGGGATCGTGGTGCGCGGGGCCAGGCCCAGGCCCGCCAGGAGCAGCGCGGCGGCAGGTTCCGGGACGACCGGCACGGACAGGAGCGGCGATATAACCGACTCGACCGGGCGGGCGGTCATGACGCCGCCGCCTCGGTGAGCGGGGTGACGTCGATGGCGCCGATGAGGAGCACCTGCGGCGCGTGCCCGTGGTAGTCGGGGCCCTCGTCCTCGATCCACCGCCACTCGGCGCCGGGCGCCACCTGGTAGCCGAGTTCGGCCAGGGCCTGCTCGCGCTCGGCCGGCGACGGGATGACGTGGCGGCGGTGCTGGCCCTCCCACCGGTACGTCGGCCACGTGCTGACCGGGCCGAGGGTGGGGACGTACAGCTTCCAGTGGGCGCCGGTGGTGGAGCCGTTGCCGTCGCAGCAGGAGCGCGACACCTGGGCGGTGAACGGGGCGCTCATGACGCCGCCTCCGTGACGACGTCCACGTGGGTGAGGCAGATCCCGCCCGCGTAGCCCACGACGCTCACGACGGGCTCGCCGTGGCCGAGCGTCCAGGCCGGGGTGCGGGTCGTGGTCTCCAGCCGAGTGCAGGCCCATCCGGCGTGCTTGCCTTCAGGGCGAATGCCGGGGTAGGCGACGACGGCCGTACCCACGGGATGTAGGCGGTTCCACTCGTCGGCCTGGCGTCGGCCTTCCTGCTGCGCGGCCTCCAGCTTGGACCGGTACTCGTCCCGGTGCCGAGCTGCGATCTCCGCCCGCTCCACCGTGATGATCTCCACGGCTTCCTCGTTCGTGACGCCAGCCTCGCGCAGCGGCGGGCACGGCCAGTACACGTTCTGGTCCGGGTCGTCAGCGTCATCCGGCGTGCAGTGCGTGCAGTAGAAGCCGCCGAAGATCAGCTCGTCCCACTCGTGGAGCTTGAGCAGTGCGGCCCGCTCGCCTTCGGTGATCATGCGGCCACCGCCTTACGGGCGGCGTCGTACTGGCTGACGGCCCAGACAATCGCGTGGCACTGCCAGACGTAGTGGTAGTCGAGGGAGTGGATGTTCCACTCGTGCACGTCATCGAAGTCGAACCCTTCGAGCTGCCGGGTCCTGACCTTGTGCGTTTTGCCGTTCTCCCGCTCGTGGCGGATCGCCCACATGACGCCCTGGTCGTAGCGGCCGGCGTCCTCGTCGGCGGCGCCGCAGGAGCACTCCCTGCGTTCCTTCACGCCGTACTGGAACTCGCCCACGACCCGGACGGCGTTGTTCTCGTCGTCGAGGTACCCGCTCTCCAGCACGTCCTCGGTGACGGCCTTGCCGACGCCGCGCGGGGCCCAGCCTTCACGGATGGCCTCCCGGGTGTACTCCCTGATCCGCGCTTCGAGGAGGCTGCGGTCGTACTGGGCGACGGAGCCACGGCCGTTGACCAGCATCCGCGCCCAGTGGTCCGGGCTGACGCGGCCACGGAACGCGTCGAACATGTCCTCGCGGTCGGCGGCGTAATGGGCGAAGTGGAACGACCCGTGGCTACCGGCGATCACCAGGTTGTGCGGCCAGGCGACGAGCTCGACGACGGTCATGCTCGTCTTCGGGGCGGCGAACCGCAGGTACCGGAAGAGGTCGTCCTCATCCTCACACTGGGCTGTGATCGTGTGGTTCGTGACGTCGCCGTTGAAGTGCTCGGCGATCCTGGCGTAGTCGTTCATTCCGACTCACCGGCCTGGGCCTTGAGGCGGACGATCTCGGCGCGCGCGGCCTCCAGGTCGTCGTTGGCGGTGCGCTCCTGCTCGGCATACTCGGCGATGCCGTCCCGCCACTGCTGGACACCGGCCAGCACGCGATCGGCGATGACCAGCTGCTGCTCGATGGGCGTGTTCTGGTGAAACAGCACCTCGAGCTCGTCCTTGTGCCGACCATCCGGGAGGAGCGACAGGGAGGTGAGCGGCGGGCGGTTGCCCTTCGCGGTGCCGTTCTCCGACCAGAAGCTGTAGGCGTGCATCGTCATCGGGTCCCTCCGGGGGTCCATCCGGGGTAGTCGGCTTGCGTGCTGCACTTCTCGGGGTGGGTGCAGGCGAGGCGGGCGAACGCGCTGTCGCAGGGGTCGATCTGGTGGCGCAGCTCGGCGGCCCGGCCTACAGCGAGACGCTGCGACCTGAGGCGGGCAACGAGGGCCTCCACCTGAGCGGCGACCTGCTCCGCCGGCACGTCAAGGTCGGCGATGCTGCGGGGGTTCGGGTTCGGGGTCGCAGTGGTCATGACCGGCCGCCACCGTTCGGCGCGACGGGCGTGTCATTGGAGATCGGCGTCAGCCCCGCGCGCAGCTTGGCGAGAAGTCGCATCTTCTGCTGCCCGTCGGCCGGGCCGAGGTCGTGGCCCTCCTTCGCGAGCTGGGCATCGACCATTCGGCTGTCCGAGTAGTGGTCGATGAGCAGCACCGTCAGCGGGTTGCCCTTCGGCTGGGTGTCGGCGAGACGGCCCACAGCGCGCAGCAGGTCGCGGAGGTGGGCGAGCTCGCCGGGGTACTCCTCCTGCGGGCGGGTGGTCAGCTCGGCGCGGAGGCGGTCGATCTCGGCGGCCTGCTCGGCACGGACCTCGGCGGCGTGAGCGTCGACCAGGTCGGCGGCCCAGACGGCGTCACCACCAGACGACTCCGGGTCGCCGGTCACGATCTCAACCAGCTCGTCGCGGGCGCTCATCGGGCACCGCCCTCGGTGACGGTCTCCACCGTGAACGTCCCTGCACTGCGGAACCCGGCGACGATCTGGCCGGACATGGCCTCCATGTCGAGGAGGACCTCGAAGGAGGGGGAAGCGATGAAGCGGCGGGCGTAGAGGGCGATGCTGTCGGCGAGCTTGTCGCCGCCCATGGAGCGAACGATCGGCTCAGGCGCCGGGCTGCCGCTGCGTCCTCCGTGACGACCGATGCGGTCGAACGTCACACGGTAAGTGGCCTGGGGGTCGGGCATGATGTTCATGCGGTCCTGCTTTCTTCCTTCGTGGGTTGATGGATCGCGTGGCCCCTGCTGCCGGTCTAGCCACCAGCGGTTGGGGCCGTTTGCCGCTCTAGGCGGCAGACGTGACCGGCTGCCTGTCGGCGGGAATGCCGAGGTAGGCGGCGGTCGCAGCGAGGTGGAAGCGGAGCGTGCGGCGCTCGCTGCCTGGCGGGGCGAGGTCGATCACGCACTGCTCTACGAACGTGGGGTCGTTGCTCAGGCGGTCCTTCACCCAGAAGTCGCTGACGCCGAGCCACTCCTTGAGCTGGGCCTTGTTCAGCAGCGGTGTGGGGGTACTGGGCTGATCCACGACGCCTCCTTTCTGTGAGAGCGGAAGATTTTCCGGCGAATGTGGAAGCTGTTGGCGCGAAAGAGTCAGGCGGGGGAGACGGTGAAGAAGTCCGCGACGGGCCTGTTGAGGGCCCTTGCGACGAGGTCGCAGGAGCGGTCTTCGAATCGGTCGCGCCCGCTCGTCCCGGTGGAGACCATGTGGCCGATCGTTGCTGGCTTTATTCCGTAGCCGGCCGGGTCGGCCTTCTTGGTCATCTCAGCGAGGCGCTCGATGGACAGTCCGGCTTCGCTCATTGCGTCTCTGAGGGGTTCGCCGTTGTCCAGTCGGTGCATGTTGTGCCCCTTGATGGCCGAGAGGTGATGCCCGGTGACCGAATGTGGAAGGTGGCCCCTGGCTTCGTTTCCACATTCAACGCCGAATGTGGATGGATGTCAAGGGTGTTGAGGTGCGCTGGCCCGATTTGTCGGGGTATCCGCATATGCCAAGATTCCGCATGCGGAAAACATTGCAGGTCAAAGACCGGTTCGCGACTTGTAGTGAATGTGGAAGATGCCGGATGCTTCTACATGTGGATGACCTGGCGGAACTCATTGAGCGCGTGATGCGTGAGAGGGATTGGACCCTCACCACCCTCGCGCGCCGGTCCGGCATCTCTATTTCCACACTGCACTCCTGGAAGAGCGGCGACCGCGGCACAGGCACGCGCGGCCCCAGCCCTGCCCTTCTGCGCAAGTTCGCCGACGGCGCCGGCCTCCCCGTCGTTGAGGTCTTCGAGGCGGCGGGCCGCCATGTCCCGGTCGCCATGGATGACGAATCGGAGCGCAGGTTCCTGCACCTCCTCCGCTCGCTCGACGAAGCGGACCGCAAGGTGATCGAGGCCACCATGCAAGCCATGACGGAGCGTCAGCGAACCTGACCGGAATTTCTCCGTCCAGGTAGGGCAACCCTTACTTGGTCCCCTTTGGGAACAGCATCCCCACACAGCCTTCACGCGCAGTAGTTGACACATGTACCGTCGGTCTTCCGCCGTACCTCCACCTGCGGCCGGGCTTGTAATCAGCCGTGTCCCTTGGGGGTTCCATGTGCGCGATCGTAAGTGTGGAGGACATTGATCCGGCGGCGCCGGTCTGGGACCGTGCCAGGGTCGCGATCCTCATAGGCCCCGATCTGGACTACTTTCAGGCGCTGAAGCAGGTAAGAGCTCTGCTTTCTTGGCTGGGAGCGCCCCAGCGGGGGCTCGGTGCGACATGCTGGTGCGGGGACTACGTCCAGGTCCCGAAGCCGAACCCGCGGGTCCCGCCGCAGCGAACCGCCCGCGGGCGCAAGGAGGTTCGCCATGCCGGCTAATGCCCGCAACAACCCCAGGCAGATCCGCTCCAAGACGTGCGGCTGCAAGCCATGCGTCGCGCGCCATCGCCCCGACGAGAAGCCCACCCGGAAGGACTGCACGGGTCCATGGCAGGCCCGGTACCGGGACCCGGCCGGGAAGCAGAAGGCCAAGAACTTCAGCGGAGCCGGGGCCAAAAGGAAGGCCGAAGCCTTCCTTGATCAGGTGCGGGACCAGGTGCGCACCGGCAGCTTCGTCGACGCGGATCGCGGACAGCTCGCGGTGCGGGCCTGGCACGCGAAGTGGTGGCCCGCCCAGCGCGGCAGCGAGACGACGATGGAGC
This sequence comes from Streptomyces enissocaesilis, assembly GCF_039533765.1. Taxonomy (NCBI): domain Bacteria; kingdom Bacillati; phylum Actinomycetota; class Actinomycetes; order Kitasatosporales; family Streptomycetaceae; genus Streptomyces; species Streptomyces enissocaesilis. The sequence goes on along the minus strand of NZ_BAAAUD010000013.1, from coordinate 163,892 downwards.
GGAACAACAGCGCGTGGATCAACCATGTCGAGCCGCACTTCGGCGACTGGAAGCTCATGGCGATCAGTCACCTCGACGTCGAGGAGTGGATCGTCAAGACGCTGAAGAAGACCGGCGTCCCCAACCTGATCAAAGCCTTCCAGCTTCTCGACCGGATGATGAGCGCCGCGGCCAGGGACCGGCGCATCGCCCACAACCCGTGCGACGGGATCAAGCTGCCGAAGGTGAAGGCCAAGCACCCGGACGACGAGATGCCGCCCACCTACACACAGCTGGCTGACATCCGCTCCCACGTCCCAGAGCACTACCACCCGCTGCTGATCGTGGCCGAGGAGACCGGGCTGCGGTGGGGCGAGCTGGCCGGCCTTCGCCGCTGCTGGGTGAACCTGAAGGGCGGCAGCATCCAGGTGCGGGAGACGGTCATCGAGGTACACGGCACGCCGAAGCGCAAGGCGTACCCGAAGAGCGCGGCCGGCAGTAGGACCGTGCCGCTGTCCGACCTGGCGGCCCTGACGCTGAAGAAGCACCTTCTCGAGCACCCCGCGGTGAACGAGCGGACATCCCCATCGAGCGGCATGTACGAGGAGGAGCTCGTCTTCCGGGGGCCGAAGGGCGGCGTACTGAAGCGCAACAACTTCAGGCGCCTGTGGATCCCGGCGATCAAGGCGGCCGGGGTCGCACGTGAGGTGAAGGACGAGGTGACGAAGAGGACGGAGTTCTGGCCTCACGTCCATGACATCCGGCATGCGTTTGCGTCGCGGCTGCATGCGGCCGGGGTGTCGGAGGCGGACGTCCAGCGGATCCTCGGTCACGAGCGCGGGGGCAAGGTCACGTGGCTCTACACGCATGCCGGCGCCGACTCGATGGAGACGGTTCGGTCGGCTCTTGGCGCTGGCCTGCGCGTCGTGTCGTGAGAATCCACGAGAGTCCACAACCGGTCCACAACACCACCTGCCTTCACATCCCCTCACATTCCCTGCGAAGGGAGGCGGCAGCGCGATGGCCTGGGCTTTCCCTCCCTCGCATCCCTTCACATTGGTGGACAGCCCTTCCACAATCGGGGGAGGCTTGGCCTTACAAAGCAGATGTCGGCGGTTCGAAACCGTCCGCGCCCACCAGGTGTGACCAGCCGAAACGCCTCCCGTCCAGCAGGGCGGGGGGCGTTTCGGCGATCCGGTGGGAGCCGATCGGGAGAACGGCTCCGCATACGCGCCCGCGGCAGCCCGCACGGAACCGCGGGCACGACCACGGGGGCAGGGAAGCCTGGTTACGGGAAGGGGACGGCGACCGTCTCCATCGCTTCGAGAGCCAGGCCCCACGGGTACTCTTCCGGCTGCTCCTGGCCCGGCTCGTTCGGCGTGAACCCGCCGTCCCCGTACAGCACCGTCACACCGGCCCCCCGCAGCATCCCCACCGACCGCTCGAACTGCGGATGCTGCACGTAGGCCGCGTTCACACACGGCATCGTCACCAGCGGGATCCGCTTGCCGATCCCCTCGGCGGCCACGCCCACGACGAACGACGAAGTGATCCCCTGCGCCCACTGGTTGACGGTGTTGAACGTCGCCGGCGCGAACAGGATCGCGTCCGCCTCCGGCCACACATCCGGCTCGCCGGGCATCTTGTACTCGGAGCGCACCGGATGGCCGGTCAGCACAGCCAGTCCGTCGAGGCTGTTGGCGAGCCAGCGGGCCGCGGTCGGCGTCAGCCCCAGGCACACGTCCCAGCCGCGGGCCTGTGCGTCCTCAACAATCCGGGCCACGTCGAACACGGGCGGCGCGGCCGAACAGAACAGGTACAGAGTCCTCGTCATGCCGTCCAGTGGATCACACGCAACAGCCCCTGGACCAAGGGGAATAGGGGCGGAAGGCGGGTTTTGGGCCACGGCGCGCGGGGGGTGTGGGGGTGCCTGGAGGCGCAGGGAGGCGCGCAGAGGTGGTTCCGGGCCGGGGCGGGTGCTGCGCGGGTGCTGAGCGGGGCCGCGTGGGAGCCGGCTGCTTCGGGTGGCTGTCCGGGTTGTGGTCGCGAGGGGTGGGCTATGTTGAGCGTCAGTGGGACGAGAGGGAGGCACGCCGGTGCCATCAAGGCAGCAGGCACGCGCGCAGGCGTCCGCGATCACGCCGGGAAGGCAGGCCCCGGGCGCGGAGGCGTCTCCCACGTCTCCCACGGCTCCCGCGGACAGGGTTCGCGCACTGTTCGGCGGACACCGGCTGTCCCCCGCGCAGCGGCGTATCGCCCAGTACATCGTCGACCACCTCACCGAGGCCGCCTTCCTGTCGATCACGGACCTGGCGGAGCGCGTCGGGGTGAGTCAGCCGTCGGTGACCCGCTTCGCGTCCTCCCTGGGCTTCAGTGGGTACCCCGCCCTGCGGGAGGCTCTGCAGCCCATCGCGCTCAGCTCCGTGGCCGGCTCCCCGGACGCGCGGGAAACGCGGGAGGAGATCCGCCGCAACGAGCTGCAGGCGGCCGTCGACGCCGAGATCGAGAACCTGGAGAGCCTGCGGCGCACTCTCGCCGATCCCGGCCGGATCCTCGACATCGGCCGGGAGCTGGCCCGGTCCGTGCCGCTGACGGTTCTGGGGCTGCGGATCTCCGTGTCGTTGGCGGAATACTTCGCCTACGCGGCGCGGCGGATCCATCCCGACGTGCGGCTGGTGACCCGCGGCGGCAGCGTCGCCTACGACGCGCTGCTCCAGTCGCGGGAGGCGGGCGGGACGTGGGTGGTGGCGTTCGCGATGCCCCGGCACGCCAACGAGACCCTGGCGGCGATGCAGGCCGCCCGCAGCACGGGGCTGCGCGTCGCGCTGATCACCGATCTGACGCTCGGGGCGCTCGTGGACGAGGCCGATGTGGCGCTCACCGCCGGCACCGGGTCCCGTCTCGTCTTCGACTCCTACGCGGCGCCGGGAGTCCTGTCCGCAGCCGTCCTCCAGGCCATGGCCGACGCCGATCCCGTGCGTACGCAGTCGCGGCTGGAGGGGTACGAGCAGGTCGCGGAGCAGCACGACTTCTTCCTCGAGGACTGAGCCGGACCCGGGCGGGGTTACGGAGCGTGGCCTTTCGTGTCACCTGCGGAATGAATTTTTTCATACCCTTGCCTACTCGGCGGTATATATGTTTACTGCCTGTGGTCGCCGCATCTCGCGCCTCACATGAACCGGACACCCACGGGCGGCGCGCTCCTCCTCACGCCTGCCCACGGGTGTTCCATCCGGGCACTCCGCTTTCCCCGGCGGACGCCCCCGTAGGCGGTCCCGGTCAACCCCTGGGCCGGGACCGCCACACACTTCCGCGGCGCTCCGCGACCACGGTCCGTCCACCATCCCGCCGGAGCGACGACGATGTCCCAGCCCCTCTCACCGACCGGCCCGGACTGGCCGTGTCAGGTCAAGGCCCCCGGCAGCCAGGACTGGGAGCGCACGGCCGCCCGATGGCTGCGGGACCTCCTGCCGGCCCGCTACGCCGGGTACTCCACGCTCACCCGCCACCACGTCCTCCTCGCCCGCCACGCGCAGCTCCAGGTCGAGCACGAGATCCGTGCCGTGCGGGTCGCACTGCGCACCTGCCGGGCGGAACTGCCCGTCCTCGGCGTCTCCGAGAAGGCCATCGAGAGCACCATCCAGCTCTACGCGGTCGAGCTGGAGCAGCTCGACCGCCTTGCCCGCGCCGTCCGGCTCATCACCGAGGCGCTCCTCGCCGACGCCCGTACCGGGCGTGGGCGGCAGGGCCGCTGAGCGGAGTCCCCGTCCGCGACGACCGTGCCGGGGAGGGCGGTCCGGGGATACCGTCGGGGTATGTGCCGCAGCATCAAGACGCTCCGTCCGCCCGTTCTGCCCGGGGAGGCATCCGACGAGGAGATCGGGGCGGCTGCCCTGCAGTACGTGCGCAAGGTCTCCGGGTTCCGGGCGCCCGCCGCTCACAACCGCGAGGTGTTCGACCGGGCCGTCGCCGAAGTGGCCGAGGCGACCCGGAAGCTGCTCGCCGGGATCGAGGTGCGGGGGGCGGCCAAGCCGAGCGGGCCTGAGGGGTGAGGGCCAGGAGTCGGGGGCTGCGCGTCAGGGCGTGACCGGTGCGGGCGCCGGCGCCGGGCGGCGTACGAACAGGGCCGCCAGGGTGCCCGCCACGAACAGCGCCAGCAGCGAGACCGCCGCGCCCAGCCACGACGCGCCCAGCCACTGGGCGCCGAGGTAGCCGAGGCCCACGCTGTAACCGGCCCAGGCCATGCCCGCCAGGGCCGACCAGGGCAGGAACTCCTTCACCTTGCGGTGTGCGGCGCCCGCGCCCAGGGAGACGACGGAGCGGCCCGCCGGGGCGAAGCGGGCGATGACGACGAGGACGCCCCCGCCACGGCTGAGCGCGGTGCCGAGACGTTCCTGCGCGGTGGTCAGGCGGCGGGAGCGGGCGATGGCGCGGTCCAGGCGCTCGCCGCCGCGCCAGGCCAGGCGGTACGCCACCAGGTCGCCCAGGACGGACGCCGCCGTCGCGCACACCATCAGTGCCAGGATGTCGGGCACCTGGTGCGCGACCTGGCCGGTGGCTCCCGCGGCGGTCGTGGTGCCCGCAGCGGCCGCGGTGGCGGCCGTGATCACCAGGACTCCGCTGGGGAGGACCGGGACGAAGACGTCCAGGACGACGGAGAGCGCGACCACCGCGTAGATCCAAGGGCTGCCGGTCAGCGCCCCGACACTTTCCAACAACGTGACTCCCCGGTTCGTAACAACGCCGCGACGTCGCAGGGGAGCGGCAGGGGCGGCTGTACAGCTATACAGCGTACGCCTGCCATATCGGCCGAGATCGTCAGGGGCCCGGCGATGTTGGACATGTCACGTTCGACGGGCTGCCGGGAATACGGCGGAATGGCGGGACCGGAAAGCGGGGCGGGAGCGCGGGACCGGAACGCGGGAGGGAGGGGCCGGCTCAGGTCGGGGTCCGGTCCGACGGCAGAGGGGTCAGGACCGCGGCCGTGCGTACCGTCACCGCCGCCCGCAGAGCCGCGCGCGCCACCGCGTCCGCGTCCGCCAGCGTCACCGAATCGACCCCGGGCCTGGCGCCCGCCGCGGTCACCCAGTGCACGCCCTCCGTGGGCACCCCGAACGCGAACCGCCCGGGGTGCGGCCGGCCCCCGCCGTCGGTCAGGCGGTACGGGCGGCGGGTGACGTCGAGGCCGCCCGTCTCGTACCCGTCGACCGTGTGCGGACGGCACTGGCCGGTCTTCAGCAGGCGTGCGAGGAGTTCGTCCGCCGTGCGCCGCAGGTCGGGCTCCGGCAGCCGTGCCTCGATGAGCGTCGTGGCCGTGACCTCGGACCCCGCTATGTCGGGGGACCGGGCGACGAAGGCGCGGTCCGCGGTCTCCACCGTCATGCGCGGGCCCACCACGTCCAGTACGCCCGCCTCGATCAGCGCCGTCATCTCCTCGATCCTCCTGCGCGGCGGTCCGATGGAGAGGAAGGCGTTCAGCGGCGTGTACCAGCGGTCGAGGTGGTCGCGGCGGGACGCGCCGGGCAGGCCGGCGTGGTCCACGATCTGCCGCAGCTCGTTGCGCAGGTCGCGCAGCACGTCGAGGGCGGCCTTGCGCGGGCCCGCCACGTTGCCGAGCGCCGCGTGCGCCGCGTCCCGCCGCAGGTGGCGCAGCAGCCAGGCGCGGTGGTCCGCCGGGTCGCGGAAGGTCTGTCCGCTGTACGGGCGGGCGGTCAGGTCCCAGCACCAGCGTTCCGCGTGCGGCACCCCGAACGCGGCCAGGACGTCCGTCTCCTCGGCGCTGCGGTGCGCGGTGGCGAGGAAACGCCCGCGGAAGCCGGTGCCGCCGCCTTGTCCGGCGGTGGCCTGGGCGCCCAGCAGCGTCTCGTAGTAGACCGTCTCCACCTCCTTCGCGACCAGCGGCCATATCTCGGCCAGGAAGTCGGGCGGATCGCCCGCGTCCGCGCGGGCGCGGAAGCCCGCGATCACACGGGGAGTCAGGAGCAGCGGCTCGTGCCGGCCGTACGGGCCCTTCGCGTTGTCGCCGCGCGCCTGGTGCGGCACACCGCGCCGCGATCCCGCGAACAGCCGCGGTTCGCGGCCCGAGCGGTGGTAGACGAGGCCGCCGCCCGCGGCGCGGGTGAAGGTGCCGCCGCGCCCCGCGGTCAGCAGCGCCATGTGGTCGAAGAAGTTGAGGCCCAGGCCGCGCAGCAGAACGGGTTCGCCGGGGGCGAGGACCGACAGGTCGAGGTCGGCGGGGTTCGCGGGGAGCAGGTGGCGCAGGCCGTGGCGGGCGGCGTGCGCGGTGAGGCGCGCGTCCGACGGACCGGGGTGCACGGGCAGGTGGCCCTGGGCGAGGACGACCGCGCTCAGGCCGGTGAGTGCCTCGTCGTTGTCGAGGGTGAGGGTCTGGAAGGCATGGGGGGAGCCGTGGGAGGCGTGGGGGCTGTGAGGGCTGTGGGAGTCGTAGGAGCTGTGGGCGTCGTGGGTGTCCTGGAGGTTCACGGCCCGTGCCGGGTGCACCCGTACGGTGACCGACTCCGGAGCCCCGCGCACCACCTGGCGGAACACCCACTCCAGGTAGCGGCCGTAGCAGGCGCGGGTCGGGTAGTCGTCGGGGCCGAGCGCCGCCTCGCCGCTTCGGGAGGCGGCCCACTCGTACAGGCTCGGCCCCGGGCGTATCGGGCCCTCGCAGCCGACGCTCGCGTCGGTGAAGAGCGTGACCTGTGAGGCCACCGTGTTCATCAGCAGCTCGGCGGGCTGGTCGGTACGCCAGACCCGGCCCGCCCCCGGCGGCGCGGGGTCGACGACGTGCACCGTCAGCCGGGTGTCCGGGGCCAGCTCCGACACGGAGGCGCAGAGCCTCTCGAGCACGCTGGTGCCGCGCGGGCCGGCGCCCACGACAGCGATGGCTTGGTGCACTGCGGACAAAGCGTGGACTCCCGGGGCGGGTGTGGGGTGTGGCGGCGGGTGTGGCGTGGGGGGCGCCGGAGGTGGAAGGTTCGCATCATCATGCCGGGGGAGCGCGGGAAGTCGTAGCCCTGTACCGGTGATCTCCACCCGCTGTGGGAAGGATCACGGGAGATCACGGGACCGGCCCGCGCCCCCTGCCGCCGGGTCCGCCCGTGCCCTCAGCCGCCGGTCCGCCCCGGCCGTGTCAGCTCTCTCTTCAGTACGGTCACGAGCCCCGCGCCGCCGCCCCTCCTGGCCCGTGCCTGCTCCAGCCGCAGCGCCGCCGACCGGCCCCGCAGCGTCAGCGTCATCAGCTGGTTGCCGAACCACGGCCCCGACGTCTTCCGCCAGCCGATCCGCGGCTCCTCCAGCCGCCCGTGCCGCGCCAGGAGGCGGCCGATGCGCCGGCCCGCCCCGCTCCAGCCGAAGCGGAAGCCGAGCCGGATCGAGGCCGAGATGCTGTTGTGCACGGGGGAGCAGGTCAGCTGGACCACCCGCGCCGCCGGACCGCCGTTCCCGCCGCCGTCCTTGCCGCCCCTGCCGCCGCCCTCGCCGAGCCAGTGCGCCTCGGCGACGTACGCGTGGTGCACGTCGCCCGACAGTACGCACACCGTCGCCGGGGCGTCGGAACCCGAGCCCACCTCCGCGATCATGTCGGCCAGCCGGCCGAAGGACGCCGGGAACGCCGCCCAGTGCTCCAGGTCCGCCTTCCTGCGCAGGTTCTCGCCGAAGCGCGCCCAGCGCGCCCCCCGTTCGCCCCGGCACAGCGCCGCGTTCCACCCCTCCGCGTCATGGATGAGCGGGGGCAGCAGCCAGGGCAGCGAGGTCCCGATCAGCAGGTGGTCGTACGAGGCCGGGTCCTCCAGTGCCTGGTCGCGCACCCACCGCTCCTCGGCGTCGTCGAGCATCGCGCGCCCGTCCTCCTCCAGGACGCGGGCCGCGCGCGTGTCGACCATCAGCAGGCGCACCCGGCCGAAGTCGCGCCGGTAGCTCCAGTGGACGTCGGCCGGGTCGTTGTCGGCGCGCGAGGCGAACTCCCGCAGCAGGTCCGTTCCGTCGGGGGCCGCCCGTACGGCGGCGTAGAGCTCGTCCTTCGCGAGCTCGGCGGGGGAGAGGTTCCCCAGGTGCTGGTAGACCCAGTACGACATCAGGCCGCTGAGGATGCGCTCCCGCCACCAGGGCGTGGCGCGCATGTCGGCCACCCAGGAGGCGCTGGTGTTCCAGTCGTCGATCACATCGTGGTCGTCGAAGATCATGCAGCTCGGGACGGTGGAGAGCAGCCAGCGCACCTCCGGGTCCAGCCACGACTCGTCGTAGAGCCGGGTGTACTCCGTGTAGTCCGCGACCCCCGCGCCCGGCGCCTCGCGCAGATCGCGCCGCGCGGCCAGCCAGCGCCGCGTCGCCTTCGACGTCTCGTCGGCGTACACCTGGTCGCCGAGCAGGAGCAGCACGTCGGGGCGGGCCGACGGCGGGGCCGCGGCCAGGTCCTGGGCGAGCGTGTTCAGGGCGTCGGGGCCCACCGGGTCCTTGCCGCCGTGGGCCGGCGCGGCCCACCGGCACGAGCCGAAGGAGACGCGCACCTCCTCGTCCGGCCGTGCCGGTGTGCGGATGGTGCTCGGCGGGAAGCGGGAGTCTTCGAGCGGCCACACCCGGTGCCCGTCGAGCAGCACCTCGTACGCCGTCTCCGAGCCGGGGCGCAGTCCGGTCACGGTGACCAGCGCGTAGTGGTGTCCGGCGATCTGGAACGTACGGGCCGAACCGCCCGCGCCGCCCGTTCCGCCCGTTCCGTCCGTCCCGCCCGTGCCGTCCTCGCACCGCACCTCGGCCGTGCACGGCCGGTCCGCCTCGACCCAGACGGTCGCGGAGTCACCGGCCCCGTCGACGTACCGCAGCAGTGGTCCCAGCCGCAGCCCGGCCATGTGTGCCCTCCTCCGTCGCGTCCCGCACAGGGGTCGACCCCGTGCGGGGTTCGCCCCCGTACGGTACGGAACGACGGAGGAGGGCGGGAAGATTCCGGCTCAGCAGTTGTTCAGAACGCCCTGGAGGGCGGTCTTCTCGGCGGAGTCCACCGTCAGCTTCCAGTGGTGCTTCACGTCCACCCACATCCGGGCGTACGTGCAGCGGTAGGCGGTGCGCGGCGGCAGCCACTCGCCCGGGTCCTGGTCGCTCTTCTCCTGGTTGACGTTGTCGGTCACGGCGATGAGCTGCGGTTGGGCGAGGTCGTTGGCGAAGGACTGCCGCTGCGCGGTCGTCCAGCCGCTCGCGCCCGAGCGCCAGGCCTCGGCGAGCGGGACCATGTGGTCGATGTCGACGTCGGAAGCGGCGGTCCAGGTGGCGCCGTCGAACTCGGAGTACCAGCTGCCGCTGACGGCGGCGCAGCTGGAGTCCTGCTGGACGTTCGTACCGTCGCGCTTGAGGACGACCTCGCGGGTGTTGCAGGTGCCGGACTGGGTGATCCAGTGGGGGAACTTGTCGCGGCTGTAGCCGGTGGACGAGCCCTCGGCGCGCTCGGTCAGCTCGCCCAGGTACGTGCGGGCGGTGGCGGCGCTCACGGGGGTGGGCGGGGAGGCCAGGGCGGTGGGGGACGTGAGCAGGACGCTCGTGCCGGCGAGGGCGGCGGACGCGGTGAGGACGGCGATCCGACGCGGTATGCGGAACGTTCGGGGCGTGCGGAGCGGACCTCGACGCGCGTAGACACCTGACATGTGAACTCCCTTGTGGTGGGGGGCCGACCGGACTGCCCGTCGCCGGGTCCGGTCATCGTGGCGGCGCCGGGTTGCCGGGGGATGGGCGCCGGGTAACAGCGTGACGACATGTGCACGTCACATCAAGGGTTCTGACGTCCCGACACCGTCCTTCCACCGCCCTGGGGTTGGGCGGTGCCCGCCTTGTCGGCGACCCCCCTCGCCGCCGTGTCCCTCCTGATCGGCCGGGTCGTGCGCTCCGGATGGCTGCGGCTCGTCTTCCTCGCCCTGATGTACGCCGTCACCGGACACGCGGCCGGACGCCGTGTCACCCCCAACGGCACCTGGTGGTGGGCCGCCGTGCCGATCGGCGCGGGTGCCGTCCCGGTGGTCGCCGCGCTCCTGCTCACCGGGCTCGTACCGGTCGACGGCATCGCGCTCGTCCCCGTCGCCGGCCTCCTCGTCGGCGGCACGTCCACCCCGACAGTGCCGGACGGGCGGCGGGCGGCGGGCGGCGGGCGGCGGGCGCTCGCGGTGCGGCGCGGGGAGGTGGAGGCGGGCCCGGCGCTCGGCCCCGTCGACCGCGAGGCCCGGCCGGGGATCGCCCGCCCCGCCGCATCCGACGCGCTGCTGCCGGGCCTCCACCAGACCGGGACGGTGGGCCTGGTCACACTGCGGGGTGCCTCCGCCGGCATGCTGCTGGGCGGCGCCTCACCGCTGCCCGCCGGGGTGGTGCGGCTGTTCGTGCCGGTCGCGCTGATGGCGGCGCAGGCGGTCGCGGTCGCGGCGGCGCGGAAACCGGTGGCGCGGGGGCGGCCGCACCGGGACCGAGGGGCCTGAGGGGGCCGGAGCCCGTCGCGTACCCTGTACGGAGCAGAAGGGGAGTAGCTCTTCGCCGGACCGTCGACATACTGCTGAGCACGCCTCAGCCGGCGCCCGGAGGCGGACACGGAACCACGTCCGCCAGCGAGACCTTCGGCCGCAGTGTTGTTGTCTTTTTTACGACGCTGCCGTGCCGAAGCGACCCCTGATTCACGCAGGTTTCTCTCGGCGCGGGCAGCCCGACCGATTGAGGAACCCCACCCCCGTGATCAGTTTCACCATCATGGCGATCACCTTCGGCACCGTCTTCCTCGCCGAACTCCCCGACAAGACCGCCCTGGCCGGCCTCATGCTCGGCACCCGCTACCGCGCGTCGTACGTCTTCGCGGGCGTCGCCGCCGCCTTCGCCGTCCACGTGGCCCTCGCCATCGCGGCGGGCAGCGTACTGACCCTGCTGCCGCACCGGCTGGTGCAGGCCGTCGTGGGGGTCCTCTTCCTCGCGGGCGCGCTGGTGCTGCTCTTCAAGAAGGACGACGGCGAGGAGGAGGTCAAGGCCCCCGCCGACCAGTCCTTCTGGAAGGTCTCGGGCGCGGGCTTCATGCTCATCCTGGTCGCCGAGTTCGGCGACCTCACGCAGATCATGACGGCCACCCTGGCGGCCCGCTACGACAACCCGGTGTCCGTGGGCATCGGCGCGGTGCTGGCCCTGTGGGCGGTCGCGGGGATCGGCATCGTGGGCGGCCGCACGCTCATGAAGTACGTACCCCTGAGCCTGATCACGAAGGTGGCGGCGGCGCTGATGCTGGCGCTGGCGGCGTTCAGCCTGTACGAGGCCGTCGTCGGCTGACCGCTGTCTCCCCTCCGGGGTCTCGTCCTCGGAGGGGGACCGGACCGGCCCGGGCAGTGCTGTTCGCACCGCACCAGCTTCCTGGCGCCCCGGAGGGGCCCCGGTCCGGCGGGTGGGCCGGGCGCCCGCCCTCGGGCGTGCGGCCCGGCGTCCGTTCGCTCTCAGGCGCTGATGTGCAACCGCAGCGTGCCGTCGGGCAGGGCCTCGATCCGTACCTGTGCGAGGTCGTCCACGTGCACCGTCGGGGCGTGGACGGCCGCGCGCGGCCCCACGCCCACCACGCGCATCCCGGCCGCCCGGCCCGCCGTGATGCCCGCCTCGGAGTCCTCGAAGACGACGCAGTCGGCCGGGGCGTGGCCCAGCTCCGCCGCGCCCTTCAGGAAGCCCTCCGGGTCCGGCTTGCTCGCGCCCACCAGCTCGGCGGTGACGCGGGTGCGCGGCATCGGCAGTCCGGCGGCGGTCATGCGGGCCTGGGCCAGCCCTTCGTCGGCCGAGGTCACCAGGGCGTGCGGCAGACCGGCCAGCGCGGCCATGAAGGCGGGGGCGCCGGGGACGGGCACGACGCCCTCGACGTCGGCGGTCTCCTGGGCGAGGAGTTCGCGGTTGTCGGCGTGGTTCTGCTCGACGGGGCGCTCCGGGAGGAGGAGGGCCATGGTGGCGTACCCCTGGCGGCCGTGTACGACCTTGAGGGCCTCTTCCGGGTCCAGGCCGTGCGCCTCGGCCCAGCGCCGCCAGACGCGCTCCACGACGGCGTCGGAATTGACGAGTGTGCCGTCCATGTCCAGGAGGAGCGCGTTGGCGTTCAGAACGGTGGTGGCCGGCATCGGCGTACTCCAGAGCGCGGAAGAAGGAGACAAGCGGCCCCGCCCGCCGGTCAGGGAAAACGGGCGGAGGCCACTTTGTTCCACCACCATACAAAATGTGCGGGGGCAGCGCCACCCCGCCCCCCTCGCAACTGCCCCGGAGCGGTGAGGGTGGCGTGGACGGGCGATCGGTGTCGGTGAGGCGTCGGTCGATACGGGCGCGATCGGCCACTCGTTGTGCCGTCTACCGCGCTCGCCGCGCCGGCGGGCGCGGTGGGACCGGTGCCGCTGGATCTGGAACGAGTGCGTTGCCCGGTCCGGGAGAGCCCACCGCGAAAGCGGGAAGTGCGGGCCCGCCCGCCTCGACGAGGTGCTGACTGAAGCCCGGGCCCGGCTCGCGTGGCTCCGCGAGGGCGGCAGCGTGCCGCGGCAGCAGGTGATCCGCGATTCCAGCAGGTCCCGGACCAAGGCCCTCAAGGATGTGAGGGACCGGCTGCCGGTCGGGCGGCGTGCGGGGATGCCGACGCCGAGGAAGAAGGCTCTGGCCGAAGCGAGGGTCCAGTCCGGCCGGCCCGATGCGCGGCGGGCCTCCCCGACTCGGCAGGCCATATCTCCCCACAACGCCCAGGATGGAAGAGGCGCACACCTCCCAGGGGACCCAAGGAGAAGTCCATGGCCCAGCAACCGAGCGGCGCCCCCGCCGCGGCCCCGGCCGCCGGCCCCGGCACAGGCCCGGGGGACAGCCGGCGGACCGTCCTCGTAGCCATCGGAGCGCTGCTCCTCGGCATGCTGCTCGCCGCGCTCGACCAGACCATCGTCTCGACCGCCCTGCCGACGATCGTCAGCGAACTCGGCGGCATGGAGCACCTGTCCTGGGTCGTCACGGCGTACATGCTCGCCGCGACCGCGGCCACGCCCCTGTGGGGCAAACTCGGCGACCAGTACGGCCGCAAGAAGCTGTTCCAGGCCGCGATCGTCATCTTCCTGATCGGCTCCGCGCTGTGCGGCGTCGCGCAGGACATGTCCCAGCTCATCGGCTTCCGCGCGGTCCAGGGACTGGGGGGCGGCGGCCTGATGGTGCTGTCCATGGCGATCGTCGGCGATCTCGTGCCGCCCCGCGAACGCGGAAGGTACCAGGGCCTGTTCGGGGCGGTGTTCGGCGCGACGAGCGTCCTGGGTCCGCTCCTCGGCGGGCTCTTCACCGAACACCTCAGCTGGCGCTGGGTCTTCTACATCAACCTTCCCGTCGGCGTCGTAGCCCTCCTCGTGATCGCCGCCGTACTGCACATCCCGGCCCGCCGCACGCGCCACACCATCGACTACCTCGGCACCGCCCTCATCGCCTCGGTCGCCGTCTGCCTGGTCCTCGTCGCCTCCCTCGGCGGCACCACCTGGGCCTGGGGCTCGGCGCAGATCACCGGGCTCGCGGTCCTCGGCGTCGTCCTGCTCGTCTGGTTCGTCCTCGTGGAGCGCAGGGCCGCCGAGCCCGTCCTGCCGCTGAAGCTCTTCAAGCTCCGGACGTTCACGCTCGTCGCGGCCATCAGCTTCGTCGTCGGCTTCGCGATGTTCGGCGCGATGACCTATCTGCCGACGTTCCTCCAGGTCGTCCAGGGCGTCAGTCCCACCATGTCCGGCGTGCACCTGCTGCCGATGGTGCTCGGCATGCTGCTCACCTCGACCGCGTCCGGCCAGATCGTCAGCCGTACGGGCCGCTGGAAGGTCTTCCCGATCGCCGGTACGGGCATCACCGCCCTGGGCCTCCTCCTCCTGCACCAGCTGACCGAGACCACCGGCGCCTGGGTGACGAGCGTCTTCTTCTTCGTCTTCGGCGCCGGACTCGGCCTGGTCATGCAGGTGCTCGTGCTCGTCGCGCAGAACGCCGTCAGGTACGAGGACCTGGGCGTCGCCACCTCCGGCGCCACCTTCTTCCGCTCCATCGGCGCGTCCTTCGGCGTCGCCATCTTCGGCACCGTCTTCACCAACCGGCTGGCCGACAAGCTCGGCGACGCCCTGACCGGACAGCGGCTGCCGCCCGGCACCGGCCCCGACCAGGTGGCGGCCGACCCGCGCGCCATCGCGCTGCTGCCGCCGGAGCTGCGCCCGTCGGTGCTGCACGCGTACTCCACGTCGATCACCGACGTCTTCCTGTACGCGACCCCTGTCGTCCTCGTCGCCTTCGTGCTCGCCTGGCTGTTCAAGGAGGACAGACTGCGCCGGTCGGTGACGGCGCCCGACGCGGGCCAGACGCTGGCGTCCAACCCGGTCGAGCGCTCCTCGTACGACGAATGCGCCCGCGCGCTCTCGCTGCTCGCCACGCGGGAGGGGCGCCGCAAGGTCTACGAGAGGATCACCGCCAGGGCGGGCTACGACCTGCTGCCCGCGGCCGGCTGGCTGCTGCTGCGCATCAGGCGTTCGGGCGCCGTCGAACCCGGCATGCTCGCCGATGTCACCCCGGTTCCGCTGCGGGTCATCACCGAAGCGTCCCGGCAGGTGGAGGAGCGCGGGCTCGCCCGGCGTGACGGCCTGCACCTGGTGCTGACGGAGAAGGGGGCGGTGGTCGCGGGGAAACTCGCCGAGGCGCGCGAGGAGTCCCTGGCCGAGTTGCTCGGCGACTGGTGGGGGCCCGACCGGCCGACCGATCTGATCAGGCTGGTCAAGGAGTTGAGCGCCGAGGTGAGCGGCTCCGACGAGGACCGCCCGTACACCTCGGCACCCGAGCGCGACCACATACGCTGAAAGCCGTGGCGCCCGTCCCCGCGGCAACTCGCAGGGCTACAGGGGTTACGGGGGCTGCGGGGGCTGCGGGGACTACGAGGACTACAGGGACTTGGCGAACCAGTGCTCGGCGTACGGGCCGTTGCTGAACGCCGGGACCTCGGCGTACCCGTGCCGGGCGTACAGCGCCTGCGCCTCCACCAGGTCGTTGCGGGTGTCCAGCCGGATGCGCTTGACGCCGAAGCCGCGTGCCGCCGTCTCGATCGCGGCCAGCAGCAGCCCGCCGCCGCCGGTGCCGCGGAAGGCGGGGCGTACGTACACCCGCGTCAGCTCGGCGGTGTCCGGGTTCCTCACGCGCAGTCCGGCGCAGGCGGCGGCCGCACCGTCGTACCGCCCGACGACGAACTCGCCCGTGGGCGGCGCGAGCCGCTCGACGCCGTCGCCGGTGAGCCCCTCGTCGATCTCCCGCGCGGTCGCGGGACGCCCCCAGTAACGGCTGGCCACCTCGTCGTAGTAGTCGCGGCGCAGCGCCGTCGCCTCAGAGGTGTCGTAGCGCTCAGGAGTCACGTTCCAGGTCATGGTCATGTCTGTACCTGAGCGCCCGGCCGTTTGGCCAACGGATTAGCGGCAACCCGCTGGGTGACAAGCCGTTGACAGAACGAGAACCGGGAAGGCAGCCATGTCCACACTCTGGATCATCGCCCTGTTGGCGGTGGTCGTCGTCGCCGTCGTCGCCGTGTTCATCGTCGTTGGACCGGGCAGGGGCGGCGGCGGTCGCGGCCGCGGGCTCAAGAAGCGGTTCGGTCCCGAGTACGACAGGGTCGTGGCCCGCCACGACGGCGACACCGAAGCGGCCGAGCACGAGCTCGACGAGCGCGTGAAGCGGTACGGATCGCTGGAACCGCGGGCGCTGCCCCCCGAGACGCGTGAGCAGTACGTCGCCCGATGGGCGGGTGTCCAGGAGCAGTTCGTCGACTCCCCGCGCCATGCCGTCGCCGAGGCCGACCGGCTGCTGGCCCGGCTCGCGGCCGACCGGGGGTTCCCGGCCGACGAACAGTACGACGAGCAGGTCTCCGCGCTCTCCGTGCACCACGCGGGACAGGTGGAGGGCTACCGCAGGATCCACCACGCGGCGCACACCGACAGCAGTACGGAGCAGA
This sequence comes from Streptomyces enissocaesilis, assembly GCF_039533765.1. Taxonomy (NCBI): domain Bacteria; kingdom Bacillati; phylum Actinomycetota; class Actinomycetes; order Kitasatosporales; family Streptomycetaceae; genus Streptomyces; species Streptomyces enissocaesilis. Next base: position 147,952 of record NZ_BAAAUD010000013.1, on the reverse strand, counting down.
TGCGCGAGGCCATGCTCGACGCGCGTGAGCTCTTCGAGGAGCTGGTCACCGCCAAGCCGGCGGACAACGGCCGGCACCGTCCGCACCACGTCGGCGACCGGGACCGCTCCGGCCGCCGGGCCCGCTCCCACGCCCCGTGGTCGCCGGGCCGAGGCCACCACGCGAAGGGAAGTGGCGCGTCATGACGTACGACACCGACGCGGACAACCGTGCACAGCAGCAACCGCAGCCGCAGCAGCGGCAACAGCCTCCGCAGCCGCCGCCCCCCGTGCCCGGACAGACCACCCGGCACACGACGACGGGCCCCGGCCCGGCCCCCGGCCCCGAATTCGCCACCCCCTCCGCGACCGCCACCGCCTCCGCCGCCCAGGAACCCGCCCCTCATGGGCTACTGCCGCACGGCGAACGCGACAAGCTGGGCCTGCGTCTCCAGCAGGCCGTCAACACCTTCGTGGACGGCCCGCGGCGTTCGGTCGAGGAGGCCGACAGCGTCTTCGAGGAGGCGGCCCGCTGTCTGACCGATGCCATGGCCGAACGGCGCAACTCCCTCCGCACGGCCTGGGCGGGCAGGGACCGCGAGGCCGAGACGGAAGAACTGCGGTTGGCTCTGCGCACGTACCGCGAGGTGACGGAACGCCTTCTGCGGATGTGAGGTCCCGGCTGTCGGCGGCACCGGGCAGAACCATCTGCCCGGTGCCGCCGACAGCCCCGCGTATTCACTTTGGGTAACGTGTCGATCGTCATGAGTTACTGAATTCTGCGATCGAAAGCGGTCGAGCATGGCGACAGTGCAGAAGCCCGAAGTCAACGCTACGGAATCTCTCGTCTCGCCGGTCAATTCGCACAACGAGTGGGACCCGCTGGAGGAGATCATCGTCGGGCGTCTCGACGGCGCGACGATTCCCTCCAGTCATCCGGTCGTGGCCTGCAACATCCCACCCTGGGCGGCGCGGTTGCAGGGACTTGCCGCCGGATTCAAATATCCTCGCGCGCTGATCGAGCGGGCGCAGCAGGAACTCGACCAGTTCATCGTCCTCCTGGAGACCCTCGGCGTCACGGTCACGCGCCCGGACCCGGTCGATCACGCACAGCGCTTCAGCACCCCCGACTGGTCGTCGCGCGGTTTTTGCAACACCTGTCCGCGTGACAGCATGCTCGTGATCGGCGACGAGATCATCGAGACCCCGATGGCGTGGCCGTGCCGGTATTTCGAGACCCACTCCTACCGCGCGATCCTCAAGGACTATTTCCGGCGTGGCGCGCGCTGGACGGCGGCACCGAAACCGCAGCTCACCGACGCGCTGTTCGAGGCGGATTTCCGTACCCCCGAAGCCGGCGAGCCCATGCGCTACATCCTCACCGAATTCGAGCCGGTGTTCGACGCGGCGGATTTCGTGCGCGCGGGTCGCGACCTGTTCGTCACGCGGAGCAACGTCACCAACCGCATGGGAATCGACTGGCTGCGCCGCCATCTCGGATCCGGCTACCGCATTCACGAGATCGAGAGCCGCTGCCGGACGCCCATGCACATCGACACGACGTTCCTCGTGCTCGCGCCCGGCAAGGTGCTGGTCAATCCCGAATACATCGACGTCGACCGCCTGCCCGACGTCCTGAGTTCCTGGGACGTCCTGATCGCCCCCGAGCCCGACCCGATCGACGAGCGCCTGCTCAAGATCACCTCGATGTGCGGCAAGTGGCTCAGCATGAACATTCTCATGGTCGACGAAAAGCGGGTGATCGCGGAGCGGCACCACACCGGCATGCTGCGCGCGCTCGAGAAATGGGGATTCGAGCCGATCCCGTGCGACCTGCTGCACTACGCGCCGTTCGGCGGCTCGTTCCACTGCGCGACACTCGATGTCCGGCGTCGCGGCACGCTCGAATCGTATGTCGACTGAGCTCCGACAGAGCTTCGGCTGAGCGGCCTTCGGTCCGGGCGAGCTGAAACGGCCGTGCCCCGTACCGGATTGATCCTGGTACGGGGCATCGGGCCGAAGCCGGGCACGGCCCGGTGGCGAACTGCCGCTGCGGGGGGGGGGGGGGGGGGGGGGGGAGAGCTATGCGCTCGTGCCGCCCTTGGGTGCGGCCTGCTGGACCACCTCGAACGACCACAGCGTGGATCCGGAGGCGGCGGGCTTGGGACGCTCGCCGTCCTCACCCGCGCCCGGACCCTGGTGGGCCGCCTTCATCGGCCCCTCCATCCAGGCCTGGAACGACTCCTCGTCGGCCCACCGGGTGTAGACGAGGTACTGGTCGGTGCCCTCGACGGGCCGCAGCAGCTCGAACCACTCGAAGCCGTCGGAGTTCTCCACGGACCCGGCCCGCGCCGAGAACCGCTTCTCCAGTACCTCGCGCTGCTCGGCGGGCACACTCAGCACATTGATCTTCACGATGCTCATGCGGCCATCCTGCCGTACGAAGCCCGCAGTTCGCGGGCCTCCTCCTGCGTGGCGACCGACGGCGGCGAACCCGGCAGGGGCCGGCCGGCGCTCTCCGTCATGAAGAACACCGCGGCGCCGCCGACGACGGCCGCGGCCATCATGTAGTAGGCGGGCATCATCAGGTCGCCGGTCGCGCCGATCAGCGCGGTGACGACCAGCGGCGTCGTACCGCCGAAGAGCGAGACCGAGATGTTGAAGCCGATCGACAGCGAGCCGTAGCGCACCCGGGTCGGGAAGAGCGCGGGCAGCGCGGACGGCATCGACGAGGTGAAGCAGACCAGCAGCAGCCCCAGCGCGCTCATGCCGAGTGCGATGGCGAGCAGCGAACCCTGACGGATCAGCAGCAGGGCGGGCACGGACAGGGCCAGGAAACCGGCGCAGCCCGCGGCGATCACCGGGCGGCGGCCGACGCGGTCGGTGAGACGGCCCATGAAGAGCTGCGCGCACATCATCAGCGCCATCACGCCGAGGACCACGAGCAGGCCGTGCGTCGCGTCGTACTCCAGCTGCTCGGTGAGGTACGTCGGCATGTACGAGAGCAGCATGTAGTCGGTGACGTTGAAGACGAGCACCAGCGCGACGCACAGCAGCATCGCCCGCCACTGCCCGATCAGCATGTCCTTCAGGCCGGCCTTCTCCTTGCGGGCCGCCTGGTCCGCGCGCGCCTCCTTCTCCAACCGGGCGAAGGCCGGGGTCTCTTCGAGGCGCAGGCGCAGGTAGAGGCCGATGACGCCCATCGGGCCCGCGATCAGGAACGGGACGCGCCAGCCCCAGGAGACCAGGTCGTCGGCGCTGAGCAGGGCGGTCATCAGGGTGACCAGGCCGGCGCCGCCGATGTAGCCGGCGAGGGTGCCGAATTCGAGGAAGCTGCCGAAGAAACCGCGGCGCTTGTCCGGGGCGTACTCCGCGATGAAGGTGGAGGCGCCGCCGTACTCGCCGCCCGTCGAGAAGCCCTGGACCAGGCGGGCCAGGAAGAGGAGCGCGGGTGCCCAGACGCCGATCGTCGCGTACGACGGGATCAGGCCGATCGCGAAGGTGCCCGCCGCCATCATGATCATGGTGATGGCGAGGACCTTCTGGCGGCCGACGCGGTCGCCGAGCGGACCGAAGACCATGCCGCCGAGGGGTCGTACGAGGAATGCCGCCGCGAACGCTCCGAACGTCGACAGCAACTGCGCGGTGGAGTCGCCGGAGGGGAAGAAGACCCTCCCGAGCGTCACCGCGATGTAGCTGTAGACGCCGAAGTCGAACCACTCCATGGCGTTGCCCAGGGCGGCCGCCTTCACCGCCCGCCTGACCATCGCGGGATCGGTGACGGTGATGTCGGGGGTGTCGGGGGTGTCGGTGCTGCCGGACCGGGAGTCGACAGGTATGGGGGTCGGCACGAATTTGCCCGCCTGCGCTTTCTCTTGCTGGACGGCATGGCACAAGCCGCCCGGTCCGGGCGGCTCAAAGAAGACCATAGGTGCTTAACCGGTCTTTACGGACGGTGCGGAATTGATCGCCCTTCGTCCATCTGACCGCCCGCCAGCTGGGCAAACGTGCCGCACACCAGGACCGCTCCGCCCCCCTCGCCTGTGATCCATCTCGCGTCCCACCGGTGGAACGAGGGTCGTGGAAAGCGTCGTCCTTCAGACAAAAGCGGATGACGGCCAGGCGAATCGGGGGTTGCCCGCGTCTTCCGCACGGGGCAGTGCGACGCTCTACGCACCGTGCACGCGGGTGCGGGACAGGTGGGGAGGGTCGGCGCGACATGGCGAATGCGGAGCGGGGCGGACCGGGCGGTGCTGTCGGTGCGATCGGCGCCGGGGGCGGGGCCGGGGTCGGCGTGGCACGGATCGTGCTGTGGGCCGTCGTGGCCGCACTGGCGGTGCGGCAGATCGCGGCGGTCCTGCGTACGCCGCCGGGCGAGCGCCTCACCGACCTGGAGACCTGGATCGGTGACCGGGGCGTGCTGCACGTCACCGGCTCGCTCTACGACACCGACCGCTTCATCGGCACGCCCTTCGCCGGCCTCGTCCTGAAACCGCTCGCCCGCTCGGCCGAGCAGAGCCTCGGCGTGGCCTGGACCTTCGGGACGCTGCTGCTCGTCGCCGGACTGGGCGCGGTCGCCGCCCGCGCCCTGCCGGGGTCCGTCTCGCGGCGCACCGCGCTGCTCGCCGCGCCCGTCGCCATCAGCCTGCTGATGCTGTCGCTGCCCGTGCGCAATACGCTCCACCTCGGCCAGACCAGCGTCATCCCGGTCCTCTTCGTCCTCCTCGGCTGCTTCCAGGCGCGCGGGGAACGCGGCTCCGGCGTCCTCATAGGGATCGCCGCCGCCCTCCAGCCCACCGTGCTGCTGTTCGCGCCGCTGCTGTGGCTGACGGGGCGAAGACGCGCCGCGCTCACCACGGGCGCCGCGTTCGCCACCTGCTCGGCCCTGGCCTGGGCCGCTATGCCGCAGGACTCCTGGACGTACTGGGTGCACCACGTGGCCGGCGCCGGGCTCGGCGCGCGCCCCGACAGCCTCGCCAACCAGTCGCTGCACGGCGCGCTGCTGCGGCTCGGCCTGGAAGGCCCGCTGGAGATCGCGCTCTTCCTCCTGCTGGCCGCGGCCGTCGTCGTACTCGGGCTGCGGCGCGCCGTCCGCTACGCCCAGGACGGCCAGCTGCTGCTCGCCGTGGCGCTGACCGGCTGCGTCGCGGTCGCCGTGTCGCCGACGGCCTGGCAGCACCAGCTGCTGTGGGTGCTGCTCGCGGTGGTCGGGCGGGTGGGCAGGCGGGCGTCGGACCGGATGGTGTGGCCGGCGGCCGTCGTGCTGGTGATGACGCTGCCGGGCACGATGCTGCTGCCGAACGTGGCGCCGCTCGTCCCGGTCCGCGACAACGCGCTGCTGGTGGCGGCGCTCGCGGCGGCCTGCGCGGTGCCCTTCGTGTCGCGCGCCTCGCCGTACTGGAGCCGGCCCGTCCCCACCGACTACGCGAAGCCGGTACCGGCCCGCTGGAGCCGGGTGCCGCTGGCGCCGTTCTGGCGCCGGGTGCTGACCCGCCCCAACCTGCTGCTCGAACTGCTGCTGATCCGCGTCGGCTACTCCCTCTACTCGCAGGTGCGCACCGCCGCGGCGGGCGGGCGCGCCACCGCCGAGGAGCACGCCCGGCAGATCGTCTCGGTGGAGCGGTTCCTGCACATCGACATCGAGCACCGGGTCAACCACGCGGTGGTGAAGGCCGACTGGCTGGAAGCCTTCTTCAACTTCTACTACTCGTCGTTCCACTTCGTCGTACCGCTGACGATCCTCGGCCTGCTGTACGTCCGCCGCCCCGCCGACTACCGCTGGGCCCGCAGCTCCCTCGGCTTCGCGACGGTGCTCGCGCTGATCGGCTTCTGGCTCTACCCGCTGGCACCGCCCCGCCTGGTGCCGGGGCTCGGCTACATCGACACGATCCACGGCCCGCAGGACCTCGCGAGTCCGGAGTACGGCGCGCTGACTGCCCTGACCAACCAGTACGCGGCGATGCCCTCCCTCCACTTCGGCTGGTCGCTGTGGTGCGGGCTGGTGGTGGCCCTGATCGCACCGAAGCTGTGGATGAAGCTGCTGGGGCTGCTCCACCCGCTCTTCACGGTGTGCGCGATCGTCGCCACCGCCAACCACTGGGTGCTGGACGCGGTGGGCGGGGCGGCGGTGGTCGGCGCGGGCTTCGGCCTGACGTACGTCCTGGCCGGCCCGCGCAAGCTCCTTCAGCCCGCGCCGCAGCCGCCCGCGTCGTCGGCGTCCGCGCCGCAGCCGTCCGTGCCGCAGCCCTCCGCACCCGGCCTTCCGCTCCCCGGCGCCGCTGTGCGCGACGGCGGGGAAGTCCCGGCGGGCAGTGCGGGATCCGGCTCCGGTACGCCGAAGTAGGTGCGCACCGGCACGGCCCCCGCAGTCCCAGCGTCCCGGCCGGGCCGTCCCCGTCCTGGGGCGGCCCGGACACCACCTTCACCGGGGCCTTGTCCAGCTCCACCTTCGGCGCGAGCAGCGAAACGGCGGCCGGCTCCTTGACGTCGGGGCGGCGGGCGCAGCCCCACGGGCCGGGCGCGCAGTGTCCGGTGGCGACGCGCAGCCGTGCGGCAGGGCCCCGGGGCCGGTGCGCCGGGTGATGAGCCGCGGTACGCCGAAGACCACGGCGCCGCGGTGGCCGACACCGTGCTCGAAGACGGAGCGGGTGGGCACCGGCCCGTCGACGTACGTCACGGTGACGCAGACGGTGGCGTCGGGCTCCGCGGCGAGGCCGCGACTGGCGAGGGATCCGTGGACGTACAGCGTGCGGGCCGCGAAGCCGACGCCGTACACCGCCGGTACGGCCATCGGCGTGCCGGCGGCCGCCGCCCCGGGACGACACACGGATCCGGTCCGCAGTACGCCGCCGGGGCCGTCGCGCCCGGTCCGGCCCCGGTCGCGCAGGCGCCGGTGCCCCGTCCGCCCGGTCGCGGTCAGCTGCTGATTCTGTCGCCCGGTTCCCATTTCCCCGCCGGTGCGGTCCAGTTGATCCGTCGACTTGATCCGTCGACTCGCCTCTTTCGGCCGGGCAGGTAATCGGACAGGTAAATCGGGAGGATCTCCGCAGGAGTCGTGGGCGAAGACGGGCCGTGGCCCTGAGGCATCACGTTCCGTGGTTACCATGGCCACGGCCCAGCGGAACATCACCGTCAACTTTCCTCGGTCCGTCACCCCGTGGTGTCTCCGCTGCCGGCCGGCCACCCCCACACACCGTCTGAGGGACCCGCGCTATGACAACGCCTGCCGCCGTCCGCCCGCGCCGCGCATCGAAACGGCGGCCGCCCTGGACTGCGCCGGCGGTGGGCCTGGTCGTCGCCGCCGCGGCCGGTGGCGCCGTGGCGGGGGCCGCCCCGGACGCGGCGCGCCCGTGGGTGCTCGGTACGGCCGCCGTCGGTGTCCTGTGCGTCCTCGTACTCGCCGTCGTCGCCGCCGTACTGACCGAACGGCTCGCAGCCGCCAGGCGCGCGGCCCACGAGGAGCAGGCCGCGCTGCGCGAGCGAATAGCCCGCAGCACCGGTGACACCGCGCACCTGGTGAACGTCACGCTGCCGCAGGTGGTCCAGCGCCTGCGCGACGGTTCGGACGCCGGCGAAGCGCTCGCTTCCGCCCAGCGGCCCGCCGACCCCCAGCTGGAGAACCTGCTGCGCGTCTTCACCACCGAACTCGGTGAGACGGCCCGCCGCACGGCGGCGGCGGAAGCCGACCACACGGCGGCCGTACAGCAGATGGCCCGGGGCGCGGCCGACCTGGAGCGCCTGACGGCCACCGCGCTGCCCGCCGCCGTGGCGGCGCTGCGCCGGGGCGCCTCCGCCGACACGGTCCTCGCCGGACTGGACCTGCCCGCCGAGGAGCGGCTGCGGGCGCTGCTGGAGCAGATGGTGCGCGAGCTCGGCGTCAGCGAGCGCCGCGCGGCCGCCGCGCAGGCCGCCAGCGCCAAGGCACTGGGCCGGGTGCAGGCCAGGGCCGTCAGCATGCTGGCCGACCTGCGCGAGATGCAGGACCGGCACGGAGCCGATGTCTTCAGCGACCTGCTCAGGCTGGACCACAGCACCTCGCAGCTCGGGCTGCTCACCGACCGGTTGGCCATTCTGATGGGCGGCCGGGCGAGCCGGGCGTGGAACAAGCCGATCGTCATGGAGAGCGTCCTGCGCGGCGCGGTCGGCCGCATCGCCGACTTCCGCAGGGTGCGGCTGCACTCGGCCAGCACCGCGGCGGTCGCGGGGTTCGCGGCCGAGGGCGTCATGCACCTGCTGGCCGAACTCATGGACAACGCCGCGAACTTCTCGCCGCCCATCGACGAGGTCCACGTCTACGTGGAGGAGCGCAGCGCCGGCATCGTGGTCACCATCGAGGACAGCGGCCTGCGCATGGCCGACGCCGCGATGCGCCGCGCCGTGGAAGCCGTATCGGGCAGGTCCACCGACCTGGCGGGCCTCCAGGGCACCCGGCTCGGCCTGGCGGTGGTCGGCATCCTGGCCGCCAAGTACGGCATCTCCGTGAACTACCGGCCCTCCTCCCGGGGCGGCACCGGAGTGGTGGTGCTGCTCCCGCCGCAGCTGCTGGCCCAGCAGCGGGTCCCGGCCCCCGTACCGGAGCGGACGCCCGCGACCCCCGCGGCCGCCCCCGCGCCGCTGCCCGAGCCCGCCTCGCGGCCGGCGCTCCCGCAGGTGCCCGAGGTCCCGCAGGTGGCCGAGGTCCCGCCGGCGCCCGCGTTCCCGTCGGCGCCCGCGCGCGCCGGCGCCCCCGAGGGGGCGCCGCGCGCCGCGACCGCGGGCGGTCTTCCGGTACGCCCGCCGGGACGCACGATGGCCGCCGCGGACCAGAAGCGTCCCGAGACCCCGGGCGACCGGCCCGCACCGCCCGCCCGCAACGCCGGGTCGAGCTTCGGCGCCTTCCACCAGTCCCAGCGCCGTAAGGACCCACGCCCGCCCGCCTGAGCGTCCCGGTCCCTCATCTCCGCGCGCCGCATCTGCGCGCGCTGCCGTCCCGCAGACGACCGACCTTCCCCATGACCCTTGAGATTGGAGGCACGGGCCGACCGGAGCACCGCGCCGCACCGGCCCATGACCACCGTGCAGACCACCGACACCAGCCTGACCTGGCTCCTGGACAACCTCGTGGAGCGCACCCCCGGCACCCGGCACGCCCTGGTGCTCTCCCGCGACGGCCTCAAGCTGTGCCGCAGCAGTCACCTCACCCTCGACCAGGCCGACCAGCTCGCGGCCATCTCCTCCGGAATGCAGGCCCTCGCGCACGGCGCCTCGGTGGAGTTCGGTGACGGCACCGGAGGCGTCAACCACCTGATGGCCGAGTTCCGCGGTGGGCTGCTGCTCATCGTCGAGGCCGGCGAGGGCGCCCACCTCGCCGTCGTGGCCACCGACAGCGCCGATCCGGGCGTGGTCGGGCACAACATGAGCGAGATGGTCGAGCAGATCGGCGAGCACCTGCGGGCCGAACCCCGCAACAGTGCGCAGGACACCCCGACGTCATGATCCGCCGCCCCGTCGACACCGGGTCTCCGGACCGCCTCTACACGGTGACCGGTGGCCGCAGCCGCCCCGTGGACACCGCGGTGTTCGATCTGGTCACCCTGGTGGTCAGCGAGTGCGCCCCGACGCCGGGCATGCAGTCGGAGCACGTCCGTATCCTCACGCTGTGCCGTCACCCCGCCGCAGTGGTGGAGATCGCCGCCGACCTGCAACTGCCCATCACCGTCGTGCGGATCCTCCTGGACGACCTGCTGGCCGCCGGGCGGATCACCGCCCGCCGTCCTCGCGCCGCGGCCGCCGCCGACCTGCCCGAATCCGCCCTGCTGAAGGAGGTGCTGCATGGACTCCGCAATCTCTGAGGCGACCTCCGGGGCGATCTCCGGGGCGCCGGAGCGCACACCGCTCGCCGATGCCGCCGACACCGGACTGAAGATCGTCGTCGTCGGCGGGTTCGGCGTGGGCAAGACCACGCTGGTCAGGTCCGTGAGCGAGATACGCCCGCTGAACACCGAGGAGTACATGACGCAGGCCGGTGTCGGCGTCGACGAGACCTCGGGGGTCGCCCAGAAGACCACCACGACGGTCGCCTTCGACTTCGGGCGGATCAGCCTCAACGAGACCATGGTGCTCTACCTGTTCGGCGCCCCCGGGCAGGAACGGTTCTGGTTCCTGTGGGACCGGCTGTTCTCCGGCACCCTCGGCGCGGTCGTCCTGGTCGACACCCGGCGCATGAGCGATTCCTGGTACGCCATCGACCGGCTCGAACACCACAAGACGCCGTTCGTCGTCGCCGTCAACCGGTTCGACGACGACGCCGCGTACTACTCCCTGGACGAGATCCGCCAGGCGCTGTCGCTGCCCGCCCACATCCCGCTGCTCGACTGCGACGCCCGCGTGCGCAGCGACGGCAAGAACGTCCTGATCACCCTCGTCGACCACCTCTACAAACTGGCTCTGGCACAGGAGACCACCTCATGAGCGACCTCACCGCCTCCGCCTCCGCGGTGACGCCTCCGCCGGGCTGCCCCGCGCACCAGCCGGGCGCGATCAGGCTCAGCGGCCTCCAGTACCAGCAGACCCCCTCCGAGCTGTACCGGGCGCTGCGGCGCGAACACGGCGCCGTGGCCCCGGTGCTGCTCGACGGCGACATCCCGGCCTGGCTGGTCCTCGGGTACTCCGAGGTCTCCTATGTCACCCGACACGACGAGCTGTTCGCCCGCGACTCCCGGCGCTGGAACCAGTGGGCCTCCATCCCCGCCGACTGGCCGCTGCTGCCCTTCGTCGGCTACCAGCCCTCGGTCCTGTTCACCGAGGGCGCCGAGCACCAGCGGCGCGCCGGCGTGATCAGCGACGCCCTGGAAGCCGTCGACCAGTTCGAACTCGGCTACAACTGCCGCAGGATCGCCGACGAGCTCATCGACGGGTTCGCGGGCAGCGGCCAGACCGAGCTGATGTCGGCGTACGCCCACGCCCTGCCGATGCGCGCGGTGGTCCAGATGTGCGGCATGCCGGCCCACGGCACCGACACCGACGACCTGGTCGAGGACCTGCGGATGTCCCTCGACGCGTCGGAGGGCGACGATCCGGTGGCCGCCTACGCGCGCGTGGGGGAGCGCCTCCAGCAGCTCGTCGTGGACAAGCGGGTCGCGCCCGGCCCGGACATCATCTCCCGCATGGTCTCCCACCCGGCGCGCCTGGCGGACGAGGAGATCGTCCAGGACCTGATCTCCGTCATCGCCGCCGCCCAGCAGCCGACCGCGAACTGGATCGGCAACACGCTGCGACGGCTGCTCACCGACGACCGGTTCGCCCTGAACGTCTCCGGCGGGCGGCTCAGCGTCGGGCACGCCCTCAACGAGGTCCTCTGGCTGGAGACCCCCACCCAGAACTTCATCGGCCGCTGGGCCGACCGCGACGTCCAGCTCGGTGGCCGCCACATCAAGGCCGGCGACTGCCTGGTGCTCGGCTTCGCGGCCGCCAACACCGACCCGCAGATCTGGCCCGAGGGCCACGTCGGCGCGGAGGGCAACTCCTCGCACCTGTCCTTCAGCAACGGCGAACACCGCTGCCCCTACCCCGCGCCCCAGCTCGCCGACGTGATGGCCCGTACCGCCGTCGAGGCCCTGCTGGAACGGCTCCCCGACCTGATGCTCGCGGTCGAACCGGAGGAGCTGACCTGGCGCCCGTCCATCTGGATGCGCGGCCTGACCACCCTGCCGGTGTCCTTCACCCCCGTGTCCCACTAGGGCCGGCGGCGAAGCGCCGGTCACCGCCAGGCGTCGACCGGACACCGCGCCTGCGCGGGCAGGCGCGGTTCTCGCGGGAGCCGTACGTCACGTACGAACCGTATGTCTCGCATGCCTGCCCTGCCCTGCCCGTCCGCCCGGTCCGTCACACGACGGGGGCAGGTCGCCGGGACAGGCGCTCAGCAGGCGATGCCCCGGGAGCGCAGCCACTCGCACTGGGTCTCACCGGACGTCTTGCCGCCGTCGTACGCGCGCGGGTCCTTGTGGCCGGGACCAACGGGCTCGTGCGGCTCGTAGACACCGTCGCCGTCCACGTCCCCGCCGTCGGGATCGATCGTTCCGCCCGGATTGCGGCAGGCCGCCCGGTCGGCCGGGTCCGTCGTACAGGCCCTCCGGCTGTCCGGGGCGGATTCGGGCCGTCCGGATTCCGGGGCCCGTTCGGACGCCTGCGCGGCCGCGCGTTCGGCGGTCTTCCGCGCCGCCGCGCCCTGCGCCGTGGCCTGGGCCTTCAGCGTCCCGGTGAGTGAGGGGCCGAACTCCGGAGGAGCGGGGGCCGGTTCGCCGGCCTGTTCCTGTCGCCCCGCCGGGGGCGCGGTGGAGCCGCACGCCGACAGGGTGAACGAGAGGCCCGTGGCCAGAAGGACCGAGCCGGCGAAGGCGGCTGCCCGGCGGCGGACGCGGAACGTGACAACCATAGTGCCCCTAAATGGGCGATTGGCGCTGTTGGTGCGCTTCACCCTACGGCGACGCCCGAGAGCAGGTCAACGGCCCCGGGGGCGGCCAGGACGACCGAGCCCGTGGACGAGCGCGCCCGCCCACGGCTTTCACCCCCGTGCCCCACCGCCCCCCGGCGCCGGAACCTCCCCGGGTCACCGCCCGGTCACCGGCGCGGGGGAGCGGCCGCAGTCCTCAGCCGGCAGGCGTGAACACCACCGGCACGGCCTTCGGCCCCCGGGTGAACACCCCCTGCTCGGTGATCCCGGCGCCGTCCGCGAGCCGGATGCCGGGCATCGCGTCGAGCAGCTGGTCCACTCCGATCCGCACCTCGGCCCGCGCCAGCAGGGCGCCGACGCAGAAGTGCCGCCCCAGGGCGAAGGCCAGATGGTCGGCGGCCGCGGAGAAGGCGTTCGTCGCGTTGAGGTCCTCCCGGAAGATGTTGAACGTGTCCGCGTCGGCATAACGGTTCTCGTCGCGGTTGGCGGACCCGATCAGGCACGTCACGGTGGCGCCGGCCGGGACGGTGCCACCGCTGAGCGTCACCTCCGCCGCCGTCTGGCGCATGATCATGTGCACGGGCGGGGAGAAGCGCAGCGTCTCGGCGAAGGCCCGGTCGATGAGGCTGCGGTCCCGCTGCACCGCGGCGAGCTGATCGGGGTGGGCGAGCAGGTTGGCGAAGAGCGCCGCGATCGCCTTGTCGGTGGTCTCGCCGCCGGCGGCGAGCAGCAGGCTGCAGAACGCCTTGATGTCCTCGTCGCTCATCCGCACCCCGTCGACCTCCGCCGCGCACAGCGTGGACAGCAGGTCGGACCCCGGCGCCTTCCGGCGCTCCTGGATGATCGGGATCATGTACTCGGCGAACTCCACGCGGGTGCGCTCGCCCGCCGCCGCCACCTCGGGGTCGCCGGCCAGATTGCCGAGGAAGGCGATCACCGTGGTGTACCAGTGGTGGAACCTGGCGTGGTCCCCCTTGTCGAGACCGAGCATGTCGGCGATGACGTTCACCGGGAAGCGGGTCGCGAACGCGCCGACCAGATCGGCCGCGCCCCGGTCCCGGAAGGTGTCGATCAGCTCGCGGGCGTTGCTCTCGATGACCGGGAGGAACATCTCCTGGAGGTCCTTGCCCCGGAACGCGGGGGCCACCAGCGCACGGCGCACGGCGTGTTCCCGGCCGCTGAGCTGGAGGATCGTCTTCCCGTGCACGGGCTCGATCTGCCAGTCGTAGTTGTCGGTGGTGAACACCGACTCCTTGTCCTTGAAGACCCGTTCCACGTCCTCGTACCGGGAGATGACGTAACTCTGCATCGTCTCGTGCCAGAACAGCGGCGCGGACTTTCGCATCACCGCGTAGGCGGCGTACGGGTTCTCGGCGAACTCGGGCGAAAGTATGTCGGGGACCTGCTGGGCCGTGGACATGGTCGGATGCTCCCTCGAAAGGCAATACGCGGTCGAGGCAACGTTATTGATCAACCGTCGGCACGGATAGACCGGAACCCGCTCACGGGACCGCGTCCGTGCGGCTGCCGTCAGCGACGGCGCAGTCGCCGTCCGCTGCCCGAGAGGGCTGTCCGGGTGTGACGGCAGGCCGGACGGCGGGTCCCGCGAAGACCGTGCCTGCGCCGACACGGGGGCCGGGGCTCCCGGAATGACCGACGATCTCCTCCAGCTGACCGTTCCGGGGTGCGCGAAGCCCTGTCCGAGCGTGGACAGCCCCTGCTCCGGCTACCTGGTGTCCGGGCCCTCGAATGTGACCTGGGCCTCGAAGGCCGCGCGGCGCGTGGCCCGGCGCAGCGCCTTCAGGAGAGGAGCGCCGATGCCGAGGGTCAGTACGACGGTGAGCACGGCCCGGCCCAGGTCCCAGCCGAGGGAGGTGGCGAGGCAGTACGCGAGGAAGCGGACCAGGTTCTCGTGGACCGGGTCGCCGGGGTGGAAGGAGACGCCGGTCGAGAGGCCGCCGATGTACGTCCACCCCTGGAGGTTCATGACCGTGCCGTAGAGGAAGGCGGCCGCGCAGCCGTACGCGGCCAGCATCACCAGCTCGCCCCGGCCGCGCAGCCGCTCCGCGCCCGGCAGCAGGCCCGCGCCCATCGTGAACCAGCCCATGGACAGCATCTGGAACGGCATCCACGGCCCGACCCCGCCCGTGAGCAGCGCGGACGCGAACATCGTCACCGAACCGAGCACGAAGCCGAAACCGGGTCCCAGGACCCGCCCGCTCAGCACCATCAGGAAGAACATCGGCTCCAGGCCGGCCGTCCCCGCCCCGAGCGGACGCAGCGCGGCCCCGACCGCTGCCAGTACGCCCAGCATGGCGACGGCCTTCGCGTCGAGCCCGGAGTCGGCGATCGTCGCGACGACCACGGCGACGAGGAGGGGGAGGAGGACGGCGAACAGCCAGGCGGCGTCCTGGGAGTGGTCGCGGGCGAGCTCGGAGGCGGGGTCGGCGAGGAGCGGCCAGCCGACGGCGATCACACCGATCACGCTGATGAGCAGCAGCGCGGCGACGGAGCGCGGGCCGAGGCGTACGGGGCGTGCAGGGCGTGCAGGACGTGTGGGGCGGACCTGTTGCGCGTCGCTCATACCGCTCCCTCCTCCAGCGCGTCCCGCACCTGCGCGACGGTCAGCCACTTCTGCGGGGTGAGGACCTTCGCGACCTGCGGGGCGAAGGCGGGGGAGGAGACGACCACTTCGGCCGTCGGGCCGTCCGCGACCACCTCGCCGTCGGCGAGGATCACGACGCGGTGTGCCAGTTCCGCGGCCAGCTCCACGTCGTGCGTCGCCAGTACGATCGCGTGCCCCTCGGCGGCCAGGGAACGCAACACCCCGACCAGGCGGGCCTTCGCCGCGTAGTCCAGGCCGCGCGTCGGCTCGTCGAGGAGGAGGAGCGGCGGGCGCCCGGTGAGCACGAGGGCGAGGGCGAGGGCGAGCCGCTGGCCCTCGGACAGATCGCGTGGATGCGTGTCGTCCCGGATGCCCGGGAGCAGCTCCGCGACCAGGGCCCGGCAGGAGCCGGGGGCCGCGCCCGCGTCGCTGTCGGCCGCCGCGCACTCGGCGGCGACGGTGTCGGCGTACAGCAGGTCGCGCGGCTCCTGCGGGACCAGACCGACCTCGCGGACCATGTCGCGGGGGCTGGTGCGGTGGGGGGTGCGGCCGCCGACGGACACCGTGCCGGAGGTGGGCTCGACCATGCCGACGAGGGCGGAGAGGAGGGTGGACTTGCCGGCCCCGTTGCGGCCCATGAGGGCGATGGTCTCGCCGGGGGACACGGTGAGCGTGACGCGGCGGAGGGCCTCGACGCGGGCACGGCGGATGCCGAGGCGGGTGACGGTGGCCACGGCGCCGGTGGTGGCGGCTTCGGGGGTGGCGGCTCCGGGGGCGGGGGCCGGTTCCGGGCCGCGGCGGCGCAGCAGGCGGGCGAGTCCTTCCCCCGCCCGCCCCTTGCCGCTGTGGCATGGTGCGGCTCCGCCGCGTGAGGGGCCCCGTACCGGCCCCCGCCCCTCGAGTGCCGAAGGGGCCGGGTGCGGCCGGGCAGTTCTTCCGAGCCCCTCCGGTTCCACGCCGGCCAGGCTCGCCCGCAGATCCGTCGCCCGGCGGCGGGCGTCCCGTACCGACAGCGGAAGCGGATCCCAGCCCGCCAGCCGGCCCAGGGCCACCACCGGCGGATGCACGGGCGAGACCGCCATGATCTCCGCGGGCGCGCCCATGCGCGGCGCCTCTCCCGGGCCCGGCAGGAGGATCACCTGGTCCGCGTACTGCACCACCCGCTCCAGCCGGTGCTCCGCCAGCAGCACGGTCGTCCCCAGGTCGTGGACCAGCCGTTGCAGCACCGCCAGCACCTCCTCCGCCGCCGCCGGATCCAGCGCGGACGTCGGCTCGTCGAGGACCAGCACCTCCGGATGCGGGGTGAGCACCGAGCCGATCGCGACGCGCTGCTGCTGGCCGCCCGACAGCGTGGCGATCGGGCGGTCGCGGAGCTCCGCGAGGCCGAGCAGGTCCAGCGTCTCCTCGACCCGGCGGCGCATCACGTCCGGCGCGACGCCCAGTGATTCCATGCCGTACGCCAGCTCGTCCTCGACGGTGTCGGTGACGAAGTGGGCGAGCGGGTCCTGGCCCACCGTCCCGACCAGATCGGCGAGTTCGCGCGGTTTGTGGGTGCGGGTGTCGCGGCCGCCGACCGTCACGCGGCCGCGCAGGGTGCCGCCCGTGAAGTGCGGTACGAGGCCGGAAACCGTACCCAGCAGGGTCGACTTGCCCACCCCGGAAGGGCCCACCAACAGCACCAGTTCGCCCTCCGGCACGGTGAGATCGACACCCCGGATCGCGGGCGGCGCGGCGTCGTCGTAGCTGACCGACACATTCTCGAACCGGATCACTGCGGAGTCTCTTTCACTACGGGAGATGCGGGAGGCGCGGGAGCCACGAACGCCGGGAGCAGCCCGACCAGTACGGACGCCGCCGGCCAGAGCGGGAACTCGGGAGCGACCAGCGGCACGACCCCGGGGTGCAGGGCCGCCGGGTCGTACGAGGCGGCCCAGATCGTCAGCGCCGCGACCGCCGCCCCCGACCCGGCCACCAGCCACGCCCGTACGCCCCACTCGTCGGGCCGGTAGCGGGTACGGACGCTGCGCCGGCCGCCCAGGCGCAGCCCCGCCAGCGCGGCGACGACCCCGGTGGCCAGGACCGGCAGGCCGTACGCCGCACCGCCGGCGGTCAGCAGCCCGTACGCCCCGGTGCACACCCCGAGCAGCCCGCCCAGCGTCAGCACGGTCGTCGTGTGCCGTACGGCGGGCGGGACCGGCGCCGTGCGCCCGTAGCCGCGCGCGTCCATCGACGCGGCCACCGCCACCGACCGCTCCAGCGCGCCCTCGAGGACCGGCAGCCCGATCTGGAGCACCGCCCCCACGCCACCCGTCGGCCGGCCGCGCAGGCGGCGCGCGGTGCGCAGCCGCACCACGTCGGCCACCATGTTCGGCGCGAACGTCATCGCGACGACGACGGCGACCCCGGCCTCGTACAGCGCGCCCGGCAGGGACTTGAGCAGCCGGGCCGGATTGGCGAGCGCGTTCGCGGCGCCCACGCAGATGAGGAGCGTGGCCAGCTTCGCCCCGTCGTACAGGGCGAAGACCAGCTGCTCGGCCTTCACGCGCCCACCGATCCGCACCCCCTGCGCCCAGTCGGGCAGCGGCACTTCGGGCAGCGTGAAGAGGGTGTGGCTGCCCGGGATCGGCGAACCCAGGAAGACCGAGAACACCAGCCGGACACCGATGACGAGCAGCCCGAGCTTGACGAACGTCCCGTACGAACGCGCCCACGGCGCGTCCGTCCTCCGCGCCGCCACCACATACCCGGCCACCCCCACCAGCATCCCGAGCAGCAGCGGGTTGGTGGTCCGGGACGCGGCGGCGGCCAGGCCGAGCGCCCACAGCCACCAGGCCCCGGCGTGCAGGGCGTTGCTGCGGCTCGCTCGCGGCGCGCGCAGGGGCATCGAGGTCATCCGCGGCGGCGGCGCGCCTGCCACACGCCCGCGGCGCCGAGCGCGAACACGGCGGCGAGGCCGACGAGCAGCCCGGCGGAGGGGCCGCCGCCGTCACCGTCGCCGCCGCCGTCGGTGACGTCGGCGGGACGGGCGGCCGTAGGGGAGCGAGGTGTGCCGTCACGACCGGACACCTGCTCCCCGCACCCCGTCTCCGGGTAGCCGGAGATCGCGCAGAGCAGCGCCGTGCTGTTGTAGCGCAGCGGCTTCGCCACCGAGGCGAGCGCGTCGGCCGCGGTCGCGTCCGCAGCGGTCCGCGCGCAGACGGAACGCGGCGCGGGCGGCTGTTCGCCGTCCGGGGCGTCGGCCGCCGTACCGAAGTCGATGACGACGGCGATCCGCTTGGCGCCGCCCTCGGCGGGCGTCCTGCCGCAGATCGCGTCGAAGCCGTCCGCCGCGCGGCGCGGCTTCGCGGAGTCCTGAGAGTTCTCGCTCACCGAGAACCGGAAGCCGATCACATCGCCGTCGGCGGGCCCGGCGGTGGCGGGACCCTGGCTCGCGTACGTCCACGTGCCGCCGTCGCTCTCCCAGAACGACCAGTAGCGGTACCCCGTCGCCGCCTGCGCGGCCCCCGCCCCGGCCGGCACCGCGAGCGCGGCGCCGAGCAGCAGGACGAGAGCCGTCAGCCGTGTCCGCAGCACCCTCGTCACAGCTGCTGGTTCTTCTTCTTGCGGCCGCTGAAGAGGATGCCGGCGCCGACGCTGGCGACGAAGAAGACGGCGACGATCCACCAGGTACCGAAGCCGCCGTCACTGTCCTTCTTCTCGTCGGCGGACTTCCCGGCGGGCGCCTCGGCGGACTTCCCGGCGGCCTCGGGCGCGGGCCCGGTCGCGTTGAGCCCCTTCACCAGATCGGTGCCGCCGAAGTTCCTCGGATCGGTGCCGGTCGCGTTCGCGGCGAAGACCAGCTGGGCGTAGGCGGCGGGGCCGTGCTCCTCGGCCCAGCCCGCCGCGTTCTTCTCCAGCCACTTCAGCGGCTTCTGCGCCCGCGCGGCGCCGCCCTGCGCGGCCAGCGCGACGACGGCGTCCGCGGTGTTGCCGAAGTCGGGCTGCGCCTCGGTGTCCTCGGCGCCGGGCATGGGAGGCGTGTCGAGGTGTCCCGTCTCGGCGAGTACGCCGTCGAGGTACGCGGCACCGTTCGCGGCGGCCCGCGCGGGCGTCGGCTCGCCCTTCGTGCACGCACCGGACTGCGCGTCCTTCGTGCCGCCCCTGCTGTCCTTGCCGGCCTCGGCGTCCAGCCCCTTCCCGAGCCCGGCAAGGACACCGGCCGCCGTCGCGTCGGCGTTGGGCGCGAGCCCGCCGTCCTTGTCCGGCTGGTACGCGAACGCGCCGCCGCCCGTCTTCGCGTCGCAGGGCACCGAGAAGGTGACGAGCGCGTCGTACGGCGACTCGCCCTTCCGCGACTTCACCTCGCCGGGCTTCTCGCCCGCCGCCGCCAGCGCGCCGATCACGACCGAGGTGGAGTTGGCGTCGCTCGGGCTGCCCGGGTTGTAGCCCCAGCCGCCGTCCTTGTTCTGCGCGGACTTCAGCCAGCCGACGCCCTTCTTCACGGCGGCGTCCTGCCCGCCGAGGGCGCTCAGCGCCTGCACGGCCGCGGCGGTGGCGTTGCTGTCCACCACGGTCTTCGCCGTGCACGGCTCGGTGGCGTCGGCGCGGAAGGAGGCGAAGCCGCCGCTGTCGCACTGCTGCCCGACCAGCCAGCTCACGGCCTTCCCGGCGGGCTTCACGCCCACCGTGTCCTGCGCGAGCAGGGCAAGCGACTGCCGCCAGACACCGTCGTACGTCGGGTCCTTCTCGCCGTGGAGCCCCGAGGGGATCACGGGCGCCGGGGACGGGGACGGCGCGGCGACGGCAGCCGTGGCCGCGCTCGCGCAGAGGACGGCGGAAGCGGCGAGCACGGTGGCTGCGCTGCGGCGAAGGGGGGTCATGACGGGCGGGGCCTCTCCTGCTGAGGAGCCGGGCCCGGGCACGCGGAAACCACGCACCAGGCTCCGGCTCCGTATACCTCGACGGTGCCGAGCCATTGGTCATGCCGGACCGGGCGTTCCGACTCACCGCCCGTGAAGGACGGATCCACGCATGGGGTCTCCCCTGCTCGAGCGCAGTGGAGAGCCTGGGGAAGGGCCAGTGCCGGATTCGCACCGGCTTCCCCCGGAACGGCATGATGACGATTCGCACACTCTACCGGCCCGTCGCGGGCGGCCCCGGGGGGTGCCGGAGGCGGCAGGATCATGGGGTTCCGTGGCGGGGACCGTCGCGTGCCGCTCCGCTTTCGAACAGGGCCGAACAATTCTTTACCCATGAGTACCGCACTGTCACGACGTGACAGGTGTGACTGTCGCCGCCCCCGGCCGCGTGGAAGTCTCGGCGTCACCGCAGCCGAGGGGGGACCCGTGGACAACCGGTACGAGGTCTTCTGCCTCGCCGACGGACAGTTCCACGAGATCCCGGACCGGCTCTCCGCGAGCCGGCCCGGACAGCCCTCCTCGGTGCCGCTGTACGAAGTGGCCCGGCGCGAGCTCCCGCCGGGATGGCGCCGGTTCGTCTCCGGCGACTGGATGCACATCAACCCGGTCGGCGCCGACGGCGTACCGCTCCCCGGCCGGGCGGACTTTGGGTACGCGTGCGCCTGGTACCGCCGGTAATGCCGATCGGTCGAGATCTCCGGCCGCCTGATCGGCAGGGGGGAACGAAGCAAAACGGCTCAGGAGTGGTCAGATCCGGTCAGGTTCGGTCGATCAACCTGCACGCTGTCTCGATGTCGATCCTCACCCGGGCGATCGAGGCCCGGCCCGAGAGCCAGGTGATGAGCGCCGAGTGCCAGGTGTGCTCGATGACCCTGACCGCCGCCAGCTGTTCCGGCGTCGGCGGTCCCGGCAGGTTCATCGCCTCCAGGATGATCGCCGTCGTCTGCCGCGAGACCGTGTCCACCTCCGGACTGACACTGCGGTCCGCGAAGGTCAGCGCCCGCACCATCGCGTCCGCCAGCTGCGGCTCCCGCTGCAACGCGCGGAAGGCCCGCATCAGCGTCTCGGCGACCCGCTCGGCCGCGCTCTCCCCGGCCGGGGGCCGCTTGCGCAGTGTGCCGTGCAGGTGTTCGAGCTGGTCCTGCATGGTGGCGACCAGCAGGTGGATCTTGGAGGGGAAGTAGCGGTACAGCGTGCCCAGTGCGACGCCCGACGACTCGGCGACCTCGCGCATCTGCACCGCGTCGAAGCCGCCCCGGCCGGCCAGCCGCGCGCTGGTGTGCAGGATGCGGCGGCGGCGCGCCTCCTGGCGCTCCGTCAGAGGTGGCGGCGCCGGCTTGGCTTCCACGGTCATGCGTCCCGTTCCATGGCAGGTGTGCGTACGCCGGACCTGAGGGGGCGGGCCCCCGGGCGGCCCGCCACGGCAGGCACCCGCCGTGGCGCGAATCACCTGATCCGACGCTTACGGTGGCGCTACCTGCCGGTAGATTCAGAGCTGGTCGGGCGATCGATACTGAAACTTGTTCTAGGTTAGCGCCAGCGGCTACGCTCCGGTGAAAGAGCAGTGAGAAGGGGGCCGAGAGTGACCGCTGAGGCCATAGAGGCGGGCCCCCACGCGGGTGGACCCGGCACGGGTGACCGCCCGCTGCGCATCGCACTCCTCACCTACAAGGGGAACCCCTTCTGCGGAGGCCAGGGCGTCTACGTACGCCACCTCTCGCGCGAGCTCGCCCGGCTCGGCCACAGCGTCGAAGTCCTCGGCTCCCAGCCCTACCCCGTACTCGACGAGGGCGTACCGCTCACCGAGCTGCCCAGCCTCGACCTGTACCGCAGCCCCGACCCCTTCCGCACCCCCGGGCGCGACGAGTACCGCGACTGGATCGACGCCCTCGAAGTGGCGACGATGTGGACCGGCGGCTTCCCCGAGCCCCTCACCTTCTCGCTCCGCGCCAGGCGTCACCTGACGGCCCGCCGCGGCGACTTCGACGTCATCCACGACAACCAGACGCTCGGCTACGGCCTGCTCGGCGACCTCGGCGCGCCCCTGGTCACCACCGTCCACCACCCCATCACCGTCGACCGGCAGCTCGACCTCGCCGCCGCGGCGAGCCGCCGCAAGCGCGCCTCCGTGCGCCGCTGGTACGGCTTCACGCGCATGCAGAAGCGCGTCGCCCGCCGGCTGCCCTCCGTGCTCACCGTCTCCGGCTCCTCGCAGCAGGAGATCGTCGAGCACCTCGGGGTGCGCCCCGACCGCGTCCGTGTCGTGCACATCGGCGCGGACACCGGCCTGTGGTCGCCCGACCCGTCCGTCGCCGAGGTCCCGGGGCGGATCGTGACGACGTCCAGCGCGGACGTACCGCTCAAGGGCCTCGTCCACCTCGTCGAGGCGCTCGCCAAGCTCCGCACCGAGCAGCCCGACGCCCACCTCGTCGTCGTCGGCAGGCGCGCCGAGGACGGCCCGGTCGCCCGGGCCATCGAGGGGTACGGGCTCCAGGGCGCCGTCGAGTTCGTCAAGGGCATCAGCGACCGCGAGCTGGTCGACCTGGTCCGCAGCGCGCAGATCTCCTGCGTCCCCTCCCTCTACGAGGGCTTCTCGCTCCCCGCCGCCGAGGCCATGGCCACCGCCACCCCGCTCGTCGCCACCACCGGCGGCGCGATCCCCGAGGTCGCGGGCCCCGACGGCGAGACCTGCCTGGCCGTGCCGCCGGGCGACGCCGGCGCGCTGGCCGCCGCGCTCGGCCGGCTGCTGGACGACGCCGAGCTGCGCCGGCGCCTCGGCGCGGCCGGACGCGACCGGGTGCTGGACAAGTTCACCTGGGCCAGGGCCGCCCAGGGCACCGCCGAGCTCTACCGCGAACAGATCGCCGCGCACGGCGCGGTGCGCGGGGGAGCCCGGTGAGACCCCGCTGAAGCGGAAGCCGCCGCCGCGGACTCCGCCCGTCCCCGTCCCCGCCACGCGTGTCCGGTGACCCGGCGCCGCAACCACCCCCCACCCGGAAGGGCAGACCCCGTGCTGACCGTGGATTTCTCCCGCTTCCCGCTCGCCGCGGGCGATCGCGTACTCGACCTGGGCTGCGGCGCGGGCCGGCACGCCTTCGAGTGCTACCGGCGCGGCGCCCAGGTGGTGGCCCTCGACCAGAACGGCGAGGAGATCCGCGAGGTCGCCAAGTGGTTCGCCGCCATGAAGGAGGCCGGTGAGGCCCCGGCGGGCGCCACCGCCACCGCCATGGAGGGCGACGCGCTCAACCTGCCCTTCCCCGAAGCCTCCTTCGACGTCGTGATCATCTCCGAGGTCATGGAGCACATCCCCGACGACAAGGGGGTGCTGGCCGAGATGGTCCGCGTGCTGAAGCCGGGCGGCCGCATCGCCGTCACCGTGCCGCGCTACGGGCCCGAGAAGGTCTGCTGGGCGCTGAGCGACGCGTACCACGAGGTCGAGGGCGGCCACATCCGGATCTACAAGGCCGACGAACTGCTCGGCAGGATGCGCGAGGCGGGCCTCAAGCCGTACGGCACGCACCACGCGCACGCGCTGCACTCGCCCTACTGGTGGCTGAAGTGCGCGTTCGGCGTGGACAACGACAGGGCGCTGCCGGTCCGGGCGTACCACAAGCTGCTGGTCTGGGACATCATGAAGAAGCCCGCGGCGACGCGGATCGCCGAGCAGCTGCTCAACCCGGTGGTCGGCAAGAGCTTCGTGGCGTACGCGACCAAGCCGCACCTGCCGGCCCCGTCGGTGGCGGCGGCCGCCAAGTGACCATTCCCGGACGTACGGAACACCTGGTCCTCCCCGGCGTCCTCACCGCCGACGAGGCCGCCGAGACCGTGGCGGGCATCCTCGCCGTACAGCGCGAGGACGGCGCCATCCCGTGGTTCCGCGGTCACCACCTCGACCCGTGGGACCACACCGAGGCAGCCATGGCGCTCGACGCGGCCGGCGAGCACGACGCCGCCGCCCGCGCCTACGCGTGGCTGGCCAGGCACCAGAACGCGGACGGCTCCTGGTACGCGGCGTACGACGACGGGGACGCGGAGCGGGTCACCGACCGGGGCCGCGAGAGCAACTTCTGCGCGTACATCGCCGTCGGCGTCTGGCACCACTACCTCGCCACCGGCGACGACGCGTTCGTCGACCGCATGTGGCCGGCCGTCCACGCGGCGACCGAATTCGTCCTCGGGCTCCAGCAGCCCGGCGGCCAGATCGGCTGGAAGCGCGAGGACGACGGCACGCCCGTGGGCGACGCGCTGCTGACCGGCAGCTCCTCCATCCACCAGGCGCTGCGCTGCGCGCTCGCCATCGCCGAGCAGCGCGAAGAGCCGCAGCCCGACTGGGAGCTGGCGGTCGGCGCGCTGCGCCACGCCATCCAGCGCCACCCGGAGCGGTTCCTCGACAAGAGCAGCTACTCGATGGACTGGTACTACCCGATCCTCACGAGCGCGGTGACCGGGCCGGAGGCCAAGGCCCGTATCGAGGCGGACTGGGACCGGTTCGTCGTCCCGGGGCAGGGTGTGCGCTGCATAGTCCCCAACCCCTGGGTGACCGGCGGCGAGAGCTGCGAACTGGCCCTGGCGCTGTGGGTGATGGGCGAGTCGGACCGGGCGCTGGAGATCCTCCAGTCGATCCAGCACCTGCGGGCACCGGGCGGCCTGTACTGGACGGGATACGTCTTCGACGACGACGCCGTCTGGCCGCAGGAGCAGACCACGTGGACGGCGGGGTCGCTGCTGCTGGCGGTGGCCGCCCTGGGAGGAGACGAGGCGACCACCGCGGTCTTCAGCGGCGAACGGCTGCCGCTCGGCCTGGACCCGGACTGCTGCTAGCCGCGGTCCCGCCTCAGTGGCGGCGCAGGACGTTCGCCAGCGCGTGCCCGGCGAGGAGGTACACGAGCGCGGCGAGACCGTAACCGGCGACGACGCGCGCCCACGCCTCGTCGAAGGTGAACAGGTCGTGCGACCAGCCGGCCAGCCACCGGGCGGCGTCCTGGACGAAGTTCACCAAGTCGTTCGCGCGGTTCGCGTCCAGCAGGTACATCAGGATCCACAGGCCGAGGATGAAGGCCATGATGTCGGCGATGACGACGACGATCGTCGCCGCCCGGCTGCTTCCACTGCTATGGCGGGGGGACATGCCCGTCGTGTTGCCGCTTTACGCGGGCCGAAACCCGGGACCCGTACGGACAAGCGGGCCCCGGACCTCTGTCCGGAGCGCTCTTCCTTCGGCTGAGTGCCCGGAGCGCGGAGCCGTGACGGCCGCCCGCGGATCGTCCGGCAGGAGCCGGAGGGCCGTGTGTGCGGAGAGGGGCCCGACGGTGCGGAAGTCCTTCCGGTCCAGGGTGAGAACGGCGTCCGTCGCGTACTCGCGGGCGAGCACCGTGACCACGGCGTCGGTGAGGTCCAGTTCGAGAGCGCGGTACCGCCGCTGAGTCAGGCGGGCGCCGGACAGTACATCGGCGCTGGTCCTCCCGATTGCGTACCGGCCCGTGCGCGCGTGAGTGAGGATCCGGTCGATGACGGCGCCTGCCGCCTCCCGCCCGCAGCGTCCGCTCACCCAGTGGTCGGGCCCGGCGAGGACGAGCGGCGCGATGACGGCGAGCCCCGCGGTGTCCACGACCTCACGGGCCCGCGTGCGATCGGGGCGGCTCCGGTCGATGGACGCGATGATCCGGAGGTGCCGGCGATGACGATCACGGATGCCTCTGATCCGACGAGCCGAAGCCGCCGTTCCGCAGGAGGCTGTCGGAGTTCTCGGCGAGGGCGGGGTCGCCGCTGTCGAAAACAGGAAGTCCGGCGGGCTCGTGCCAGGTCCGGTTCTGGGCGATGGCGAGACGCACGCCCTCACGGATCAGCCCGGCCTCGCCCACCCCCTTGCGGGAGGCGGTGTCCTTGAGCGCGCGAAGATCTTCGTCTTCGAGGTACGCAGTCGTCCGCTTGAGCCTCATGTGCGTACGGTGATCCCGCCGTGCGTGAGCCGGCGTGCTCGCAGGCCGCGGCGGACGGACGGCTGTACGGCGACGGCCCCCGCCCGGAAGGGGCGGGGGCCGTCGCGCCGCTGCGGGGCGTGTGGCGTCAGCCGCGCTGGATGCCGGTGGTGTCCTGGAGGACACCACGGCGGCCGTCCTGCGTCTGGGCGACCAGACCGGGGCCGCGCTGGTCCACCGCCAAGTACCAGGTGCCGGGCTCGAGTTCGGCGATCGGCGTCGGCGTGCCGTCCTCGGCGTACAGCGGACGGGCGACCGGCACCGCGAACCAGAACGGCGCGAAGTCGGCGGCCGGCGCACCGGCCTGCTGCTGCGCCTGCGGGGCCGGAGCCTGCTGCGCCTGCGGCTGGCCGCCCTGCTGGGCCTGCTGCGGGCCCTGCTGCTGCGGCTGGCCGCCGTACGGCTGCTGCTGACCGGGACCGGGCTGGCCCTGCTGTCCCGGCTGGCCGCCGTAGGGCTGCTGCTGGGCACCGGGGTAGCCGTAGCCGCCGGGACCCGGCTGACCGGGATGGCCGCCGTACGGCTGCGCGACCTGCGGCCTCGGGGCGCCCATGAGCGGGGCCTTGAGAGCCGGGACGAGCGGGGCCGCGACGGCGCCGACGGCCAGCACGAGGGTGGCCACCAGACCCAGGATCATGCCGGCGCCCGCGTCCTGGGACATGTCGATGAGCGTCCAGAAGGCCGTCCACAGCGCGAAGACGGCGAAGGCCACCCCGAACTGCCCGAGGTCCAGACCGGCGACCTTGCGCCCCGGCATGGCACGGCTGAGGACGATCAGCGCCGCGCCGATGACACCGGCGAGGAAGACGCTCATCAGCAGACCCAGCGAGTCCCACGCATTGGGCGACGAGGACGAACTGGGGCAGAACTCGCCACTGCATTCGGGCACGGAGACAAGGCTGAGGAACGAGGCGACGAACAGCACCACCGCTGCTCCGATCACCACGCCGTCGCCTCGAGTGAGGGAGCGGATGTTCACTTTGAAGGTCCTTAGTGGGTCGACTCGTCGGGGCGGCACAGTGCGAAGCTCGGGGGAAGCTCCTCATCGTACGGATGAATGTATCGTCCCCCCGGCCGGGGCGACCGCCGGGTGTCGGACCTACCCCTTGAGGTAGCTGCCGATGCCGTCGGAGATTCCCTGCGCCGCCTTCTGACGCCACCCGCCGCTCGACAGCAGGGCCGCGTCCTTCGGGTCACGCATATTGCCGCATTCGATGAAAACTTTCGGCACAGTCGTCAGATTGAGACCACCGAGATCCTTGCGCACGTCCAACGCCGTGCCGTCACCCACGTAGTTGGAGGGCGCCATACCGGTCGCCTGCACGAACTTCCCCGCGATGCGCGTGCCGAGTTCGCGCGAGGGGGCGACGATCTTCGCGGTGTCCGCGGCCCCGGCCTTCACCACGGCGGGCAGGATCACGTGGAAACCGCGGTTGCCGACCGCCGAGCCGTCGGCGTGGACGGAGACGACGGCGTCGGCCTTCGCCTCGTTGCCGATACGGGCGCGCTCGTCGACGCAGGGACCGTACGGACGGTCGTCGTTCTGCACCAGCGTGACCGTCGCGCCCTGCTCTTCCAGGAGCGTGCGCAGGCGGCGCGAGACGTCGAGGGTGAACGCGGCCTCGGTGTAACCGTCGTTGGTGGACGTGCCGGTGGTGTCGCACTCCTTGCGGTGCGTTCCGACGTCGACGGTTTTGTTGATTTCTTCCGTATGGCGGAAGTTGCCGGGGTTGTGGCCGGGGTCGATCACCACGACCTTGCCGGTGAGCGGCCCGGCCCGGCGCGGTTTGTCGTCCTTCGACCCGGACGGCGTGGGGGTCGGCGTCGGCGTGGGTGCCGGCTTCACGGCTGTCGCCGTCGCGGACCGGCTCTTGTCGGGCAGCGGCATCGCCGTCGGCGCGCTGTCGCCGGGGCCGCTCATCACCTGCCACACGAGCCAGCCCGCCAGGGCGGTCGGCACGAGCACGGCGACCGCGACGACGAGGGTCCTGGGGCCGGAGCGGCGAGGAGGAGTGGGGGGAGGGGGGGAAGTGGGGGGCTCGCTGTCGTACGACACGCGGCGATGCTATCCGGGCCGGTCAGATCCCCGAGGATGTGCGGCGCAGGACGCGCAGCGAGTCGGTCGCGGAGATCTCGGTGAAGGCGCCGGACGCGAGGGCGCGCTGGTGCACGCGGTACGGGGCCTGTCCGCCGTCCGCCGGGTCCGGGAAGACGTCGTGGATGACGAGCAGCCCGCCGGCCGCGACGTGGGGGGCCCAGCCCTCGTAGTCGCCGTTCGCGTGCTCGTCGGTGTGTCCGCCGTCGATGAAGACGAGGCCGACCTCGCCGCCCCAGACGGCCGCGACCCGCGGCGAACGCCCGACGATCGCGATCACGTGGTCTTCGAGGCCCGCCGTGTGGAGGGTCCGGCGGAAGGTGGGCAGGGTGTCCATCAGGCCGATCTCCGGGTCCACGACCGTCGGGTCGTGGTACTCCCAGCCCGGTTGCTGCTCCTCGCTGCCCCGGTGGTGGTCGACGGTCACGGCGACCGTGCCGGCCTCGCGGGCGGCGTCGGCGAGGAGGATCGTGGAGCGTCCGCAGTACGTGCCGACCTCCAGCAGCGGCAGCCCGAGCGCGGCGGCCTCGGTGGCGGCGGCGTACAGGGCGAGCCCCTCGCGCACCGGCATGAAGCCCTTGGCGGCGGCGAAGGCGGCGAGCGTCTCCGGCTGGGGAGCGGCGGCCATGGGGTTCTCCTACTGGTCGGTACGTACAGGCCGCCCATTATCGCTTCACGTCCCCCTCGGACCACACCGCCCTGTCTCCGGGCCGTGGACAGCCAGTTGTGTGATTCGCGCCACCGGAGCGTGGTGACGTGATGGCGTTCGGCTGCGTGCGCCCCGCCCGGCGCCGCCGCTCAGCCCTGCCGTATCGCAGTCCGCGACTCCAGGAACCCCGGGCCCCGCCTTCAGCGTCGCGCCCTCCGCTTTCACGGCCTTCGCGGCGGCGGCGCTCGACGGCGCGGTCCAGGTCGGGGCTCGCCCGGCGAGCTGCACGATCAGGCCCTCGGGCAGGCCCGTGGCGGCCTGACCGCCCAGACCCGTCTCCCCGCTCCCCGGGCGCAGCACCGCCGAGTCCAGGGCGCGGCGCCCGGGTTGCGGGACACGATGAGGGGGCGAAGAGTGGTTCTTGCAACGCCTGCGCACCGTTGAGGTATGGATCTCCGGTGACCTTGGGCCGCCGGGATCAAGTCCACAAGGACGAAGCAGTACATCACCAGCGCACCTGGAACCCTCATGGCCAGAACCGCCCGGCGAAGAATCCCCCGCATTGTTGGCGCATCCTGCTTGGCTGCCGCGCTCGCACTACCGGTGGGCATGGGCACCGCTGTGGCAGCACCTGATGCCCTCACTCACATTACGGCGATGGCAGGACCTCCCGATCCCCCGGACCCGCCGCCGCAGCCGGATCAGCAGGATCCACCTCCGCCTCCGCAGCCGGATCAGCAGGATCCACCTCCGCCTCCGCAGCCGGATCAGCAGGACCCGCCTCCGCCTCCGCAGCCGGATCAGCAGGACCCGCCTCCGCAGCAGGAGCAGCAGGATCCACCTCCGCAGCAGGAGCAGGACGAGCAGGAACAGAATCAGCAGGAACAGAATGAGCAGCAGCAACTGAAGCAGTTCAACACACCGGAGAAGCAAGAAGAAGTACAGGAACAGGTGAACAACGCACCGGAGCAGGTGAGGGCGAACCTGGACAAGGTGCTGACCGAGGCGCTGAAGGTAATCAATAACCCTCAGGCGTCGGACCTGGACAAGGGAATCTACGCAGCTATTGTGGCCGATGTCAGCAGAACGCTGAACGTCATCGACGACCCGAATACGTCGGCAGAGGACAAGGCCACGTACACGAAGTTCCTGGCTGGGATCACCGGAGCATTGCAAATAGCCCAGGACCCGAAGAATTCTGCGAATGACCGGGCCGCGTACAGGGACATCGCCGACGATCTCTCCTATTGGGTGACGATTCTTCAGGATCCCGATACGAAGCCGGTGGACAAGGCGTACTACAAGGCGCAGGTGGAGCTGCTCAGCGACGCGCTGGTGGCGCTCTCGAAGGGGCAGGTGAAGGAACCGAAGGAGAAAAAGAACATCGAGACGGGTGTGAAGAATACCCTGGACGCGTTGAAGGAAATTCAGAATCCGAACGCGAAGCCGAAGGATCCACAGGATCAAGACAGGATCAAGCAGGTCTTGGAGAGGAACAGTGCCGCGCTGGTGGCCGTCCAGAACCCGGACGCGTCGGAGCAGGAGCGGAACGACGCGCAGGCGACGGTGAACCAGCTGACCGGTGCCCTCCAGAATTCCCAGTTCCTGGAATTCATGGAAGAGGTCAAGCGTCTTGGGGCACCCCCTACCTGTGTCCAGGCAATAGAGAACCGGACGAGCGGGGCCGGCTGGCCTGAAGGATCTCTCTGGGGCCTTTCTGATCCGTCGTGTGCCGATACGGTAGCCGCGGGCGCCAACGAAGGCGGCAAGTGGAGCGCGCTGTTTGAATGCGTGCAGAGCGGCCCCTTCTCCGAGTGCGTGGGCACCGTTCCCAAGGAGTGAAGCCACGAGGCCGGTTCCAAGCCTCGGTCGGGCCGCCTTCTGCCCGTCGGCCGCCCTCGGAACTCACCGCAGTACTGACCGCTCCGTGGGCGTCGGCCGCAGCCGTTGCCGCGGGGGCCTGGCCCACCGTTTCGAAAGGGGCGGCAGCACCTCCTCGCGCCAGTGTTCCGAGTGCTGCAGACGATTCAGGCGGTCGTCGAGGTGGTCTTCGCCGGTGAAACGTGCGAACCATACGAAGACCTCCTCGTTCGCCCGTACCGGCAGGGCCGGGAAGGTGTTCGGGGCGTCTTCCGACCGCAGGTACGCCGGGGGCTCGCCGCCGGCCCCGGCCGGTACGGGCCGCACCCGCTGCTCGAAGAACTCGACGAACGCGGTGTCGAACGGGCCGTGGCCGTACCGGACCGTGGCGAGGCCCAGCGGTGTCGACGAGGCCGCCGGCTCACCGGCGGCCTGTCGGGCACCGGCCGGTACAGGGAACCCGCCGCGTACCGAGGCCGGCCACAGCAGCAGGACGTCATCGGAGTCGGTCATCGTCGCGTTCGCCTTGTCGCGGTGCGCCTGCCAGACCGGTCCGCCGTAGAAGCTCTCCAACGCCTCGGCGCGGCTCGGCATGCCGTCGAAGCCGCGGAGCCAGACGAACCGGTCGGGGTCGTCCAGGGCGCGGAACTGCCCGAGGGCGGTCATGCCCACTGCCTCTCGGGGCTCGACGAACTCCCGGTCGAACAACTCGACCCGGACGTCTCGGACTTCTGGTGTTCCGCCGGATGGGCCCAGGACTCCGGTCGTACGCCGATGACAGGATGTACGGGCCGCCAGGCACCTGGGACCATGACACCCATGGTCCAGCCGCACACAGACACCGAGCCCACCCGCGCCTCCTCCCGCCCACCGCGCCCCACGCGGACCTGGGCCGTGGTCCTGGCCGCCTGCGCCGGGCAGTTCCTCGTCGTCCTCGACGTGTCCGTCGTCAACGTCGCCCTGCCTTCGATGCGCGCCGACCTCGGACTGAGCGCGATCGGCCTGCAATGGGTGGTCAACGCGTACTCGATCGCCTTCGCCGGATTCATGCTCCTCGGCGGGCGCGCCGCCGACCTGTTCGGCCGCAAGCGGACCTTCCTGACCGGGCTCGGCCTGTTCACCGCCGCGTCCCTCGCGGGCGGCCTCGCCCAGGAGGACTGGCACCTGCTGGCCGCCCGCGCGGTGCAGGGCCTCGGCGCGGCGGTGCTGGCACCCGCGACGCTCACCATCCTCACTTCGGCCGTCCCCGAGGGGCCCGCCAGGGCACGGGCCATAGGAACGTGGTCGGCGGTCGGCGCGGGCGGCGGGGCCGCGGGCGGGCTCGTCGGCGGCGTACTGACGGACGCGCTGTCCTGGCGCTGGGTGCTGCTGATCAACGTTCCGGTCGGCGCGCTGGTCCTCGCGGGCGCCGCCCTGTGGCTCGTCGAGAGCCACTCCAGGGACGGGCGGCGCCTGGACCTGCCCGGCGCGCTGCTGGTCACGGCCGGTCTCGCGACCCTGGCGTACGGGATCGTGCAGACCGAGGCCGAGGGCTGGGCGGCGGCGGCCACCCTGGTCCCGCTGACCGTGGGACTGGTCCTCCTCGGCGTCTTCGTGGCGGTGGAGGCGCGGACCGGGGCGCCGCTGATGCCGCTGAAGTTCTTCCGGGTGCGGGCGGTCTCGGCGGCGAACGCGGCGATGTTCGTGAACGGCTCCGCGATGTTCAGCATGTGGTTCTTCATGACGCTGTACGCCCAGAACGTGCTGGGCTACACCCCGCTCGGCGCCGGGCTCGCCCTCGTCCCCAGCTCGCTGAGCGTCGTCCTCGGCTCGAAGCTGGCCCCGCGCCTCATGGCCGGGGTCGGTGCCCGCCGGGTCGCGATCACCGGCACCCTGGTGGCGGCGGGCGGCATGGCGTGGCAGTCCACGATGAGTGCCGAAGGGACGTACCTCACGGCCATCCTCGGCCCGGGCGTCCTGATGATGGCCGGTGCGGGCCTCGCCTCCACCCCGCTGGCCTCGCTCGCGACCTCGGGCGGCGAGCCGGGCGACGCCGGGCTCCTCTCGGGCCTGATCAACACCTCCCGCACGATGGGCGGCGCGCTCGGCCTCGCGGTGCTGTCGACGGTCGCGGCGTCCAGGACGGCGGGCGGGGCGGAGGCGCAGGCGCTGACGGCGGGATACGCGCTGGCGTTCCGGGTCGGGGCGGGGGCGCTGCTCGCGGGAGTGGTGCTGATGCTGGTCTGGCTGCCGCGCCACCGCGAGAAGCAGGCGTAGCGCGAGGCAGGGGACGAGAAGGGACGGGAAGGGAAGAGGGTCAGAGCCAGCCCTGCTGCCTCGCCGCCCGTACCGCCTCCATGCGGTCGCGGGTGCCGGTCTTGCCGATCGCCGACGACAGGTGGTCCCGTACGGTCGACTCGGACAGGTCCAGCTTCCCGGCGATGTCCGCGACGGTCGCCCCGCCCACCGCCGCGTTCAGTACGTCGCGCTCGTGCGCGGTGAGCGGGCCGGGCCCGGAACCGAGGGCGGCCGCCGCGAGCACCGGGTCGATGACGGTCTCGCCGGTCAGCACCCGCCGGATCGCCGCCGCCAGCTCCTCCACCGGGCCGTCCTTGACCAGGAAACCCGCCGCGCCGGACTCCATCGCGCGGCGCAGACAGCCGGGCCTGCCGAAGGTGGTGAGGATCAGCACCCGGCAGTCGGGGGCCTGGTCGCGCAGCAGCGCGGCGGCGTCGAGCCCGCTGAGGCCCGGCAGTTCGATGTCGAGGAGCGCCACGTCGGGGCGGGACGTGAGGGCGGCGTCCACGATCCGGTCGCCCGCGGACACCTGGGCGACGACCTCGATGTCCGGCTCCAACCCGAGCAGCAGGGCGAGGGCGCCGCGCATCATGCCCCGGTCCTCGGCGAGGAGGACTCTGATCATGGGTGGGCTCCCGTTCTGATTCCGGTTCTGGTTCCGGTTCGAGGTCGGTGCTGACGGGCAGTTCGGCGTTCACCGGGAAGCCGCCGCGGGGGGACGAGCCGGCGTCGAGCGTGCCGCCGGCCGCCGCGAGGCGCTCGGCGAGGCCCTTCAGGCCCGTGCCGCCGGTGGTGACGGTGCCGGTGGCGGGCTGCTCGGAGCCTGTGCCGCGGCCGTTGTCGGTGATCTTCGGATGGACGCGCTCGGGGGAGCTGTCCACCACGGTCTCGCAGTGGTCCGCTCCACTGTGCCGTACGGCGTTGGTGACGGCCTCCCGCACCACCCGTCCGAGCAGCGCCTCCGTCTGGGGGCAGGGGCGGGCCCGTCCGGCGTACCACCGGCCCCATGCCGGCGGCGCCGGGGACCGACCGGGCGCCGTCCGGGTCGCGCGGGGCGGGACGGCGGGCGGCCTCCGACTTCACGACGATGACGGAGGGGGCGTGCCCGAGGAGGTCGTGCGGGTCGTGGGAGAGCGCAGGAGTTCCTTCGCCACGGCGGAGCGGGCCGGTTGCTCGCGGGTGGCACGCAGTTCGCGGACCGTCGTGGACAGCGAGAGGACGGTGGCGGTGACCGGGCCGGTGATGAAGGTGCCGTAGCCGACGGCGGCGGAGCCCCGGACCTGGCCGCCTGTCCCCGCTCGCGAGGTACCCGGCGGAGCCGGAGACGGCACCCGGCACCACCATGCGCACCTTGTCGCGCCGGACCGTCCCGCAGACGAGCGGGAGCGGCGGACGGAGCGGGCCGGGACGAATGTAATGGCGCGGCGCCCGCGGCCCGGTTTCCGGACCCCGAACGCCGGACGGGCCCGGTTGCCCGGGCCCGTCCGATGTTCTTGACCACGCGCCGGGCGCGTCTGACGCCGCGCCCGCGGCCCGGAGACCTACGGCCTGCGATGGCGGCCGTGAGCCGGAGCGCTGGAATCCTCTGTCGTGGCCGCGCCCCCCCGGTGCTTTCCGGAGCGGCCGGCGGCGTCCCGTTCGGCGGCCGAAGGCTGCGGCCGCGTCTGGATCGTGTCGGTTCGGGCTTCAGACATGGTGGGAGGTCCCCTGGAATCGCTGCGATCACTTTCAGTGGTGCAAGGCCCGCCCCGCCGTCACCGTCGGCGTTCAGCCGAAACGGCTGCGCAGCCCCGGCCCGAGTCTAACCACGGGCCCCGCGCCCGGTGAGGGGCGCCTGCTGAAGCGGTACGGGCTTGCACACCACAGGAGTGTCCCTGGCCGCGGATGGTTCCCCACCTGCGCGTTCCACTTGTGCGGTTTCGGTGACGACGACGTCTTCCGGGGCTTCGACGGGGGCCACCCCGCACGGCACCGCACCCGTCGCGTACGGCAGTCGCAGCACCCCCTCGCGCGTCCACAGCCCGGCCCCCGCCAGCCACCCCGCCGGCGCCGCGAGGTGGTGCAGCCTGCGCCCGGAAGGACGCCACACCCCGACCCAGCTCCCCGCCGCCCCGTCGATCCGCAGCGCCACCGCGCAGTTCTCCGGCATCAGCTCCTGCCCCGGCTGCACCGCGAAAGGCGTCACCGCGCAGTCGGAGGGCCCCAGGCACTCGGGGAAGCGCACCGGAAGCATGCTCCCCAGCACCCCCCAGCCCAGCCGGTCGTGCCCCGGCGCGTCCGACCTGATCAGCAGCAGCCCGCTGTCCGCGTCGGCGAGCAGCAGCCGGTCGTTGCTGCCCTCCGCGATCTGGAGCAACGGCGTCACCTCCCCGCCCCGCTCCAGGTCGACGGCCACCGTCTTCGTCACCCCGTCGGCCTCCCGGTCCAGGGCGAGCATCCGTCCCGTACGGTCGAGCCACACGCCTCCCGAGCAGTGCCCCGCGACCTCGGCGACGCGCTCGGGCCCGAAGGCGCCGCCCGCCACCAGCCATACGGTGGTGGTCGCTTCGCCCAGGGCCAGGGCGTACGCGCGACTGCCGTCCGGGGCCGGCGGCAGCAGCGCGAGCCGCTCGCACTCGACCGCGCCGACGGGCAGCTCCCCGGTCCGCGGTCCCGTCGGATACAGCAGGGAGAAGGAGTGCCGGCCGCCGCCACCGCCGAAGACGTGCGAGGCGCCGCCGTGGCGTCGGTGGATCAGCACCCGCCCGTCCGCCAGCGGCAGCAGCCCGGTGTCCGGCTCCTCGGGCTGGTCGGCGGGGAGCGGCACGGCGTAGGGCTCGGGGCCGTCGAGCGTCCACCGCTCGGGGAACCGCGCGTCCCCCTCGCCCGCCAGCCGTGCGCCGTAGGAACCGTCAGCGGCGATCGTGAA
The DNA here is from genome assembly GCF_039533765.1 of Streptomyces enissocaesilis. NCBI lineage: Bacteria > Bacillati > Actinomycetota > Actinomycetes > Kitasatosporales > Streptomycetaceae > Streptomyces > Streptomyces enissocaesilis. The sequence goes on along the minus strand of NZ_BAAAUD010000013.1, from coordinate 112,274 downwards.
CACCGCCGCACCCAGGGCGTCGCCGTCAGCGGCGGTCTCGATGGCAGGGGCCGTCATCGTCAGTCACCTCCGGCGACCGAAGCTAGTTTTCGCACTTCCAGCCGAACAACACGAGACCGTGCACTTCACACATAAGGGTGGCCATCGTCTGATTCGGCTGAGGGGGCGGGGGCGGATGTGCTGGGGGATGCGCCGGGGGCTGTGCGTGAGGCATGCCCGACCGAGGCCGCCGAGAAGAAGGCGGAGCGGTCCGGCACCGGCACCGGCGCCGGGAAGCCCGCCCCCCCGACGGTCCGCTGCCTCCCCGCCTCCCCGGCAGGATCCGCCCGTACGCGAAGGTCTCCTCCATCGGCGCCGTCCGCGAGGACGCGGGCCTGCCGCGCCCGGCGAACCGGCGGATCAACGGCCCCGCCGCCGGGGTCGGCCCCGGGAGGATCGACGAGGCGGACGCCGGCCGGATCCTCACCGGCGTCTACGGCGGCCCCGAGGCCGCCGACCGGGACAAGGCCGAGGACAACGCCGAGGACAACGCCCTCCGGAAGGAGCTCGACGCCGTGAAGAACGGGCAGGCCGAGGGCGTTCCGGACGAGACCCGGCGCCTCGGGCCCGGTGCGGCCGCCGCCGGCCGGGTCCCCGACGGCCTGCGCGCGTATTCGATCAAGCGGGGCCGGCCGGGCGGGCCGCCTACGCCATGGCGGGCGGGGCACGTGGCGCAGGTAACCTGTCTGCGTGCCCCGTCTGTCTGAAGTCATCGCCGCGCTCGACGCCCTCTGGCCCCCGGAGCGGGCCGAGAGCTGGGACGCGGTCGGTACGGTCTGCGGCGATCCCGACGCCGAGGTGACCCGGGTCCTGTTCGCCGTCGACCCGGTCCAGGAGACCGTCGACGAAGCCGTACGGCTCGGCGCGGACCTCCTCGTCACCCACCACCCGCTCTACCTGCGCGGTACGACGACGGTCGCGGCGTCCACCTTCAAGGGCCGTGCCGTGCACACCCTGATCAAGAACGACATCGCGCTGCACGTCGCCCACACCAACGCCGACAGTGCCGACCCCGGTGTCTCCGACGCCCTCGCGGGAGCGCTGGACCTGCGGGTCGCCGGCCCCCTCGTCCCCGACCCCACCGACCCGTCCGGCCGCCGGGGCCTCGGCCGCGTCTGCGCACTCGACCCGCCGGCCCCCCTGGGCCACTTCGCGGCCCGCGTCGCCGCCCGGCTGCCCGCCACCGCGCAGGGAATCCGCGTCGCCGGCGACCCGGACGCGCTCATCAGCACCGTCGCCGTCAGCGGCGGCTCCGGCGACAGCCTCTTCGCCGACGTACGGGCCGCCGGCGTCGACGCCTTCGTCACGGCTGACCTGCGCCACCATCCGGCGTCCGAGGCCCGCGAACAGACCCCCCTCGCGCTGATCGACGCCGCGCACTGGGCCACCGAATGGCCCTGGTGCGAGCAGGCCGCCGCCCAGCTGGACGAGATCTCCGACCGCCACGGGTGGGACCTGCGCGTCCACGTCTCGAAGACCGTCACCGACCCCTGGACCTCCCACCACACCCCCACGACCGCCCTTCCCACGAGCGCCTCGCGCGCCCCTTTTGATCCTTCTGGAGCCCCCAACTGAACGCCGCGCCCGCCGACCAGATCCGTCTCCTCGACGTACAGGCCCTCGACCTGCGCCTGTCCCAGCTCGCCCACCGGCGCAACTCCCTCCCCGAGCACGCCGAACTCGAATCGCTCACCAAGGACCTCGCGCAACTCCGCGACCTGCTGGTCGCCGCGCAGACCGAGGAGAGCGACACCACCCGCGAGCAGACCAAGGCCGAGCAGGACGTCGACCAGGTCCGCCAGCGCGCCGTGCGCGACCAGCAGCGCCTCGACTCCGGCGCCGTCTCGTCCCCCAAGGACCTGGAGAACCTCCAGCGCGAGCTCGTCTCGCTCGCCAAGCGCCAGGGCGACCTGGAGGACGTCGTCCTCGAAGTCATGGAGCGCCGCGAGTCGTTGCAGGAACGCGTCGCCGAACTCTCCGGCCGTGTCGCCTCCGTCCAGGCCAAGGTCGACGACGCGACCGCGCGCCGCGACGCCGCGTTCGAGCAGATCGACAGCGAGGTGGCCACGGTCACCAAGCAGCGCGAGGTCGCCTCGGCCACCATCCCCGCCGACCTCCTCAAGCTGTACGAGAAGCTCCGCGTCCAGTCCGGCGGCGTCGGTGCGGCCCGCCTGTACCAGCGCCGCTGCGAGGGCTGCCAGCTGGAGCTCAACATCACCGAGGTCAACGAGGTGCGGGCCGCCGCCCCCGACGCGGTCGTGCGGTGCGAGAACTGCCGCCGCATCCTTGTCCGTACGTCCGAGTCCGGCCTGTAGCCGTGGGACGCAGCCTCGTCATCGAGGCCGACGGCGGCTCCCGGGGCAACCCGGGTCCCGCCGGCTACGGCGCGGTCGTCCTCGACCCGCAGACGGGGGAGACGCTCGCCGAGGCCGCCGAGTACATCGGCGTCGCCACGAACAACGTCGCGGAGTACAAGGGCCTGATCGCCGGGCTCCGTGCCGCGCACGCGCTCGCACCGGACGCGACCGTCCACGTCCGCATGGACTCCAAGCTCGTCGTCGAGCAGATGTCCGGCCGCTGGAAGATCAAGCACCCGGACATGAAGCCGCTCGCGGCCGAGGCGGCCACCGTCTTCCCGCGGGTCCGGGTCACCTACGAGTGGATCCCCCGGGAGAAGAACAAGCACGCCGACCGGCTCGCCAACGAGGCGATGGACGCGGGCAAGAAGGGCAGGAAGTGGGAGCCTTCGGCCTCCACGGCCGACCTCGCCTCCCGCGCCTCCGCCCCTCCCCGTGCGGTGGGCGACGCGGCGGCGGGCGCGGCGAAGGCGCGGGCCGCGCTGGGGCGCGGAGCGGCGGTGCCCGAGCCGCTGACGCTGCCGAGCGCCTCGGAGCCCGAGCCCGCCCCCACCGTGGGCTGGGGCGCCTCCGCCGACGTGGGTACGCCCACGACCTTCGTCCTGCTGCGCCACGGCGAGACCGCGCTCACCCCCGAGAAGCGGTTCTCCGGGAGCGGCGGCCGCGACCCCGAGCTGTCGGCGGTCGGCCGCCGACAGGCCGAGGCGGTCGCCGCTTCCCTGGCCGCGCGCGGCACCGTCCAGGAGATCGTCAGCTCCCCGCTGCGGCGCTGCCGCGAGACGGCGGACACGGTGGCGGCGCGGCTCGGCCTGGACGTACGCGTCGAGGAGGGCCTGCGCGAGACGGACTTCGGGGCGTGGGAGGGCCTGACGTTCGGCGAGGTCCGCGAGCGCCACCCCGCGGACCTGGACTCCTGGCTGGCCTCCCCGAAGGCGGCGCCGACGGGCGGCGGCGAGAGCTTCGCGACGGTGGCGCGGCGGGTCTCGGCGACGCGCGACAAGCTGATCGCCCGTCACGCGGGCCGCACGGTCCTGGTCGTCACCCACGTGACCCCGGTCAAGACGCTCGTACGCCTGGCCCTGGGCGCCCCGCCCGAGTCCCTGTTCCGGATGGAACTCTCGGCGGCGTCACTGTCGGCGGTGGCGTACTACGCGGACGGCAACGCGTCGCTGCGCCTGCTGAACGACACGTCGCACCTGCGCTGAGCGGGGGAACCGTCGGGTGCGGGCCGCGCAGGGGGGTTCGGGACGTAATTCGGGACGTAAAGCGTGATGTGTGCGCAGGGGGTGGGCGTCGTACAAGGAACGCTGCCCCGCGGCTGAATCATGCGGTCCCGAATGCGGCCCCCGGAGCGGCACGCCCCCGGCACCACAGGCCGGCGCCCGCACCCCCGGCAGGGTCAGCGGCGCAGCCCCGCCGCCTCCCGGGCCAGCGTCTCCACCCGCCCCCAGTCCTTCGCGGCCAGCGCATCCGCGGGGAGCATCCAGGTGCCGCCCACGCACCCCACGTTCCCCAGCGCCAGATACGACGGCGCCGAGGCCGACGTGATGCCGCCCGTGGGGCAGAAGCGGGCCTGGGGCAGCGGCGCCCCCAGGGACTTCAGGTAGGCCGTGCCGCCCGCCGCCTCCGCCGGGAAGAACTTCATCTCGCTCACGCCGCGCTCCAGCAGCGCCACGACCTCCGAGGCCGTCGAGACCCCCGGCAGGAAGGGAATCCCGGACGCCGCCATCGCGTCCAGCAGCGCGTCCGTCCACCCCGGGCTCACCAGGAACCGCGCCCCGGCCGCGACCGCGTCGTTCACGCCCGCCGGGGAGATCACCGTGCCGGCCCCGACCACCGCGTCCGGTACCTCCGCGGCGATGGCCCGGACGCAGTCGAGCGCGGCGGGGGTCCGCAGCGTCACCTCGATCGCCGGCAGCCCGCCCGCGACCAGCGCACGCGCGAGCGGCACCGCGTCGGCGGCGTCCTCCAGGACGACGACGGGGACGACGGGCGCAAGGTCCAGTACGGAAGTCATGCCGCCATCCTGCCGTCGGCAGGCACAGTGCGCAACGAGCGTTGCGTAGCATGCAACGCTCAGTGGATCTGCCTCACCACCACGTCCAGCGCCCACGCCTTCCCGGCCTTCTCCGGAGCCGAAGCCTCCACCACGTGGCCCAGGTCCCGCAGCACCGAAACCAGTTCCGCGGGCCCGGCCGGGGCCGCCCCCGACGCGAGCAGGTCCCGTACGATCCGCCCCTTCGTCGCCTTGTTGAAGTGGCTCACGACGGACCGCTTCTCGACCCCGTTCGCGTCGGTCTGCGCGTGCAGCACCCGCACGGTCGCGGTCCGCCCGGCCACGTCCCCCTTCGGCTTCCAGGCCGCGGCGTACGCCGACGACCGCAGGTCCAGCACCAGCCCGTCGCCCGCGGCCACCGGCATCGCCGCGGCCATCGGTCCCCGCCAGTACGCCCCCAGCGCTCCCAGGCCGGGCAGCTTGACGCCCATGGAACACCGGTAGGAGGGGATCCGGTCGCCGATCCCCACCGCGCCCCACAGCCCCGAGAACACCAGCAGCGACTCCCGGGCCCGCTCCCGCGCGGCCGCGTCCAGGGTGGCCAGGTCCAGCGCGTCGTACAGCACACCGGTGTAGATCTCCCCGGCCGGCCGCGCCCCGGCGGTCCGCAGCTCCACGTTCTTGGCGATCTCGCCGCGCAGCCCCTCGCTCAGGCCGAGGACCGCGCGCGCCTTCTCCTCGTCGGCGGCGCACAGCTCCACCAGCTCGTCCAGCACCGCGGTCCGGGCCCCGGCCAGCTCCGGCAGTGACAGGGACTCCGGCTTCAGGGGCGCGCCGGAACCACTGGCGGCCTTTCCTTCGGACGGGGGCAAGAGCACGAGCACAGCGGAACTCCTCGACGACGACGACGCGCGTACGCACACGGCAAAACGCCAGGGTAAGCGGATCCCACCGGGCCGCCCCGACCCGCCGGCCCCGCCACCCCCTCCCGTCGCCCGTCGCGCGGGTCGCACGGGTCACGCCGGTCAGCCGCCTGATCCGGGCCAGGAGGACGGCGTGCCGCACCCCGTACACGCGATAGCCGTTGGCCAGCCGCGGGGGCTCGGGCAGCAGGCCCTGGTGGTGGCAGTGCCGCACGGCCCGGGTGGTGACCCCGGTGAGGGCGGCGATCTCTCCGATCCGCATGGGGCCTGTGGAAACCCTGACGCTGCGGCAAGGTCAACCGGACCGGCCCGGCGGGTAGCATGGTCGGCACGGCAGACGAGCCGGGCGGACGGCCGCGTGGGGATCTCCGGATCTCCCCGAGGAACGTCCGGGCTCCACAGGGCAAGGTGGTGGCTAACGGCCACCCGGGGTGACCCGCGGGACAGTGCCACAGAAAACAGACCGCCGGGGACCTCGGTCCCCGGTAAGGGTGAAACGGTGGTGTAAGAGACCACCAGCGTCTGGGGTGACTCGGACGGCTAGGTAAACCCCACCTGGAGCAAGGTCAAGAGGGGCCGTCGTGAGACGGCCCTGCGCGGACGATCGAGGGCTGCCCGCCCGAGTCCGCGGGTAGACCGCACGAGGCCGGCGGCAACGCCGGTCCTAGATGGATGGCCGTCGCCCCGACGACCGCGAGGTCCCGGGGCACAGAACCCGGCGTACAGCCCGACTCGTCTGCCGCCTCCGTCCCCGCAAGGGGGCGGGAGCGCGTGGGCCTTCCACCTCGTTCTCCTGACGAGGTGCCGCGTCGTCGGATACCGCGCCCGTCCCGTAAGCCAGTCGCCCGCGCAGCTGAGCCACCGGGCGGACCTGCACTTCCGGCGTGCGTCGTGCCCAGGGGACGGGATGCGCTTCTCTGCGTCGGGGCGGTGAACCCGTCGGCGACCACTGCCCGAAGCTGGCCGATCGGGGCGTCACGCCGTTTCGACCAGGGCCTGTCCGATGGGTCAAGCGACGGGCGCAGACGGCACCGGCTGAACGCCCACCCACCTCTCGGCCTACTGGCTGGCAGAGCGGCCCTCGTACGGGTGAGCCCGCGGTCGTACCGCCACGGCAGTGGCGCGAGTCGAGGACTATGGGAGTTCCCAACCTTAAGGAGCGTTCATGGGTGTGCCCATCATCGGCGGCTTGATCGATAGCGTGATCGGCATCGTAAGTGGCGCAGGAGCCGGCATCGCGCCCCAGCTTCTGGCCCTCGCGAGTGGTGTGTGACTTAGGCCTGCCGTGACGGCTCGACGTCATTGCCTGGGGTCTTACTCCGTATGGGGGTAAGACCCCAGCGCTTGAGCGCGCATGGGGGTCGCCCCGACTCCGGCACCTTGCCCCTGCGGTGACACACCGCAGAGCCTTGCGGAACGGAGTGACGCCAGCCGAGTCCCCTCCATGACCGCAAAATCAGCCCGCCCGACACGGGACGGATCAATCCTCCACCGGACCCGGCACCCGACCCGTCGGGCAGGCCCTTGGGACTCCTGACGAAAGGAGTGGGCTTGACCTGGTCAAGGGTCAGTGCCGCGCACGAGGCTGTCGGATAGCGGGACGCGGTCAGCTGCGTAATCGCATGCGATAAATCCGGCGACGTCGGCGATCACCTCCGGGATACTGGTCGCCCATGGATGAGGTCGAAGTCGTCGTCGCCCATTCCGAGCGCGCGACTCTGCGCGTCGGTGACGTGTTCTTGAAGGTGGACGCCGATCAGGCGCGTATCGACATCGAGGTCGAGGCGATGTCCCTGGCGCCGGTCCCGACCCCGGAGGTCCTGTGGCGCAAGCCGCCCGTGCTCGCGATCGCCGCACTCCCGGGGACGACGCTTGGGGGCCTCGGCGGGCCGTCGACCGGGTCGTCGGCGGCGTGGGCCGCGGCGGGCGCCGCCATCCGGAAGCTGCACGACGCGCCGCTGCCGCCCCGGCCCGGCCGGGCCGGCCGGAGCATCGTCGCGCTGGCGGCGGAACTCGACGACGAGTGCGAGTTGCTCGTGAAGAACGGCCTCCTGCCCGCCGACCTGGTCACCCGCAGCCGCCGGGTCGCCGGGGCCGCGCTCCGGCCGTGGACTCCGGCGTTCACGCACGGCGACCTGCAGATCGCGCACGTCTTCGTCGACGGCGACGAGGTGACGGGCATCATCGACTGGTCCGAGGCGGGCCAGGGTGATGCTCTGTACGACCTCGCCACCTTCACGCTCGGACACGAGGAGCACCTCGACGACGTCCTGGCCGGCTATGGCACCGACATCGACCTCGGCGTGATCCACGCGTGGTGGTCGTTGCGAAGCCTGCTGGCGGTTCGCTGGCTGATCGGGCACGGCTTCGACCCGTTCGCGCCGGGCTGTGAGGTCGACGTGCTGAGATCCCGGGTGTGAGGTCGCGCGGGTACGACTGCTACGTATGCGTTCTGACGCGTCGAGCAGGCCGTCCCCCCGGGCGATCGCCCGCCCCCACTCTCAACGAAGTGTGGTGCGCAGTCGTCGCCAGCAGATGACGGCGCAGCCGAGAGTGACGAACGCGTGGTGGATGTCGTCGCGGACCTCCCAGCGGATACGCAGGCGGAACCAGTGCAGCAGCGCGATCGCTCCTTCCACGACCCGGCGGTACACGCCCAGGCCAGAGCCGTGGCCGGTGCCGCGCCGGGCAATGTGCGGGGTGATCTGGAACCGGCGGACCCTGTTCCGCTAGACCTCGTGGTCATAGCCGCGGTCGGCGTACAGGTGCTTGGGGCGGCGCAGTGGCTTGCCGTGCTTGCCGCGGATCGGCGGGACGGCCTGGATGAGCGGGATCAGTTGGGTGACGTCGTTGCGGTTGCCGCCGGTAGTGATCGCGGCGACCGGGATGCCGTGCGCCTCGACGATCAGGTGGTGCTTGCCGCCGGCCTTGCCCCGGTCCACCGGGGACGGGCCGGGGGCCGGCCCGCCCCTCATCGCGCGGAGGTGGCTGGAGTCGACCGCGGCGCGGGAGAAGTCCGGCAGGCCCGCGGCCCGCGGCTCGGAGAGCAGCAGCTCGTGCAGGCGCCGCCAGACCCCGGCCTCGTTCCAGTCCCGCAGTCGTCGCCAGCAGGTCATCCCCGAGCCGAAGCCCAGCCTCTGGGGCAGGAACTCCCAGCGGATCCCGGGAGAAGGGCCGGAACGAGGAGAACGTGGGCTTGCGCGCCCACGGTCCTCCTCGGTCCTCCTCGGCGCCGGAGGTCCGGCCGGGTGCTCAGGCGTCCGGGCCGTCTCCCTCTGCCTTCTCCGGGATGCGCGCGCCCGCGCCGCCGACCCTGATCCGCCCGTCGCCCGCGCGCAGTTCCACCGTCAGGACGCCGGGGCGCCCCATGTCGTCGCCCTGGTGGAGGGTGAGCACCGACTCCCGCGGCACGAGGCCCAGTTCCCGCACGTACGCCCCGAAGGCCGCCGCCGCGGCCCCCGTCGCCGGGTCCTCCACGACGCCGCCCACCGGGAACGGGTCACGGACGTGGAACGTGGTCGCGTCCTCGCGCCACACCAGCTGTACCGTGGTCAGGTCCAGGCGGCGCATCAGCGTGGCCAGCCGCTCGAAGTCGTACGACAGCCGCGCCAGCCGCTCGCGGGTCGCGGCCGCCAGGACCAGGTGGCGGTTGCCGGCGTACGCGATGCGCGGCGGGAAGGCCGGGTCGAGGTCGGCGGCGGCCCAGTCCAGCGCGGCCAGCGCCTCCGTCACATCGCCCTGTGCCGCCTCCGCCACGTGCGGTTCGACGCTGGTGAGGGTGGCGCGGTACGTGCCGTCGGCGGACGCGGTCACCTCCACCGGGACCGTGCCGGCCGGCGTCCCGAAGACCAGGTCCCCCGGGCCGCCCCGGTGCTCGGCGAGCGCGATCGCCGTCGCGACGGTGGCGTGGCCGCAGAACGCGACCTCGGCCTGAGGGCTGAAGTACCGGACGGTGAAGGCGCGTCCGGGCTCCGGCTCCTCCGTGAGGAACGCGGTCTCGCTGTAGCCGACCTCGGCGGCCACGGCGAGCATGGTCGCGTCGTCGAGCCCCGCCGCGTCCAGGACGACACCCGCGGGATTGCCGCCCTCCGGATCGGTCGAGAAGGCCGTGTAGCGCAGGACGTCGGTGTGGGTGAATGACTTCATGCCACGGCCAACCGCCGCACCCGCCGTGGTGTTCCCTCCGCCGTGATGCTCCCTCAGCCGCGCCCGATGTACGGCATCGTCGTCGCCAGCACCGTCGCGAACTGCACGTTCGCCTCCAGCGGCAGCTCCGCCATGTGCAGCACCGTGCGTGCCACGTCCCGCACGTCCATCACCGGCTCCGCCATCAGCTCGCCGTTCGCCTGGAGGATGCCCGCCTGCATCCGCTCCGTCATGTCCGTCGCCGCGTTGCCGATGTCGATCTGGCCGCATGCGATCCGGTACGGACGCCCGTCCAGGGAGAGGGACTTGGTCAGCCCCGTCATGGCGTGCTTGGTGGTGGTGTACGCGAGGGAGTGCGGCCGGGGCGCGTGCGCCGAGATCGAGCCGTTGTTGATGATGCGGCCGCCCTGCGGGTCCTGGTCCTTCATCTGCCGGAACGCCGCCTGCGCGCACAGGAACGAGCCGGTGACGTTCACGTCGACGACCGAGCGCCACTCCTCGTACGCGATGTCCTCCACCGGCACACCGCGCGGCCCGAACGTGCCCGCGTTGTTGAAGAGCAGGTCGAGGCGCCCGTACCGCTCCCGTACGGCGGCGAACAGCGCGTCCACGTCGGCCGGAAGCGACACGTCCGCCGGTACGCACGACGTCACGCCGCCCGCCTCCCGCGCGGTCTCTTCCAGCGGCCCGGTACGCCGCCCCGCCAGCGCGACCGACCAGCCCGCCCCCGCCAGGGCGAGTGCGACGGCCCGGCCGATGCCCGAGCCCGCTCCGGTCACGACGGCGATCTTCGTCTGAGGGTTCATGGCCCAGCAGCGTACGTGACACGTACATGAAAGCGTGGCGACGCCCCGTACCACTCCAATACCTCTGACAACAGCCGTCAGGGGAGGGGCAGATGACCATCACATCGGGCCATGACCAGGAGATACGGGCCGCCGCACGGCACATCCACCGCCGCCGGTTCCTCACCGTCACCGGGGCCGCCGCCGCGCTCGCCTTCGCGACGAACCTGCCGGGGACCGCCCAGGCGGCGGAGTTCGACGCCAAGAAGATCACGGACGATCCCTTCACCCTCGGCGTCGCCTCCGGCGATCCGCTCCCCTCGTCCGTACTCCTGTGGACGAGACTCGCCCCCAGGCCGTACGAGCCGGACAGCGGTCTGCCGCGCGCCCGCGTCCGGGTGCGCTGGGAACTCGCCCGCGACGCGCGCTTCCGGCGGACCGTCAGGCGCGGCCACGTCACCGCACACCCCGAGTTCCACCACAGCGTCCGCGTCGAGGCCGGCGGGCTCGACCCCGACCGCGTCTACTACTACCGTTTCCGCGCGGGCGACTGGATCAGCCCGGTCGGCCGCACCCGCACGGCGCCCGCCCGCTTCGCGCGGATCAGCGAGCTGCGGCTCGGCGCGGTCTCCTGCCAGGCGTACCACGACGGGTACTTCACCGCGTACAAGCACCTCGCGGAGGAGGACCTCGACGTCGTCCTCCACCTCGGCGACTACCTCTACGAGTACGCCGTGAACGCCGCCGGAGGCGCCCGCGCCTACGCCGACCGCCGCGTGCCCGCCCACTTCAACCGCGAGACGGTCACGCTGGAGGACTACCGCCTGCGGTACGCCCTCTACAAGTCCGACCCGGACCTGAGGGCCGCGCACGCCGCGCACCCCTTCGTCGTCACCTGGGACGACCACGAGACGGAGAACAACTACGCGGGCGGCACCCCCGAGAACGGCGTACCGCCCGAGGAGTTCCTGCTGCGCCGGGCGGCTGCGTACCGCGCCTACTGGGAGAACCAGCCGCTGCGCGCCCCGCAGCAGCCCGACGGCGCCGACATGCGGCTCTACCGGCGGCTGCACTTCGGGCGGCTCGCGCAGTTCGACATCCTCGACACCCGCCAGTACCGCTCCGACCAGGCGTACGGCGACGGCTGGCAGCTCCCGGGCCCCGAGTCCGAGGACCCGTCACGCACCATGACCGGCGCGGAACAGGAGCGGTGGCTCATCGACGGCTGGCGCGACTCGCGGGCGCTGTGGAACGTCGTGCCGCAGCAGGTCACCTTCGCCCGGCGGCGCAGCGCGGGCGACCCGAAGGTCAGCATGGACGCGTGGGACGGCTACCCGGCCTCCCGCAAGCGCGTGCTCGACGGCGCGGAGACGGCCGGCGTCGACAACCTCGTGGTGCTCACGGGCGACGTCCACGTCTCGTACGCCTTCGACCTGAAGAAGGACTTCGAGGACCCGGCCTCGCGCACCGTCGGCACGGAGTTCGTCACCACGTCCGTCTCCAGCGGCAAGGACGGCGCGGAGCGGCCCGCCAACCACGACCGCCTGATGCGGGGCAACGCGCACCTGAAGTTCTACGACGGCAGACGCGGCTACACGACGCTCACGCTCGGCGAGGACGCGGCGCGCGCGGACTTCCGGACGGTGTCCGCGGTCACCACGCCCGGCGCGCCGGTCACGACCGCCGCCTCACTCGTCACCGAGGCGGGGAACCCGGGCCTGAAGCCTGCCTAGGCCCTGCTCGTCCTCGTCGCCCGGGTAACGGACGCCGATGCGGTCGCGCACCGCGTCGAGCGTCCGCATCACGGCGAGGCTGCCGTCCAGCGGGACCAGCGGCGACTCCTTCTCGCCCGCGCGCAGACAGCGCATCACCTCGGCCGCTTCGTACTGGAGGCCGCGACGGCTGCCGATTCCGGCGGTGAACCCCTCCGGCTCCGCCCCGTCCCGGTGCAGCGTGAACCGGTCGGGGTGGAAGAAGCCGCGTCCCAGCTCGATCCTGCCCTTCGTCCCCGTCACGGCCGCCGTGAGGGGGGTGTCGGCGGTGAGGGAGCAGGACAGCAGCGCCGTCGCCCCCGCGTCCCACCCGAGCAGCATGCCGGTGTTCAGGTCGACGCCCTCCGGCGACAGCAGCGCGTCGGCCTGTACGCGGTCGGGCTCGCCCAGCAGCAGATGCGCGAACGAGACCGGGTACACGCCGAGGTCCAGCAACGCCCCGCCGCCCAGCGCCGGATCGCGCAGCCGGTGCTCGGGCCCGAACGGCCCCGCGAGCCCGAAGTCGGCGTGCACGGTGCGCACTTCGCCGATCGCCCCGTCCTTCACCAGCTCCGCGAGCCGCCTGATGGAGGGGTTGCAGTACATCCACATCCCCTCCATCAGGAAGCGGTCGTGGCGCCGGGCCACGGCGACCAGTTCCTCCGCCTCGCGGGAGTTGAGCGTGAACGCCTTCTCGCACAGCACCGCCCGGCCCGCCTCCAGGCACAGGCCGGCGGCCGCCCGGTGCGCGGAGTGCGGGCCTGCGACGTACACCACATCGACGTCCTCGTCCGCGGCGAGCTCCGCCCAGCTCCCGTACGCCCGCGGTATCCCGAACCGCTCGGCGAACGCCTTCGCGCCGGCGGTCGTACGGGAGGCCACCGCCACCACCTCGGCGTTCTCCGTGTCCCGCATCTCCAGCAGGTCCGCGGTGAACGAGGACGCGATGCCGCCCGTCGCCAGCACGCCCCACCGCACGGTCGTTCCGCCCATGCCCAGCCCCCAGAAAAGGTGTCGACCACTCCGGACGAGCTGAGAGCATAGGTCCGTATTCAACGACATGGAGATGCGAATGCCGGAGACCGGCCAGTCCGCGCGAGGCCACATACCCGGGGCGGAGGCAGCGGCCGCAACCGGCTCCGCCCCCGCCCCCGTTGCCGCCCCCGCCCCCGTCGCCACCACCGCCGCCCGTCGCACGGGCCTCCTGGTCACGCTGGTGCTCGGCGGGCTCACCGCCCTGCCGCCGCTCTCCATGGACATGTACCTCCCCGCCCTGCCCGCGGTCACCGAGTCCCTGGGCTCGCCCGCCGCGACCGTGCAGCTCACCCTGACCGCGTGCCTGGCCGGCATGGCGCTCGGACAGCTGGTCGTGGGCCCGATGAGCGACCGGTTCGGCCGCCGCGGGCCGCTCCTCCTCGGCATGCTCGTGTACGTCGTGGCCACCGCGATCTGCGCGTTCGCGCCCTCCGCCGAACTCCTCGTCGCCTTCCGCCTCCTCCAGGGGCTCGCGGGGGCGGCGGGCATCGTGATCGCCCGGGCGGTGGTCCGTGACCTCTACGACGGCGTGGAGATGGCGCGTTTCTTCTCCACCCTGATGCTGATCTCCGGCGTGGCGCCGGTCGTCGCGCCGGTCGTCGGAGGCCAGGTGCTCCGCCTGACGGACTGGCGGGGCATCTTCGCCGTCCTCACCGTCATCGGCGTCCTCCTCACCCTCGTCGTGTGGAGGTGGCTGCACGAGACGCTGCCGCCCGGCCGCCGCCACCAGGGCGGCGTGGGCGAGGCGTTCCGCACGATGCGCGGCCTCCTCGAGGACCGCGTCTTCACCGGCTACCTGCTGGCCGGCGGCTTCGCCTTCGCCGCCCTCTTCGCCTACATCGCGGCCTCGCCCTTCGTGGTCCAGGAGATCTTCGGCGCGTCCCCGCAGACCTTCAGCCTGCTCTTCGGCATCAACTCGGTCGGCCTGATCTCCGTCGGCCAGATCAACGGCAAGCTGCTGGTGGGCCGGGTCAGCATGGACAAGGTGCTGGCCGTGGGCCTGACCCTCGTCGCGCTCGCCTCGCTCGCGCTGCTCCTGATGACCACGGGCGTCTTCGGCGAGACCGGCCTGGTCCCGGTCGCGGCCGGACTCTTCGTCCTGATGTCGTCGATGGGCCTCGCCCTGCCCAACACCAACACCCAGGCCCTGATGCGCACCCCGCACGCGGCCGGTTCGGCGTCCGCGCTGCTCGGTACGTCGTCGTTCCTGATCGGCGCCGTCGCCTCACCGCTGGTCGGCATCGCGGGCGAGGCGACGGCGGTCCCGATGGCGGTGGTCCAGCTGACCTGCGCGCTGGCCTCGCTCACGTGCTTCGCGGCCCTGTGCCGCCCGTGGCGGCGCGCCACGTCGGTGTGACGGGGTTTCCAAGAGAGCTGTGCCTGGAGTAGCTCCGTACTTACCGTCGGGACGTCAGCGCGTGTACCGGGCCACCGTGTGCGCGGTCGGCCCGGTGAATCCGGTCCCGGACTCGTCGACCATGTCCACGATCTCGAAGCCTGAGGCTGATGCTTAGTGCTCCAGTTCGCGCGGGAACAGGACGCGTCTCCGGATCTCATCCTGGGCAACGACGCCAGAGGCGAGCACCCGTCTCCTGTGCATGGTGTTGACCTGTGTCCGTAGGTCCCACTCGTAGTCGATGGTGACTCGCGCGGGGCCCTCTGGTGTCCCGACGACGGCCCTGGCCGGCTCAGGGCGAATGACGGGCGCTACGGGCGAGCAGAGGACCAGGAGTGCGTCCGGTCGTGCGTGTACGGCGAAAGTAGTGAACGCCTGGCTGATCTCGTCGTTGTCATACAGGTAGGCCAGAGAGTTGCCGAGGCAGGTCACGGCGTCCATGTGCCGCCGGAGCCGAACGGTCCGCATATCGCCGGTGCGGATGTCCAGCCCGGGCCGTACTCGGTGCGCGTAGTCGACCAGGCCTGGATGCAGGTCTACGCCGACACAGTCGAAGCGCTTGGCCAGGATCTCCAGGTCGCGCCCCGTACCGCACCCGAAATCCACCAGCGTGGCCGCATCCGGCCGATGGTGTTCGATCAGGGCTTGGCATCTCTCGGCGCTGCCGCTGTCCGACTGGATCGCGTCATACAGCGCGGGGTCTCGAACAGCGTGTCGGCGGTATACCGGTGCTGCCTGGTCAGAGTCCGGGCTACTACGCGGGGAACGAGCCGGTCGGCCCGCAGGTGTGGGCGCAGCTCGGCAAGGTCCCAGGACGCGTACAACACATCCTCGGCCGCCACGAGAAAAGCGGAGCCGTACCGAGCACACCCGCCGTCAGACGGACTTCCCCGGGTTTCATCGTCAGTGCCGCGAAGTCCGCCTCCCCTTGCTGTTTGCACTCCCTCACGGTGAGGCTGACACACGGCGCACGGTCGTCATCGAACTCCGCAGCGAGGGCCGACACCTTCGCGGGCTGAATCCAGCTCGTACCGCTGGTCCAACGGCCTCCTCGCAACGTCCAGTGAGGAACCCGGAGATCCGACAGGCGCAGAGGCATCGAAAGCACGTGAATTCCTTTCCCACGTGGTGTCATCCAGTGAGCAAGTCGTCAGCGGGCCAGACATGGTCTGAGACTCGACGGGTCAGTGGCGCAGCAGTGGTCCCTCGTGGTCACCCTCTGGCTAGAGGTCCTCGAACTTGCCCCGTCGCGCCGAAGAAACGTCTGCTCGGGGATCGTCCAACGGTGACATCGCTGCTACCACGGCTTTCAAGAGAGTTGCACCCCGAAGTGGCACCACACCGTGTGGCAGTACGGGCCGGGCGACTGTGGGGCTGGCCCCACGGCGGCTCATCCGACGGTGCGGACTATGCCCGCACTGCTGCTCGGGCCGGTCGCCGCCGTCACCCCCGGCGGGCGTAGGCGATCAGGTGGGGGCGGTCCTTGCGGTCCGTCCAGGAAAACAGGGCCGTGCCCGCCACCTCCACCGCGGGTACGTGCACGTTCGCCGGGAGCGCCGTCGGCTCCGACGTGGTGAGGTCGGCCTCCACGGGGGTGCGCGTCGCCGTCGTGCCGTACGCGATGCCCGTGTCCGTCACCGCCGTCAGGGACAGCGGCTTCGTGCCGTCCGCCTCCTCGAAGCAGTGCCCCGATCCCGTCTCCAGGTCGAAGCCCAGGCTCCCCGCCACCATGTACCGCCCCTCCGGCGCCACCGCCGCCTGCGGGTACTTCCCCGGCTCTATCGCGGGCCTGCGGCACTCCGCCTTCGCCAGCGCCTTCCCCGTCGCCGCGTCGTGCACCGCCCACACGTCGTGGTCGGCCGCGCCCGCGCCGCCCCGCTTCTTCTGCCACCTGGCGAGGATCCGGCCGCCCGCCACCGACGTCGGCACCCCGGACGCCGCGTCCGTTCCGGCCGGGGCCGCCTTCCGGCTGTGCCAGCCCTCGCGCACCCAGAAGCCCCGGCGCCCGCTCACCAGGACCCCCTTCTCGGTGACCGCCCGCACCTGGGTCTGCGTCCGGCAGTCCGCGCACCCCTTCGGGTAACGGAGGTCCTTCGGGGCCAGCCGCGCCACCCGGCCGGTCACCGGGTCGACGACCGCGCTGTCCGCGCCGCCGTCGCTGACGAGGATGCCGGGGCCGGACCCGTTCACGGCCGGGGCGCCGGCCCAGGGCAGCTCGACCCGCCGCCGCGCGCCGCTTTCCGCGTCGTACACGTCGAGCGCCACGATCATGTCGGCGGCGGTCAGCGCGTCCTCGCCGACCCTCCCGTACGACCAGGTGACGAAGAACTCCCGGCCGTCCTTCGCGACGGACAGCAGCCGGGGGAAGCGCGCCGGATCGGACAGCGGCCGCCAGGCCTCGCCCGCCCACCGCGTCCTCCCGCTCGCCGCGTCGACGGCCCGCAGCCGGAACCGGGCGGCGGACACCCGCTCCAGGTACCCGACCCGTCCCGCGCCCACGGCGACCGCGTACTCGGCCGACGCGCCGGTCACCTCCCAGCCCCGCCGGTTGGTGTACGCCGCGGGAACGGCCAGCCGCGTCACGGGCCCGGCCGCGCTCTTCCTCGCGGGCTCCACCGGCCCGGCCTTCCGCCGCTCGTCCGTACGGTCGCCACCACCCCCGCCGCCGCCGCACGCGGCCGGCAGGAGCAGCAGGGCCAAGGCGATCACACCGGCCACCAGAGCCACGCGCACCACCCGCTGTCCCATGCGTCCCCCCGACGGTCGAGCCAACGGGCGCCAGCGTAGCAACCGCCTCTCGCACCGCATCAGTTCGTCCGAGCCCCCTCCCGCCCCGGTACGGGCGATCCGCGGCGTACTCCGGAAGTGCCTAAAATCTTCCGGTGAACTCCACCCTCCCCACCGCAGAAGCCCTGCGCACCGCACTCGCCGGACTTCTCGACGGGCTGCCGCCCAAGCAGGCCGCACAGGCCGTCGAGCGGCTGATCACCAGCTACCGGGGGACCACCCCCACCGACGCGCCCGTCCTGCGCGACCGCTCCGACGTCGCCGCGTACGCCGCGTACCGGATGCCGGCGACCTTCGAAGCGGTACGTTCCGCGCTGGCCGCCCTCCGCGACGCGGCCCCGGAGTGGATCCCGGCGACGCACACGGACATCGGCGGCGGGACGGGCGCCGCGACCTGGGCCGTCGCGGAGGCGTGGCGGGAGGAGCCGGCCAGTACGGTCGTCGACTGGGCCGAGCCCGCCCTCGCGCTCGGCCGGGAGCTCGCCGAGGCGTCCGGTTCGCCCGCCCTGCGCGCCACGGCCTGGCAGCGCTCCCGCATCGGATCGGCGCTGCGGATCGAGAGCACCGATCTCGTCACCGTCTCGTACGTCCTCAAGGAGCTCACCGCCGCCGACCGCGCGCACCTGGTCGCCGAGGCGGCCCGTGCCGCCCGCGCCGTCGTGATCGTCGAGCCCGGCACCCCCGACGGCTATCTCCGGGTCGTCGAGGCCAGGCAGCGGCTGATCGACGCGGGCCTGCGCGTCGCCGCCCCCTGCCCGCACAGCGGTGCCTGCCCCATCGAGCCGGGCGCCGACTGGTGCCACTTCTCGGCCCGGGTGAGCCGTTCCTCCCTCCACCGCCAGGTGAAGGGGGGCTCGCTGCCGTACGAGGACGAGAAGTTCAGCTACGTCGCCGCCGTCCGCGACGATGTGGAGGCGGATCCGGCCGCCAACCGCGTGATCCGCAGACCGCAGATCCGCAAGGGCATGGTCCTGCTGGAACTGTGCACGAAGCCCGAGGAGCTCACCCGCGAGACGGTCACCAAGAAGCGCCACGGCGACCTCTACCGGGCGGCCCGGGACACCGACTGGGGCGACGCCTGGCCGCCGCCCCAGCCCGAGAGCCCCTAGCCGCGCAGCTCCTGGGTGCAGCACTTCACGCTGCCGCCGCCCTTGAGCAGCTCCCCGAGGTCCATCCCGACCGGTTCGTACCCGCGCGCCCGCAACGGCCCGAAGAGCCCGAGCGCGGCGTGCGGCAGCAGCACGTGGCGCCCGTCGCTCACCGCGTTGAGCCCGAGCGCCGCCGCGTCCGCCTCCCGGGCGACGACCGCGTCGGGGAAGAGCCGGGCGAGGACGGCCCGGCTGCCGGGGGAGAAGGCGCCGGGGTAGTACATGATCTCGTCGTCACGGTCGTCGAGGACGGCCAGCGCGGTGTCCAGGTGGTAGTAGCGCGGGTCGACGAGGTCCAGGCCGATGACCGGGCGGCCGAAGAACTCCTGTGCCTCGTCGTGCGAGAGCGGGCTGGAGCGGAAGCCCCGCCCGGCGAGGATCCAGGACGAGGTGACGGCGAAGTCCCCCTCGCCCTCGTTGATGTGCGAGGGCTCGCAGATCTCGGTGAAGCCGTGGGAGCGGAACCACTCCAGGTGCGCCTCGGCCTCCGGCGACCGTTCCGCGTACGCGAACCGGGCGCCGAGCACCCGGCCGTCGATGACGGTGGCGCCGTTGGCGGCGTACACCATGTCGGGCAGGCCGGGCCTGGGGGTGAGGAGCTCGACGGTGTGGCCGAGGCTCCGGTAGCGGTCGCGCAGGTCCTCCCACTGGGCGAGGGCCAGCGGCAGGTCGACCGGCTTCCCGGGGTCCATCCAGGGGTTGATGGAGTACGTCACCCTGAAGTGCTCCGGGGGGCACATCAGATAACGGCGGGGCGAGGCGTCACGAGGCAACGAGGGCTCCTCACGAGCGGCATGGCGCACCGGGTGTGCGTGAGAGCCATGGTCCGCCGTACGGAGCCGTCGCGCTGTGCACCGATCGGGTGGTTCCCGGCTGGTCAGCCCGCACCCGACGGGCGAGACGTATCGTCTCGCCACGCTGGTAGGCTGGCCCCATGGCCGACACCGCGACCCCCGGAACGCCCAGGACCCCCGACTCCACGCGGCGCAGCGAGCGCTCGCGCCGCGCGATCTACGAAGCGGCCCTCTCCCTCGTCGGCGAGGCGGGCTACGCCAGGACGACGATCGAGGGCATCGCCGCCCGCGCCGGCGTGGGCAAGCAGACGATCTACCGCTGGTGGCCCTCGAAGGCCGCCGTACTGCTCGAAGCCTTCGTCGACCTCGGCGAACAGGCCGCGGAGGCGGCGGGCGGCGGCGACGGCGGGTACGAGTTCCCCGACACCGGCGACCTGGCCGCCGACCTCAAGGCGGTCCTGCGCGCCACCGTCGACGAACTCGTCGACCCCAAGTACGAAGCCCCCTCCCGCGCCCTCACCGCCGCGGGCATCGTCGATCCGGCCCTGGGCGCGGAGTTCGTGGAGAAGCTGCTCGAACCGTCCCTCCAGCTGTACGTGGGGCGGCTGCGCGCGGCGCAGGAGGCCGGCGACGTACGAGAGGGGATCGACCCGCGCGTCGCCGTGGAACTGCTCGTCGGCCCGCTCTCCCACCGCTGGCTGCTGCGCACCCTCCCGCTCACGCACGCGTACGCGGACGCCCTCGTCGACTGCGCGCTGGGCGGTCTCGCCCCGCGCCGGTAGCACGCGGAGGTGAATTCGCTCACGGGGCCGCGGAGGGCGGGCACCGCCGGACGGGCGGTCGCCGCAGGGCCGCGTACCGGGGCAAAGGCGTCAATCGCACCACCGCTGCGGCAGCGGCCCGCGTACCCCGGATGGGGACTGCGGCCACCCGAGGCGCAGGATGGTGGCAGCATGGACAGCACAACGCTGAGGTGAGGGGTTGAATGGGCGCCGACTTCGGCCGCTATCGCGGCACAGAGAGCAGGCGGACGGTGGAGAGCAGACTGCCCCAGTGGCTGCGCCGCCGCCCGAAGGCCGCCGCCGCCCACGACGCGGCCGAGAACCGCGAGGCCCTGCTCCTGGCCGCCGCTGCCGCGGGCCTGCCGCTCGCCCCCGCCGCGCATCCCGTCGGATACCGGTGTTCGTGCGAACGCGTCGGCTGTCCCACCCCCGCCCGGCACCCCGTCTCGTTCGCCTGGCAGACCCAGTCGACCACCGACCCCGCGCAGGTCGGACGCTGGGCCGAGGGCCAGCCGGAGGCCAACTTCATCACCGCGACGGGCATGGTCCACGACGTGCTCGACGTACCGCTCGAAGCGGGCCGCAGCGCGCTGGAGCGCCTGCTCGAAGCCGGAATCGACGTCGGTCCCGTGGCCGAGTTCGGCGCCGGCAACGGCGACGAGGCGCGCCTGCTCTTCTTCACCGCCACCCGCGGCACCCCGGACGACGAGGACGAGTGGTGGCCGTGCGAGCTGGACTGCCACCCCGAGACCATGGACGAGCATCCGGGACTGCGCTGGCACTGCCGCGGCAGCTACGTCCTCGTACCGCCCGCGAAGCTGCCCGGTGAGTACGGGGTCAGCTGGGTCCGCGGCCTCGAACACCCGCTGCCCGACCCGCTGACCCTCCTGGAGACGCTGACCGACGCCTGCGCGCGGTACGTCGGCGAGGACGACCCCGACGACCACCACGCGGTGGCCTGGCCGCTGGGCCGCTGAGCCCCGGGCCGCGCGCGGGCGTCGGTCAGGAGCCCTGGGCGGCCGTGAGCCCCTGGATCCGGGAGAGCACCGTCACCTGCTGCTCCTGCGGCTTGCCCTCGCCCGCGCCGGCCGCGCCCTTCTCCGGCACCTGCACGACCTGACTGGAGACCCGCTCCTTGGTGAGCCTGGTCTTCGCGGTGCCGGTCATCAGCGCCCGGACGTCGGCGTTGAGGCTCAGCCGCACGCCCTCGGCCACGGTCTGCTGCTCGTACTGGCGGGTGGCGAAGAACACCGTCGCCCCGCCGCCCTCCGTGACGAGCCCCAGCGGCGCGAACGTCCCGCTGTCCAGGCGCTGGTCGGCGTACTGGACCGAGCGCCCGGGCTGGCGCGCCGCCTTCCGGCGCTCCTGGCGCACGGCGGAGGTGTGCGGCCCGGGCGCGAAGACGGCGGGCTCGCCGTTCTGCAGGTACGAGGCGTACTGCTCGCTCAGGTCCTTCGGTGCCACCGCGAGTCCGGGTGCGTCCGGCGCGACCGCCTCGGCCCAGCCGTCCTCGTCCTTCTTGAAGTCGGGCATCCGGGCCGGTGTGAGGACCCACAGGTGCGAGACCTCCCACAACTGGTCGGCGCCGCCGCGTACGAACACCAGCAGCCAGCGGGTGTCGAGCCGGCCGCTGTCCTGGTCGCGGTTGCTGTCGGCGTCCGCGACGAACCACCGGGGCCAGCCCGCCTTCTTGGGGATGGCGTACTGCGCGTCGGTCAGCTCCAGCGGCTCGTGGCGCGGATTGCCGTCCGGGCTCTGCGCCTGCCGCGCCTTGAGCCCGGCCTGGTTGATCGCGCCGAGCGCGCCGGTGACCCGCCCCGCGTCGAGGGCCGGGTCGTACGCCTTGTCCGCCTTGTTGTACGCGGCCGTGAAGTCCTTGAGGGCCTGGGCGGCCTCGGCCTCCGTCGCCGACGGCACGACCTCCAGCTCGCCGTGCACCGTCACGCACCCGCTCGCCGTCACCGACAGCGCCGTCGCCGCCGCGAGACCCGTTCCCAGCCGCTTCAGCGTGCTCAGCCTGCTCATGCGCTGCCTTCTGTGTCTTCGTCCCCACCGACCTCCGGAACCCTACCGGGGACAGGAGGGGTGCGAGCGTGGGGACCGGGTACAGCGGCCGCACCGTGACCTGGTGGGCCACCGGACCGCGGAGAGCCGGTGCTTCAATGCCGGGATGAACGAACTCGACGTGCTCCGCGTCTTCTGCGGCCCCGGCGGACACCACGGCAACACCCTCGGCGTCGTGCGCGACGGGCGTACGTACCCCGACGAGGCGTCCCGGCAGGCACTCGCCGCCGAACTCGGCTTCAGCGAGACCGTGTTCGTCGACGACCCCGAGCGCGGCGTCGTCGACATCCGCACGCCGGGGACGCGCCTGCCCTTCGCCGGGCACCCTCTGGTGGGCGTCGCCTGGCTGCTCGACCTGGAAGTGGTCAACCCGCCCGCCGGGGAGGTGTGGGCGCGCCACGACGGCGAGTTCACCTGGATCGCGGCGCGCCCCGAGTGGGCCCCGCCGCGCCTCCTCCAGCGGTACGCGACGGCCGCCGAGGTCGACGCGCTGCCCGCGCCCCCGCCCGGCGAGGGCCGGCTGTACGCCTGGGCCTGGGAGGACGAGGCGGCGGGCCGGGTCCGCGCCCGCGCGTTCCCGCGCCGTGACGACGGCATCGCCGAGGACGAGGCGACCGGCGCGGCGGCCCTCCTGCTCACCGCCGGACTGGGCCGCGCCCTGAACATCACGCAGGGCCGCGGGTCCCAGATCCTGACGGCGCCGGGGCCCGACGGCATGATCGAGATCGGCGGCCGGGTCCGCTTCGCCCCGCCCGCCCCGCACTGAGTCGCACCGGTCGCTCCGGTCGCACTAGGCGGTGAGCGGGAACTCCCTGCCCAGTTCGCGGAAGACCGCGCCGTTGAAGTCGAACGCGCGCTTGCACTCGTCGATGATGCGCCGCTTCTCCAGGTCGTCCGCGTTCACCCGGTCCAGCAACTCGCGGTAACCCCGCTTGAAAGCCGCCGGGTTCGAGATGTCCTCGAAGACGTAGAAGCGCACCCCGTCGCCCTTGCGCGCGAAGCCCCACGTCTTCTCCGCCTGCCCGCGGATGATCTGGCCGCCCGACAGGTCGCCGAGGTAGCGGGTGTAGTGGTGCGCCACGTACCCGGCCGGCCAGTCGCGCGCGCACTCGGCGACCCGCTCGGCGTACGCCGCGGTCGCGGGCAGCGGCTCGGCCCCCGCGCGCCAGTGCGCGCCGCGCAGGTGCGCCAGGTCGCGCTCCAGCTCGGTCGTGCGCATCAGCTCGGGCTGGATGAACGGGCCCGCGACCGGGTCGTCCGCGAGCGACTCCGCGGCCTCCTCCAGCGCCCGGTACACGAACCACAGCTGCTCGGTGTAGCGCGCGTACGCGTCCACCGGGAGCTTCCCGCCGAGCAGGTCGCTCATGAAGGTCGAGGTCTCCGCCTCCGTGTGCTGTTCGTGCGAGGCGACACGGATGAGCGTGGAGAACGGCGTTTCGGCGGTGGTGGCGGCTGTGGCGGTTGTGTCCAAGGCGGACCTCCGGGGGCCGAGGGGTACGGGAAAGGAGGAGCGTGCGGTGGCAGCACGCGCAGCCGCCACCGCCGATCTTCCTACTTAGGTATGCCTAAGTCAATGAGTTCCCGACGACCTGTCGGTAAAAACGCTACCGCGCGGATCCGTTCACGGCAGCGTGAGGATGTCCGCGCCGGTCTCCGTCACCACCAGCGTGTGCTCGAACTGCGCCGTCCGCTTCCGGTCCTTGGTCACGACCGTCCAACCGTCGTCCCACATGTCGTACTCGTGCGTACCGAGCGTGAGCATCGGTTCGATGGTGAAGGTCATGCCGGGCTGCATCACCGTCGTGGCGTGCGGGCTGTCGTAGTGCGGAATGATCAGACCGGAGTGGAACGACGTGTTGATGCCGTGCCCCGTGAAGTCCCGCACCACGCCGTAGCCGAAGCGCTTGGCGTACGACTCGATCACCCGCCCGATGACGTTGATCTGGCGCCCGGGCTTGACCGCCTTGATGGCGCGGGCGAGCGACTCGCGGGTGCGCTCGACGAGCAGTCGCGACTCCTCGTCGACGTCACCGCACAGGTACGTCGCGTTGTTGTCGCCGTGCACACCGTTGATGTACGCCGTGACGTCGAGGTTCACGATGTCGCCGTCCCGGAGCACCGTGGAGTCCGGGATGCCGTGGCAGATGACCTCGTTGACGGAGCTGCACAGCGACTTGGGGTAGCCGCGGTATCCGAGGGTAGACGGGTACGCACCATGATCGATCATGAAGTCGTGAGCGACCCGGTCCAGCTCGTCCGTGGTCACCCCCGGCGCGATGTGCTTGGCGGCCTCCTCCATCGCCTGCGCGGCGATGCGGCCCGCGACGCGCATCCGCTCGACGGTGTCGGAATCCTGGATCTCCGGGCCGGTGTACGGCGTCGGCGCCGGCTTCCCGACGTACTCGGGGCGCCGGATGTTGCCGGGGACGGAACGGGCGGGAGAGAGCTCCCCTGGTACGAGCAGCGACTGGCCAGACATGCAAGCGAGTGTATCCAGCCGCCATCGGGCAGCATGGCGGCAGAGGAAGGAGCCGACGATGGCCCTGTTCAAGAAGCGCGCAGCCGGAAAGCCGGGCGAATGGTTCTACTGCCTGGAGCACAAGAAGGTGGAAGAGGGCCCCGAGTGCCCGGCCAAGGACCGCTTCGGCCCCTATCCGACGCGTCAGGAGGCGCAGCGCGCGATGGAGACCGCGGCCGAGCGCAATCTCCAGTGGGAGACGGACCCGAAGTGGCACGACAGGAACGACGGGCGGCCGGGGGAGGAAGGCGCCTGACCACCGCGCGCCCGCTCACCCCGCCGCTTCAGCCGCCGCCGCGTCCTTCCGGGCCCGGCGGCGTCGCGCGTCCGTATCCGCTTGCGTGTCCGCGTCGTACGTCCTGAGCTTCGGCAGCGCCGCGGCGAGCGGACCGGCGGCGACCGGTTTCACGGATCCGGCGGCGTGCATCAGCCCCCCGCACCGGTGCCCCGCCCGTTACCACCGTCCCGGCGGCGGGGCCGTCAGCTGGTCGGCCAGCCGGGAGAGCCGGTCCCGCAGCCGCCGCTTCCCCCGCGGCGCGGGCAGACTGTTCTCCCCGGCCGCCGCGCTCACCAGGTGTTGCACCGTGTCCAGGTCCACGTCCCCGCCCGCCGGCACGGACAGCGCCTCGTGTGCCAGCCCCCGGATCTCCCGGTCCCCGCCGTCCAGCGACAGCACGGTCGCCCCGGCCCGCCGCGCGTCGTGCACCCGCTCCAGCAGCTCCGCCTCCGGCCGCCGAGGCGCCACGACGAGCAGGGTCTCGCCCCGGCCGGCCGCCTCGATCCTGCCCAGCCCCACCGACAGGTGCGCCGGCTCCCCGGGCCGCACCCGGTGGCGTACGAGTGTGGGGTTCAGTTCCGCGAGCCCGGACCAGGCCGCCTCGTCGACGAGGTGCGCGGCCAGGTGCCACGGCTCGTACGCCTCGGTTCCCACCAGCAGCAGCCCGCCGCCGTGCGGCACGACGGACGACCGCAGCGCCTCGGCGAACCGCCGCGTGGCCGGCAACCACTCGGTGCCGTCGAGGACTTCGCGCAGCAGGGCGACACGTACGGCATCCATGCGGCGGCATCCTGCCGTACGTCCGCGCCGGCCGCGGGCGAATGCCGCCGCCTCACCCGGACGGGCGTGCTACCTCCGAGTAGGGTCGGCGCATGACTTCGACCGACAACAGCACCGACAGCGCGAAGAACCCCGCCGCCCGGGCGGCCGGGGCGGCCAAGGACCCCTGGGACCTCCCGGACGTGTCCGGCCTGGTCGTGGGGGTGCTCGGCGGGACCGGCGATCAGGGGCGCGGCCTCGCGTACCGGCTGGCGAAGGCCGGCCAGAAGGTGATCATCGGCTCGCGCGCCGCCGAGCGCGCGCGCAGCGCCGCCGGCGAGCTGGGCCTCGGCGTCGAGGGCGCGGACAACGCGCAGTGCGCGCGCCGCAGCGACATCGTGATCGTCGCCGTGCCGTGGGAGGGCCACGCCCAGACGCTCGAAGCGCTGCGCGGGGAGCTGAGCGGCAAGCTCGTCGTCGACTGCGTCAACCCGCTCGGTTTCGACAAGAAGGGTGCGTACGCCCTGAAACCGGAGGAGGGCAGCGCCGCCGAGCAGGCCGCCGCCCTGCTGCCGGACTCGCGGGTGACCGCCGCCTTCCACCACCTGTCGGCCGTCCTCCTCCAGGACGCGACGGTCGAGGAGATCGACACCGACGTGATGGTGCTGGGCGAGACGCGCGCCGACACCGACCTGGTGCAGGCGCTGGCGGCCCGCATCCCGGGCATGCGCGGCGTCTTCGCGGGCCGGCTGCGCAATGCCCACCAGGTGGAGTCGCTGGTCGCCAACCTGATCTCGGCGAACCGCCGGTACAAGGCGCACGCGGGTCTGCGCGTGACCGACGTATAAGCACGATCGGGGCATGGTGGACACTGGACCGGAAGCATTCCGCACCCGGACAGGAGCCGCCCCCCATGCCCCGCCTCGCTCTGTACGCCCTCGTCGTCTGCGCCCTCGCCGTGGCCGCGGCGGTGGTGTCCTTCGTCCAGGGCACCTGGCTCGGGATCATCTGGATCCTGCTGGCCGGAGTCACCTCGAACATGGCCTGGTACTACCTGCGCAGGGCGAAGGCCGGACGGGAGACCCCGGTCACCCGGTAGTCAGGGGCAGCTGAGGTTCGCCCTGCCAGAAGCGGTAGAACCGCTGGCCCAGGGCGGGGTCCAGGGCGGGGACGCCCAGCCCGCGCAGGATGGCGTCCACCGCGTCGAAGAAGACCTGGTTGACCCCCGGGATCCACAGCACGCCGAAGACCAGCAGCAGCCCGAAGGGCGCGAGCGGCTCGACCTGGCGGCGGATCCCGTACGAGAGCCAGGGCTCTATCACGCCGTAACCGTCGAGGCCCGGCACCGGCAGGAAGTTCAGGATCGCCGCCGTGACCTGGAGCAGGGCGAGGAACCCGAGCGCGTAGCGGAACACGTCGGGGACGCCGTCCAGCGCGTCCAGCCAGAACGGCGCCGTGCACACGACCGCGAACAGCACGTTCGTCAGCGGCCCCGCCGCCGAGACGAGGCTGTGCTTCCAGCGGCCCCGGATGCGGCTCCGCTCGATGAAGACGGCGCCGCCGGGCAGGCCGATCCCGCCCATGATCACGAAGAGCACCGGCAGCACGATGCTCAGCAGCGCATGGGTGTATTTAAGGGGATTGAGGGTCAGATACCCCTTCGCGCCGATGGAGATGTCGCCGCTGTGCAGGGCGGTGCGGGCGTGCGCGTACTCGTGCAGACAGAGCGAGACGATCCACGCGGACGTGACGAAGAGGAAGACGGCGAAGCCGGTGCTCGCCGAGAACTCCGTCCACACCGCCCAGCCGGAGACCGCCATGACGGCGGCGATCCCGAGGAAGACGGGACTGATCCGCCGGTCGCGACGGGTGAGGGCGGTGGTCATGCGCGGGGCTCCCGGGGTGGAGGGCGGGCGTACGGGCAGGACTGGGAAAACGTCTCGCGCGGCAACGGTAGTTCCGGCAAAGCTGGATCCATGGCGCTCTGGAGAATCATGTACGACAGCCGGCAGACGGAATGCTGCGGCGAACCGATCCCGGTGGGCGACGAAGTGCGGTGGCGGCTGATGCTGCGGGGGCCGCACGAAGGGGCGGCGCCCGAGACGTGGCAGGACAACCGCAGCGCGCTGGAGCCGGCGGGCCACGGACTGGTGGGCGGCCCCGGCCTCACCGCGCTCTGCGCCGGAAAGCCTTCCGCCCATCCGGTCGGCCTCCTCGCGGTGGAGACGCACGGGCCGGGACCGGACGACGTGCCGGAGACCGCCGGCACGGTCCGCTCCCTCCAGGTGGTCGTCGAGGGGTACGCCGTCACGCGCGCCGGGGGGCGTACGTACGAGCCGGTGCCCGGCGAACGGCGGCCGCGGGCGGCCGACACCCGCCCCAAGTGGTTCGGCGACACGGCGGAGCCGGACCGGGCGGACCGCGGCCACCGGCGCACGGAGACCGGGGTCCTGGCCGGGCTGGGGGCACCCGGCGGCACGGCGACCGCACGCCTTGGACAATAGGGCCGTGCGCTACCGCATCCTCGGCCCCACGCAGGCACTCCGCGACGACGGCACGCCCGTCACCGTCGGCGGAGCGCGGCTGCGCGCGCTGGTGACGGCACTGGCGCTGCGGCCCGGGCGTACGGTCACGGCCGGCGCCCTCGCCGGCGAGGTGTGGAACGGCGACCCGCCCGCCGACGCGACCGGCGCGCTCCAGGCCCTGGTCGCCCGCGCCCGCCGGGCCCTGGGCCACGCGGCGATCGCCTCCGCCGACGGCGGCTACCGGCTGCGCGCCGACCCGGAGGACGTGGACCTGTACCGCTTCGAGCGCCTCGCGGGGGAGGGCGCGAAGGCCCTGGACGACGGTGACCCCGGCAAGGCGGTGGCGCTGCTCGACGAGGCGCTGGGGCTGTGGCACGGACCGGTCCTGGCCGGCCTTCCCGACCGTACGGCGGAGGCGGCCCGCTGGGAGGGCCGCCGCCTCGCGGCCCGCCGGGCCCGTCTGGCCGCCCTGGTCGGCCTGGGGCGGGCCGAGGAGGCCCTGCCGGAACTCACGGTGCTCTGCGACGACCACCCCATCGACGAACCGCTCCACTCCCTGCGTCTGCGCGCCCTGCGCGACACGGGCCGTTCCGCGCAGGCGCTCGCGGCGTACGACGAACTCCGCCGCGACCTGGCGTCGCGCCTGGGCGCGGACCCGTCCCCCCAACTCCGCGCCCTGCACACCGAACTGCTCGCGCCGGCCGACCGGCCTCCGGCGGATCGGCCCCCGGCGGACCGGTCCGCGGCCGACCACCGCGTCGCGCCCGGCAATCTACGGGCCCGGCTGACCTCCTTCGTCGGGCGCGAGGCCGACATCGAGGCCATCACCGGTGACCTCGCGCGCGCCCGCCTCGTCACCCTGCTCGGCCCCGGCGGCGCCGGCAAGACGCGGCTGTCGCAGGAGGCCGCAGAGGCCGCCAAGGCCGCCGACGGTGCCTGGCGGGACGGCGTGTGGCTCGCGGAGCTCGCGCCCGTCGACGACCCCGAGACCGTTCCCGAAGCGGTGCTCGTCGCGCTGGGCGCGCGCGAGACCGTCCTGCGCGGCGCCGGCGCCGAGGAACTGCGCGCGGCGGACCGGCACGGCGACGATCCGCTCGTACGCCTCGTCGAGCACTGCGCCCGCCGCCGGATGCTGATCCTGCTCGACAACTGCGAGCACGTCGTCGACGCCGCGGCCCGCCTCGCCGAGGAACTGCTGGCCCGCTGCCCCGGCGTGACCGTACTCGCCACCAGCCGTGAACCGCTCGGCGTGCCCGGCGAGACCGTCCGGCCGGTGGAGCCGCTGCCCGACCCCATGGCGCTGCGCCTCCTGGCCGAACGCGGCGCGGCCGCGAGACCCGGCTTCCGCGTCGACGACGACCCGGACGCCGCCGCCGAGATCTGCCGACGCCTCGACGGGCTGCCCCTCGCCATCGAACTGGCCGCCGCCCGGCTGCGGATGCTCACCCCGCGCCAGATCGCGGACCGCCTCGACGACCGGTTCCGGCTCCTGACCGGCGGCAGCCGCACCGTGCTGCCGAGGCAGCAGACCCTGCGCGCGGTCGTCGACTGGTCGTGGGACCTGCTGGACGAGCGGGAGAGGGCCGCGCTGCGCGCCCTGTCCGTCTTCGCGGGCGGCTGCGACCTGACCGCCGCCGAAGCGGTGTGCGGCCCGGACGCGCTGGATGTACTCGGCTCACTGGTCGACAAGTCACTGGTCGTGGCCGCCCCCTCGGACGACGGCAGCGAGGGGGCCGGCGGCAGCGCCGGCATGCGTTACCGCCTCCTCGAAACCGTCGCCGAGTACGCGGCCGAACGCCTCGACGAGGCCGGTGACCGCCCCACCGCCGAGCGCCGCCATCTCGTCCACTTCCGCGAACTCGCCCGCCACACCGAACCCCTGCTGCGCGGCCGCGAACAGCTCGCCCGCATCAACCTCCTCCAGGTCGAGTACGAGAACCTGCGCACCGCACTGCGCCGCGCCGTGGCCGCCCACGACGAGCACGAAGTGCTCTGCCTCGTCCACTCGCTCGCCTGGTACTGGACGATCCGCGGCCTGCGCGGCGAGGCCCGCCACTGGTCGCTGGCCGCCACCCGGCTCGGACCCGACCCCTTCGCCCCGCCGGCCGCCCCCGCTCCCGCCCTGCACGAACGCTGTACGGACGCGCCGCCGCCCATGGCGCCCGAGCAGCTCCTGGAGGCCAGGCGCGGAGCCTGGCTGATCCACCTGGCGAGCATGAACCACGAGCTCGACGACTGGACGGGCGACGAGGCGACGGCATGGCTGCGCCGCGTCGTCGACGTCTACCGGCCCGGCCTGCCCCAGACCTGCCGCATGCCGGGGACCCTCTGGTTCTACGCGGTCATGCTGACCGGCAGCCCCGGGCAGTTGTACGAGGTCCTCAACCGGACCGTCGACGCCTGCCGGGAGTACGGCTACACCTGGGAGCTCGCCGCCGCCCTCCAGATGCGGGCCAACATCCTTGCCAACCGGAGCGACTGGGCGGGCGACGCGAGCCGCGACGCGGAGGAGAGCCTGGAGATCTTCACCCGGCTCGGCGACGCGTGGGGCGCGGCCGAGGCCCTGTCCGCGCGCGGCGAGGCGCACGAGCGAAGCGGCCGGTTCGGTCTCGCCGCCGAGGACTTCCGGGCCGCGATCGGCCACGCGGCCCGGCTCGGCGCACAGACACAGGTGTCGCTGCTGCGGGCCCGGTTCGCGGGCGTGCTGATGGAGGCGGGGGACGGCGAGAAGGCCGAGGCGATGCTGCGCGAGATCCTCGCCGAGGTCGAGGAGCACGGCCACGAGTCGGAGCCCGCCGCCCGCATGTTCCTGGCGATACGGCTCGCCCGCACCGGCCGCACCGGCGAAGGGCGGGCCCAGCTGGAACTGATGCGCCGGTCCTTCAACCGGACCAACCTCGCGATCTTCGAAGGCTTCGTGCTCGGCCTCCTCGCCTGGATGGACAACCTGGACGGCCGGTACGACCAGGCGCTCGGCCGGGCACGCCAGGCGCTGGAGCGCTCGCGCGAGCCGCTGTCCCGGATGGTCGCTCCGCAGATGCCGGCGATCCACCTGGTGACGGTGGCCCGCGCCCTGGCCGGGCTCGCCGGGCCGGGCCGGGCGCGGGACGCCGCCCGGCTGCTCGGTGCACACGAAGGCATCCTGCCCCCGGGCCACTTCGTGTCGGCCCAGGAGCGTGAGGCCAAGGCGGACGCCGAGGCGGCGGCCCGCGCCGCGCTGGGCGACACCGCGTACGAGGCGGCGTACGCCGAGGGCGGCGGCCTCACCCTGGATGAGGCCGCCGCCCTCGCCGGCCCCTGACACGGCCCCAGTACCTCGTCGGTACCTCTCCGTGCTCAGGGACTCAGGTCTTCTTGCGGAACTTCGAGACCGCGAGCGGCGCCGTCACCAGCGTGATGACCGCTGCCCAGGCCAGCACCATCCACACATCGCGGGCGACGGGCCCACCGATGAACAGACCGCGCGCCGCGTCGGCGAGGTTCGACAGCGGGTTGTAGTCGGTGAAGGTCTGGAGCCAGCCCGGCATCGTCGACGGCGGGGTGAAGATCGAGGACCCGAACTGCAACGGCATCAGCACGAGGAACGCCACCCCCTGCACGGCCTGCGCCGTCTTCACGGAGAGCCCGATCAGGATGAAGATCCACATCAGCGAGGCGCCGAAGAGGAGCGAGAGCCCGACCGCGCCCAGCACGTGCAGCGGCGACGTCTCGACCGACAGCCCCAGGACGAAGCCCACGATCAGCAGGATCGCGAAGGCGACCGTCATCCGGCCGACCTCGACGACGATCTTCGCTATGAGGACGGAGGACCGGGCGATCGGCATCGTGCGGAACCGGTCCATGACCCCCTTCTGGAAGTCCTCGTTGATGCCGGTGCCGACGGCCATGGAGACGTTCATGCCCATCATCGCCATCAGTCCGGGGACCAGATAGCTGACGTACTCGGACTGGTTGCCCTTGCCCGCGACCGCGCCGCCGAAGACGAAGACGAAGAGCAGGGTGAAGACGATCGGCATCAGCAGGACGTCGAACATCGACTCCGGGTCCTGCTTGATCTGCATGGCGTTGCGGCGGGCGAGCGCGCCGATGTGCCGCAGATTGGCCCGCAGGCCGATCCGCCCCTCGCCGTCGTGCGTCGCCTTCGCGGACGTCGGCGCCGGCGCCGGTGGGGTCACTGTCGCCGCGCTCATGCCGCGACCTCCTCGTGCTCGTTGTCCGCGGGGGACTCGGACATGACCGTCCCGGCCGCCGCCTCGCTCGTCTTCTCGCCCGTGATGGCCAGGAACACCTCGTCCAGGCTGGGCAGGTGGGTGCCGATGTGCGCGATGCCGAAGCCGCGCGCGCCCAGCAGGCCGACCACCGCGGTCAGCTGCTCGTCGCTGAGGATCGGTACGTACAGCAGGCCCTCGCCGGCGTCGGTCTTCGAACCCGCTATGCCGTCGAGCCCCGCCTCGCCCAACGCCCGCGCCATGGCGGTCAGCTGCGCCGGATCGGCCGGCCGGACCTCCAGGGTGCGGCCGCCGACCTTCGCCTTCAGCTCGTCGACCTTGCCGCCCGCGATGACGCGGCCGCGGTCGATGACCGTCAGCTCGCTCGCGAGCTGCTCGGCCTCCTCCATGTACTGGGTGGTGAGCAGGACGGTGACCCCCTCGCCCACCATCCGTTTGACCTCGTCCCACACTTCGTTGCGCGTACGGGGGTCGAGTCCGGTCGTCGGCTCGTCCAGGTAGAGCACGGCGGGCTCCCCGATCATCGACGCCGCCAGGTCCAGGCGCCGCCGCATGCCGCCGGAGTACTGCATCACCGGCTTCTTCGCGGCCTCGGTGAGCGAGAAGCGCTCCAGCAGCTCGTCCGCGCGCCGCCGCGCGTCCTTGCGGGACAGATCGAGCAGCCGCCCGATCATGTAGAGGTTCTCCCAGCCGGCGAGCTTCTCGTCGACCGAGGCGTACTGCCCGGTCAGGCCTATCGTGCGGCGAAGCTGCCGGGGCTGCTTCACTACGTCGTACCCGGCCACGACGGCCGTGCCGGCATCCGGCTGGACCAGCGTGGACAGGCACCGTACGAGAGTGGTCTTGCCGGCGCCGTTGGGCCCGAGGACACCGAGCACGGTGCCTTCCCGTACGTCCAGGTCCACGCCGTCCAGTGCCCTGGTCTCGCCGTAGTGCTTGACCAGTCCCCTTACCTCGACGGCGTTGGCCGCGCCGCCCCTGGGGTTCGTGTCGAATCGCGTCATGCCGACCATGAGAACAGCCGCCACTGACAACGCGCCGACAGAACGCCGACAGACGCCGACAGCCCGCCGATGGGGGAAGTCGGCGGGCTGTCCCTGGTGCGGGCAGTGGCTAGTGGAAGGTGTGCTCCTCCTGCGGGAACGCCCCGCCGACGACATCGCCGGCGAACGCCTTCGCCGCGTCCCCGAGGGTCTCCCGCAGGTTCGCGTACTGCTTGGTGAAGCGCGGCACCCTGCCGCCCGTGAGGCCCGCCATGTCGGTCCAGACCAGGACCTGCGCGTCCGTGTCGGGCCCCGCGCCGATGCCCACGGTCGGAATGTGCAGCGAGCGCGTCACCTCGGCGGCCAGCTCGGCCGGCACGAGCTCCAGCACGACCGCGAACGCACCCGCGTCCTGCGCGGCCTTCGCGTCCCTCAGCAGCTGGTGCGCGGCCTCGTCGCTGCGCCCCTGGACCCGGTAGCCCATGGTGTTGACGGACTGCGGCGTCAGCCCGAGGTGCGACATGACCGGGATGCCGGCCTTCACCAGCAGCTCGGTCTGGGCGTGCGAGCGCTCGCCGCCCTCCAGCTTCACCGCGCCCACGCCGGCGTCCTTGATCAGCCGGGTCGCGTTGCGCAGGGCCTGTACCGGGCCTTCCTGGTACGAGCCGAAGGGCAGGTCGCCGACGACCAGGGCGCGCCTGGTGCCCCGTACGACAGCGGCGGAGAGCAGCGTCATCTCGTCCATCGTGACGGGCACGGTGGTCTCGTAACCGAGGTGGCAGTTGCCCATCGAGTCGCCGACGAGCAGGACCGGGATGCCGGCCTCGTCGAAGACGGAGGCGGTCATCGCGTCGTACGCGGTGAGCATGGGCCACTTCTCGCCGCGCTCCTTGGCGGCGGCGATGTCGTGGACGGTGATGCGGCGAGTGCCCTTGCCGCCGTACAGCGCCTTGGCGCTGTCGGCGGAAGTCTTCTGGGCAGCCTGAAGCGTCATGGCCTACGGCTCCTTCGAAATCTCGAGGCGCCCTGACGGCGTCCCCGGACCACGTCCATGGTGGCATCCCCACCGGCTCCCCGGGAAGTGGGGACCCGCCGCCGCACGCGTCCACTGGCTGGTTTGTGCGCGTTTCGTCACAGCATTCGCCCGACGCGCCCGGCCCGGAACCCGCCGCGCCGCCCCGTCGTCCTCGTGGCAGTACGGCCGTCGTGTTCGGCGGCGGGGAAAGACGCCGGTCATCGCCTAGGGTCTGAGGCGGAGGCGGTGTGCACGGCAAGGCAGTGAGGACAGCGGAATGGCGCAGGCGTACATGACGGACACGGGGAACGGCAGCTCAGGGTCTGAGCGTTCCGGATCCCGGCTCCGGCGCCGCCTCGAAAGTCTGCGTCACGACCGGGGCATCTGGCGGCGCGGCATCCTCCTCGCGCTCTGCGCGCTCCTGCTCACGCTGCTGATGGTCTTCCACGCGCAGATCCCCAACGCGATCGGCAACCTCGGCAGCCTCACCGAAACCTTCCTTCCCTGGCTGGGACTGGGCGTTCCGCTTCTGCTCGCGGCCGCCCTGCTGCGCCGCTCGGCGACCGCGCTCGTCGCCCTGCTGCTGCCTGCCCTGGTCTGGCTCAATCTCTTCGGCGGCCTGCTCACCGACAAGTCGGAGGCGGGCGGCAACCTCACGGTCGCCACCCACAACGTCAAGGCCGGCAACGCCGACCCCGCGGGAACGGGCCGCGAGCTGGCCCGATCGGGCGCGGACGTGGTGGCGCTCCAGGAACTCAAGGCGAGCGAGGTGTCGACGTACGAGAGCGCCCTGTCCGGTACGTACAAGTACCACTCGGTGCAGGGCACGGTCGGCCTGTGGAGCAAGTACCCGATGACCGGCACGCAGTCCGTCGACATCAAGATGGGCTGGACGCGCGCGATGCGCTCGACCGTGACGACCCCGGCGGGGGACGTCGCGGTGTACGTCGCCCACCTGCCGTCGGTACGGCTCAAGGTCGACGCCGGTTTCACGGCCGGGCAGCGCGACGACAGCGCGGACGCGCTGGGCGAGGCCATCGCCCGCGAGCCCGTCGGCAAAGTCGTCCTCCTCGGCGACCTGAACGGCACGATGAACGACCGGGCCCTGAACGCCGTCACCTCGCAGATGCGGTCCACCCAGGGCGCGGCGGGCGACGGCTTCGGCTTCAGCTGGCCGGCGTCGTTCCCGATGGCGCGGATCGACCAGATCATGGTGAAGGGGATCACACCGGTGTCGTCGTGGGCCCTGCCGGAGACGGGCAGCGACCACCTGCCGATCGCGGCGCGCGTGGAGATCTGACGCACGGGCTTCGAGGTGCGGGATCCGACGCCCGCACGCCCTGCCGCAACCCCGTGTTCACACCGCGGAACATTTCACCTGAGAGACTTTGTTCAGTACAGGAACGAAGTCCCTCTTGTGGAAGGTCTCCCATGCCCCGGCCGCCCCGGCCCGTAGCCCTGCTCGCCCTCGCCGTCAGTGCCTTCGGCATCGGCACCACCGAATTCGTCATGATGGGCCTGCTGCCCAACGTCGCGGACGACCTGGACACCTCGGTGCCCAGCGCCGGCCACCTCGTGTCGGCGTACGCGATCGGCGTGGTCATCGGCGCCCCGCTGCTCACCGCCCTCGGCTCGCGCATCCCGCGCAAGCGCATGCTCCTGCTGCTCATGGCCCTCTTCACGGTCGGCAACCTCGCCTCCGCCCTCGCCCCCGGCTTCGGCTGGCTGGTGGCGGGCCGGGTGCTCGCCGGGCTGCCGCACGGGGCGTTCTTCGGGGTCGGCGCGGTGGTCGCGGCGCGGCTGGTCGCGGACGGGCGGCAGGCGCGGGCCGTTGCGACGATGTTCCTGGGCCTCACGGTCGCCAACATCGTCGGCGTCCCCGCCGCCACCCTGCTCGGCCAGCACCTCGGCTGGCGCGCCACGTTCCTGGTGGTGGCGGCGATCGGCCTGGTCGCGATGGCGGCGCTGGCCCGCCTGGTTCCGTACGTCCCGACGGACACCCGGCAGAGCGTGGGCCGCGAACTGCGCACCCTCGGCAACCGCCAGGTCCTGCTCGGCCTGCTCACCGCGGTCTTCGGCTTCGCGGGCGTCTTCGCGGTCTACTCCTACCTGGCCTCGATGACGACCGAGGTCATGGGCTTCGGCGAGTCCTCCGTGACGCTGGTCCTCGCCCTCTTCGGCATCGGCATGACGCTGGGCGCCCTCGCGGCGGGCCCGCTGACCGACCGGGCCCTGCGCCCCACGCTCTACGGCTCGCTGGGCGCTCTCGCGGTCGTCCTGCTGGCGTTCAACTACACCGCGCACGTGCGGTGGGCGGCGCTGGTCACCGTGGTGGTGCTGGGCGCGGTCGGCTTCATGACCACGACACCGCTCCAGATGCTGGTCATGAACAAGGCCAAGGACGCCCCCACCCTGGCCTCGGCCTCCAACCACTCGGCCTTCAACCTCGCCAACGCGGGCGGTGCGTGGCTCGGCGGCATGGCGATCACCGCCGGCTGGGGCTGGATGTCCCCGACGCTGGTCGGGGCGGTGCTGGCGGCGGCGGGCCTCGCGATCGCCGTCACGGCGGGCCTCCTGGACCGCACCCCGGCGTCGTCCCGTTCGCGGGTGGTGGCCGGGGGCGCGGCCCGGGAGCCGGTGCGCGACACGGTGGCCTGACGGGGTCTCTCCCCCTGCCCGGACCGGGGCCCGGAGGGCGCCCGGGGGCTTGGGGGCCCGCCCCCGGCCAGGGGAGGGGCGGGGTGGGGAACAGGCCCCGTGCGGCGGCCCGCCCCGCATCCCGCCCCCGCGCCGCACGCGTCAGACGGGTGACTCGCGCCACCGGTTCGTGATCGGCAGGCGGCGGTCCTTGCCGAAGCCCTTCGGGGAGATCTTCGTGCCCGGCGGATACTGCCGGCGCTTGTACTCCGCCGCGTCCACCATCCGCAGCGTCTTCGCGACCAGCGCCCGGTCGAAGCCCGCGGCCACGATCGACTCCAGGCCCCGGTCCTCGTCGACGTACATCTCCAGGATCCGGTCCAGCACGTCGTAGTCCGGCAGCGAGTCGGTGTCGACCTGGCCGGGGCGCAGCTCCGCGCTCGGCGGCTTGGAGAGGGAGTTCTCCGGGATCGGCGGGGTCTGGCCCCGCTCCTCGGCCGCCTTGTTCCGCCACCTCGCCAGCGCGAAGATCCACGTCTTGTAGACGTCCTTGACCGGCCCGTACGCGCCGACCGAGTCGCCGTAGAGCGTCGAGTAGCCCACCGCCAGCTCGGACTTGTTGCCCGGCGCGAGCACGATCTGGCCCTCCTGGTTGGAGATGGCCATCAGCGTGGTGCCGCGCAGCCGCGACTGGAGGTTCTCCTCGGCGAGCCCGGTCAGGGCGAGCGAGCCCATGTACGCGTCGAACATCGGCTCGATCGGAACGGTCCGGAAGTTCAGTCCGGTGCGGCGGGCCAGTTCGGCCGCGTCGCGCTTGGAGTGTTCCGAGGAGTACTTCGACGGCATCGACACGCCGTACACGTTCTGCGCACCCAGCGCGTCGCACGCGATCGCGGCCACGAGCGCCGAGTCGATGCCGCCGGACAGCCCGACCAGGACGGAACCGAAGCCGTTCTTGGCGGCGTACGCGCGCAGGCCCACGACCAGCGCCGAGTACACCTCCTCCGTGTCCTCCAGGCGCTCGGCGTACCCGCCGGTCAGCTCGGGCTCGTACGCGGGGAGGGGCTCCTCGGAGAGCACGACGTGGTCGATGCGCAGCCCGTCGTCGACCGTCCCGGACGGGGGAGCGGGGCGCGCGGCGGGCAGCTCCAGGTCGAGCAGCATGCTGCCCTCCGAGAACTGCGGGGCGCGCGCCACGACCTCGCCGTCCTTGTCGCAGACGATCGAGTCGCCGTCGTAGACCAGCTCGTCCTGGCCACCGGTCATCGCGACGTACGCCGTCGTGCAGCCCGCCTCCCGGGCGCGCCTGCGCACCAGCTCCAGACGGCTGTCGTCCTTGTGGACCTCGTACGGGGAGGCGTTGAGGGAGAGCAGCAGACCCGCCCCGGCGGACCGGGCGGCCGGCACGCGGCCGCCGTCCTGCCAGAGGTCCTCGCAGATGGCGAGGGCGACGTCGACGCCGTGCACGCGGACGACGGGCATCGAGTCGCCCGGCACGAAGTACCGGAACTCGTCGAAGACGCCGTAGTTGGGGAGGTGGTGCTTGGCGAAGGACAGCGCGACCCGGCCGCGGTGCAGCACGGCGGCGGCGTCCTGCGGGGAGCCGGCGGGCTGGCCGTAGCGCGGCTGGGCCTTCTCGCAGCGGTCGAGGTAGCCGACGATCACGGGGACCTCCCCGAAGCCCTCGTCGGCGAGGCGCACCGCGAGCGCCCGCACGGCGTCGCGCGACGCCTCGACGAAGGACGAGCGCAGGGCGAGGTCCTCGACGGGGTAACCGGTCAGTGCCATCTCGGGGAACGCCACGAGATGGGCGCCCTGCTCGGCGGCGTGCCGGGTCCAGCGGACGATCGCTTCGGCATTGCCCGCGAGGTCGCCGACGGTCGAGTCGATCTGATTCAGGGCGAGGCGTAGTTGAGGCACGCGCCCAGCTTATCGTCCCTCTGACGCGATGTCCTGGAGACGCCAGGACGGACCTGCGCGGGACGCCCCGCTCCGGCGCCCGCTCCGACAGCGGGCTCCGGCCCCGGCCCTGCTCGACCGGGCCGGCGAGGGCCATCGCCCGGTCGGCCGCCAGACCCTCGCGGGCGTGGCCGAGCCCGACGACGCCGAAGGCCGGTGCCGGCAGGGCGGGCAGCCAGGAAATCCGGAACAGGAACACGGCCGGACCGAGGACCGCACCGGTGATGCCGAATACCAGAGTCCTGACGTCCATGCCGTTGCGGGGCTGCTGCCCCGCCGGAGGGGGCGGTGCCCGGAACCCGGTCGGCGGCGGGCCCCACGGACTCTGGCCGGAGGGCGGGGCGGGCATGGCCGTCCGGCGCCCCTCAGGCGTCTACGAACCGGAGTTCGACGACGTTGGCGGGGGTGACAGGGCGGACCGCCCGGACGCGGTGGTCCGGGCGGTCCGTGAGGCAGGAGAAGGGCGGGCGGCCCGGTCAGGGACGGGGAGCCGCGCCCCGCGCCTTCAGCAGGTCGGCCATCAGCTTGATCTCCGACTCCTGGGCGTCGACCATGCCCTGCGCCAGGGACCGCTCGGGGGCGACCCCGCACCGGTCGGCGCAGCCCTGGGCCATCGCGACGCCGCCCTTGTGGTGGTCGGTCATCAGCTGGAGGTAGAGGATCTCCGCCTTCCTTCCGTCCGCCGCGCGGAGCTCCGTCAGCTCGGCCCTGGTCGCCATGCCGGGCATGAGCGCCCCGTCACGCGCCTCGTACGACCCGTGCCCGCCGTGGTCGCCCCGGCCGGAGGAATCCCCCGCGGCCATCCACGCCATCGGCTCGTCCGGCGAGTGCTTCGGCAGGCCCCACAGGTCGAGCCAGCCGAGCATCATGCCCCGCTGGTTGGCCTGGGTGTTGGCGATGTCGTACGCCAGCCTGCGCACCTCTTCGTCCTTCGTACGGTCGCGCACGAGGAACGACATCTCCACCGCCTGCTGGTGGTGCACCGACATGTCCCGCGCGAAGCCCGCGTCCGCCGAGTCCCCGGCGGGCGTCCGGCCCGCGGCGGCGGAGCCACCGCCCTCGCCGCCGTTCCCGTTCCCGGCGGCGAGGGTGACGGCCCCGGCCGCGAAGAGCAGTGCGAGGACCACGGCCGTGACGGCGGCCCAGTGCGTACGCGTCATCACTGACCGATACCGCCCGTGCACGCCGCACCGAACTCGGGCGTCTGCGGTCCCTGCACGTACTTCGTGAAGAACTGGTCGACCCGCGGGTCCGTCGCGCTGTCCACGGTCACCTGCTTGCCCCAGGCGCTGAGCATGAGCGCACCGGCCTGGTCCTTGACCGGGCTCATCAGCGAGTACGAGGTCTTGCCGACCTTCTCGGCGAGCTTCTTGACGTCGGCGTCCGACGCCTTGTCGTTGTACGTCACCCAGACCGCGCCGTGCTCCAGCGAGTGCACCGCGTTGACCTCGGGAATCTCCTTCTTGTAGACGTCCCGGTCGCAGTTCATCCACGCCTGGTGGTGGTCACCGCCCACCGGCGGTGTCATCGGGTAGGAGACGTCCTTGGTGACGTGTTCGCGGCCCAGCTTCTTGGCGTCCCAGGACTTCTCGCCCTTGACGGGGGCCTTGGCCCGGGCCGCCGCCTTCTCCTTCTTGTCCGACTCCTGGAGGAAGACGTACGAGCCGAATCCGACCAGGCCGACCACGACGGCCGTGCTGACGGCGATCGTGATGAGCCGGTTGCGGCGCTCGCGCGACTGCTCGGCGCGGCGCATCTCCTCTATTCGGGCCTTGCGTGACGCGTTCGCGGTCTTGTGGGAAGCCATGGTGTGTGTCCTTCGCCTGCTGAAGGGGATAGGGGGGCGGCGGAGGCCCGGGCGCGGGCGGCCCGGTCACGTCCGCATCACCTGAAGGACATGACGCCCCGGCGCCCGCGGAAGCGCCCCGGCGCCGCGTACCGGGTCGGTGGCGGCCCGCGGTGCGACGTGCTGCGGCTCGGTGGCCACCGCCACCGCCGGTGGCGGCACGGTGAGCACGGCGGGGGACAGGTGCGGGAAGGCGCCGCAGGGCTGGGAGTCGTACGGACAGAGGTACGCGTGCCCGTCCTGCGCGGGAGCGGCGGCCACGGCGGCCACGGGAACGGCGACGCCGACGGCGGTGGTCCCGTGGCGCTCCCCGGGCTCGGAACCCGGCCCGGCCCCCGTACTCAGGCAGACGAAGAGCGCGGCGAACAGCGTCGCCACGGCGCTCAGCAGCACCATGGGACGTGTGGTGCGCCCGGCGCGCCCGGTGCGGGGTTGCCGCAGTCCGCCCATGGGCGCAGATCGTAGTCCGCGAAGGCCTCTTCGATGCCATGCGGGTGGTATCCGGTTGCAGCCAGTGGGCCGATGTTTTGCGCCCCGGAGATCGGCAACCCGCCCTTCATGGTGCACATCGGATACACGATGATGACGGAGCAGGCCGGGCCCCGTGATCTGGTCGACCACGTGGTCGCCGCGGAGCGCGCCGGCTTCGACTTCTCTGTCACCTCGGACCACTACTTCCCGTGGCTGGACGAGCAGGGCCACGCACCGTACGCCTGGAGCGTGCTCGGCGCGGCCGCCCAGGCCACCTCACGCATTCCGCTGATGACGTACGTGACCTGCCCGACGGTCCGCTACCACCCCGCCGTCGTCGCCCAGAAGGCCGCGACCGTGCAACTGCTCGCGGAGGGCCGGTTCCGGCTCGGCCTCGGGTCGGGCGAGAACCTCAACGAACACGTCGTCGGCGCGGGCTGGCCCGCCGCCCACGTCCGCCTGGAGATGCTGGAGGAGGCCGTGGAGATCATCCGCGCGCTGTTCGCCGGCGGCGACGTGAGCCACCACGGCACGCACTACGACGTCGAGAACGCCCGGCTCTGGGACCTGCCCGAGCAGCTCCCCCCGATCGGCATCGCGGTCTCCGGCCCCCGGTCCTGCGAGATCGCCGGCCGCCTCGGCGACCTGGTCATCGCCACCGAGCCCAAGAGCGAACTCCTGGAGGCGTTCGACCGCCACGGCGGCAGCGGGAAGCCCCGGGTCGGCCAGGTGCCGGTCTGCTTCGACACCGACCGGGACGCGGCGGTCGAGCGGGCGCACGAGCAGTTCCGCTGGTCCGTCGGCGGCTGGAAGGTCAACTCGGAGCTGCCCGGTCCCGCCGGATTCGACCAGGCCACCCGGTTCGTACGGCCCGAGGACGTCGCGCAGTCCATTCCGTGCGGCTCGGACGTCGAGACGTTCGTCGAGGCGGTACGGCCGTACGCCGAGGCGGGCTTCACCGAGATCGCCCTGGTCCAGGTCGGCGGCGACCACCAGCGGCCGTTCATCGCATGGGCGGAGAAGGAGCTGCTGCCCGCCCTGCGCCGGCTCTGAGAACCGCCGGCTCCGAGAACCGGCGCAGGGCGGGTGCCGGTCAGCGCGGAGCACTCGTGTGGGCCAGTGTGAAGGAGTGCCCCGCCGGGTCGGAGTACACCCGTTCGTCGCGCGGTCCGCTGTTGTTCTTCGTGTCCACGGGCCGGGCACCGAGGCTCACGGCCTCGCGCTCCGCCTCGTCCATGTCGCCGCGCTCCACCAGGATCCGCAGGTGCGCCTGCTGCGAGTCGTCCGGGCGCGGCCAGCTGGGCGGCGCGTAGCCGTGGTCCCGGCGGATCGCCAGCTCCACGCCGCGGTTGCCCACGATCTCCACGAAGTCCGGGTTGGTCCCGATCCTGG
Source organism: Streptomyces enissocaesilis (assembly GCF_039533765.1). Taxonomy (NCBI): domain Bacteria; kingdom Bacillati; phylum Actinomycetota; class Actinomycetes; order Kitasatosporales; family Streptomycetaceae; genus Streptomyces; species Streptomyces enissocaesilis. The sequence goes on along the minus strand of NZ_BAAAUD010000013.1, from coordinate 69,660 downwards.
CCTCCGCGCCCAGCAGGGCGGCGTAGAACTCCGCCAGTTCCTCGGGCTTCGCGCAGTCCAGGACGAGAACGCTCTGTTTCGCGACTGTCATCTGCTCTTCCCACTCCCCACTCGCCGCAGGTGGCCGGACGGCCATTCACCCGCCTACCCACGGGAGGCGGCGGCACACGGACCGTCACGGCCCCCGGATCCGGGCCGGACGCATCTCCGCCGCGCGAACGGGTACCCGCGCCGCAGCCATCCGGGTGCCGACCTGCGGGTACCGCCGCTCCGCCGGCCCGCGGACCCACCGGTCCGCGGTCTCCGGTAGCGCACGCGATCCCGCCGGGTGAGCCTGGGGACCGGCGACGACGAGAGAAAGAGGCTCCACTGTGAACAGCACGGAACACACCGAAACGCAGGTCCTGGTCGAAGTCACGGGCAGCTCCAAGGAGGACGCCAACGCCGTTTTCGGCGCACTGTGCACGGCCTTCACCTCCGACCGCCCGTCCGACGACGCACCGCGGGACGACACGGGCGGACGCCCGATGGTGTGGAGCGCCACCTACGACGTGTCGGCCGTGCGGGAGCAGGCCGCTCCCGCACGGCTGACGGAGCCCGTCTCCGTCACCCTCCAGGGCGGCTACCAGGCGGTGGACCAGCTGCGTGAGCAGCTCGAATCGGCGTTCTCCGTGTCCGAGGAGGGCTCCGCCTCCGGCGATCAGGAGAAAGAGCTCCAGCTGCGTCTGGAGAGCGGGTCCGGGACGGCCCCATGAGCGGTAGAGGGCCCCGGGAGGACCGGCGGGACCGTGACGGCGGGACGGGCCCCCGGGAGCTGCGGCGGGGCCGTGACGAGACGGAGGAGGAGCGGGCGGACCGGCTGTGGGCGGAGCTGCTCCAGGAGCTGCGGGTCGTCCAGACCGGCGTACAGATCCTGTTCGCCTTCCTGCTGACCTTCGTCTTCCAACCGCGGTTCACCGACCTGTCGACGACCGACCGGAACATCTACGTCGTCACGGTCGTGCTCGGAGCGGCGACGGTGGGCTCACTGGTCGGCCCGGTGTCCTTCCACCGCCTGGTCACCGGCCGCCGGCTCAAGCCGCAGATGGTGATATGGGCGTCCAGACTGACCCTTCTCGGGCTGGTGCTGCTGCTGTGCACGATGGCGCTGGCGCTGCTGCTGATCCTCCGGCTGGCGCTGCACAGCGCCCTCGCCCTGTGGCTGGTCGGCGGGCTGGTCACCTGGTTCGTGCTGTGCTGGTTCGTGCTGCCGGTCTGGGCCCGGCATGCCAGTGCGGGCAAGGACAGGGCGGGCAAGGGGTGACCGAAGTCGTTCCTTGCCCGCCCTGTCCTTGCCCGCACGGTGCGCGCGCTGCCGCGCGCCTCGCTCAGGAAGTGGAACCCTGCCGGTGCGTTACGCGGCGCTGCCCCGGCTGCCACTGCTGCTGCCGGCGGCGCCGCTGCCGTAGGCGCGGCGGCGCGACTGCGCGGGAGCGCTGCGGCGTCCGCGCTGCGAGGACGCGCTGCGCCTGGGCCGCTCGCTGACCGGCGAGGAGATGATGACGGGAACGCCGGAGGGTGCCTGCGCGCCGGTGATCCGGGTCAGCTCGGCGTCGCCGGAGCGGACCTGGGCGGTGTGCGGGGTGATGCCCGCGGCCTGCATCAGGCGGGTCATCTCGCGGCGCTGGTTGGGCTGCACCAGGGTGACGACGCTGCCGGACTCGCCGGCGCGGGCGGTACGGCCGCCGCGGTGCAGGTAGTCCTTGTGGTCGGTCGGCGGGTCGACGTTGACGACCAGGTCGAGGTTGTCGACGTGGATGCCGCGTGCCGCGACATTCGTCGCGACCAGTACGGTCACGTGCCCGCTCTTGAACTGGTCGAGCGTGCGCGTGCGCTGCGGCTGCGACTTCCCGCCGTGCAGCGCGGCCGCCCGTACGCCGCTGGCCAACAGGTCCCGGGTCAGCCGGTCCACGGCGTGCTTGGTGTCCAGGAACATGATCACCTTGCCGTCGCGGGCGGCGATCTCGGTCGCCGTGGCCTGCTTGTCGGCGGGGTGGACGTGCAGCAGGTGGTGCTCCATCGTCGTGACCGCGCCCTGCGACGGGTCGACCGAGTGGACCACCGGGTCGGTCAGGTAGTTGCGGACCAGCTTGTCGACATTGCGGTCCAGGGTGGCCGAGAACAGCATCGTCTGGCCCTCGGGGGCGACCTGCTGGAGCAGTTCGGTGACCTGCGGCATGAAGCCCATGTCGGTCATCTGGTCGGCCTCGTCCAGCACCGTGATCTTCACCTTGTCCAGGCGGCAGTCACGGCGCTCGATGAGGTCCTTGAGCCGGCCCGGGGTGGCGACGACGACCTCGGCCCCGGTGCGCAGCGCGCCGGCCTGGCGGCCGATGGACATGCCGCCGACGACCGTGGCGATCCGCAGCCGCACGGCGCGGGCGTAGGGGGTGAGGGCGTCGGTGACCTGCTGGGCCAGCTCACGGGTGGGTACGAGCACCAGCGCCAGCGGCTGGCGCGACTCGGCGCGCTGCCCTGCCGTGCGGGCCAGCAGCGCCAGCCCGAAGGCCAGGGTCTTGCCCGAGCCGGTGCGCCCGCGGCCCAGGACGTCGCGTCCGGTCAGCGAGTTCGGCAGCGTGGCGGCCTGGATCGGGAACGGCACCGTCACGTCCTGCGCGGTGAGCGCCGCCAGCAGGGGGGCGGGCATGTCCAGGTCGGCGAACGCCTCGACCGCGGGCAGGGCGGGCGTCGTGCTGACCGGCAGGGCGAACTCGCCCTGCGGCGCGGAGGACCGGCGCTGGGCGGGCCGGCGGGAGGAGCCGGAAGATCCGGAGGAGCGGCCCGGCGCGGCCGGACGGAAGCGCTCGCCGCGGTCGCTGGTGCGGCCGGAGAAGCTGCCGCCGGCGCGGGTACGGGAGAATCGTTCACGGTCGTTCGAGCGTGCTGCGCGGTTCATCTGAACCTTTCCTCGATGGGCACGTTTCGAGGAATTCCGGGCAGCAGTCACTGTCACCAGGAATCGCAAGAACGAGCCGATAAATAAGAAGCCGAGATGAAGTCGGCCCGGAAAGGTTTGAATACCTTTCGGCCGGGCGCTTCGAAATGGCTGGAATCCGTACGGAGAAAGCACGGACGTGGGCGGCGTCGACGGGAATCGTGGCCGAACGCTCATGAGTCGGTCGCGCTGTACGGCGACCGAGTCGGGGCAACGATTCGAAGCAACGAGACGGGGCCCGCACCCTCAGGTGCGGGCCCCGACCGTGTGAACGCGTCAGCGTCAGGCAGGAACGATGTTCTCGGCCTGCGGGCCCTTCTGGCCCTGCGTGACGTCGAAGGTCACCTTCTGGCCTTCCTGGAGCTCACGGAAGCCCTGGGTGGCGATGTTGGAGTAGTGGGCGAAGACGTCAGCGCCGCCACCCTCCTGCTCGATGAAGCCGAAGCCCTTTTCCGCGTTGAACCACTTCACGGTGCCAGAAGCCATGTCATTCTCCTTTGGAGCAGTGCCGGAGACCGCCCTGTGCGGAATCCGAGTCGCGTTGCCGCGATGATTGCCCCGTCCGGAAACAAAGCACCGGAAATACGAAAGTGCGCCTGCGGCATGGAGCCGTAGGAGCACTTGAAGTTTGGGAACCACAACTGCAACTGAGATCCACACTAGCACGGCGCCGCGGACGCGCCAGAGGGCTTTCGTCACATCCGCTGCGCCGCCATAAACTCTCCATGCAGGCCGCTTTAAATTCTGCAGCTGCCGCGCTAGATATTCTGCTCCTGCTGTTCGGACCGGTCGGGCTTGCGCAGTTGTTCGTTCATGCGCAGGGCGTCTTCCAGCTGATCCTCGAGGATGACGATCCGGCAGGCCGCGTCGATGGGGGTGCCCTGGTCGACCAGCTCCCGGGCCCGGGCGGCGACGCGCAGCTGGTAGCGGGAGTAACGGCGGTGGCCGCCCTCGGAGCGCAGCGGGGTGATCAGCCGTGCTTCGCCGACGGCCCGCAGGAACGCGGGGGTGGTGCCGATCATCTCGGCGGCCCGGCCCATGGTGTAGGCGGGGAAGTCGTCGTCGTCGAAGCGGTCGGCCCTGGTGTTCTGGTGGGTCTCAGCGGTCACTTGCACCATCTTCTGTAGCGCTCGGAGCGGAACACTACGAGTGTGGCATGTCTGCTCCGGCGGTGACAGATATTCCGCCGCCGAGGCGCCGGCGTGGACCCGCCCCGGCGTGCCGCGGACACTGGGGGGAAGCGGTACGGAGGCGGTACCGGGCCGCAGCCGGGCATACACCCGCACGTCGCCGGATGTCGGTCCGAGGGGCCGCAACGTGTTGGAAACCGTGTGGTGGGATGCTCAGGTGCCCCGACGTGCCCCCGAGGCGTGGGAGCAGGCGGCTTGACCGGCAAGGATGGGTAGGAAGACCAGATGGATAAGCAGCAGGAATTCGTGCTCCGTACGCTCGAGGAACGCGACATCCGGTTCGTGCGCCTGTGGTTCACCGACGTACTCGGCTTCCTGAAGTCGGTCGCGGTGGCCCCGGCCGAGCTTGAACAGGCGTTCGACGAGGGCATCGGCTTCGACGGCTCCGCGATCGAGGGCTTCGCCCGCGTGTACGAGTCCGACATGATCGCCAAGCCGGACCCGGGCACCTTCCAGATCCTCCCGTGGCGGGCCGAGGCCCCCGGTACGGCCCGGATGTTCTGCGACATCCTGATGCCGGACGGCTCGCCGTCCTTCGCGGACCCCCGCTACGTGCTGAAGCGCATCCTGGCCAAGACCTCCGACCTCGGCTTCACCTTCTACACCCACCCCGAGATCGAGTTCTTCCTGCTGAAGAACAAGCCCCTGGACGGCACCCGGCCCACGCCCGCCGACAACTCGGGTTATTTCGACCACACCCCGCAGAACGTCGGCATGGACTTCCGCCGCCAGGCGATCACCATGCTGGAGTCCATGGGCATCTCGGTCGAGTTCAGCCACCACGAGGGCGCCCCGGGCCAGCAGGAGATCGACCTCCGCTACGCCGACGCGCTGTCGACCGCCGACAACATCATGACGTTCCGGCTGGTCATGAAGCAGGTGGCGCTGGAACAGGGCGTGCAGGCCACCTTCATGCCGAAGCCCTTCAGCGAATACCCGGGCTCGGGCATGCACACCCACCTCTCCCTCTTCGAGGGCGACCGCAACGCGTTCTACGAGTCGGGCTCGGAGTACCAGCTCTCCAAGGTCGGCCGCTCCTTCATCGCGGGCCTGCTCAGGCACGCCGCGGAGATCTCCGCCGTCACCAACCAGTGGGTCAACTCCTACAAGCGCATCTGGGGCGGCTCGACCCGCACGGCCGGCTCGGGCGGCGAGGCCCCGTCGTACATCTGCTGGGGCCACAACAACCGCTCCGCGCTGATCCGCGTCCCCATGTACAAGCCGGGCAAGACCGGCTCGGCGCGCGTCGAGGTCCGTTCGATCGACTCCGGCGCGAACCCGTACCTGACGTACGCCGTCCTGCTCGCCGCCGGGCTCAAGGGCATCGAGGAGGGCTACGAGCTCCCGCCGGGCGCCGACGACGACGTCTGGGCGCTCTCCGACGCCGAGCGCCGCGCGATGGGCATCGAGCCGCTGCCGCAGAACCTCGGCGAGGCCATCGCCCTGATGGAGCGCAGCGAACTGGTCGCCGAGACGCTGGGCGAGCACGTCTTCGACTTCTTCCTGCGCAACAAGAAGCAGGAGTGGGAGGAGTACCGCTCGGAGGTCACCGCCTTCGAACTCCGCAAGAACCTGCCGGTGCTCTAGCGGCGGGGCGGGGCCCCCGGTCGTCGCGGCCCCCGATGCCCGCCCGGGCGCAGCGCGCCACCCGGCCCGTGCGGTGCGCGCTCACCAGGCCCGCCGTGCGCAGCGCCGTCAGGCGCGGGGAGACGCCGCGCGGGCAGGGCCGGGGGCGCTGCGCCCCGGGTGTGGGCCGGGGCGGGGAAAAGCCGGTGCGAGGGGCCGGCGGTGATGGGAGGGTGCGCGGATGAACCGATCGTTGATCTCGCGGCTGGCCCATGCCGGCCATCCCGTCGCCGCCCCGCTCGACGACGCGTCCGTACGGAACCTTCTCGGGCGGGCCGTCGTCCGGGGGGACGAGCGGCTGCTCGACCTCGGGTGCGGGCAGGCCGAATGGCTCGTACGGGCGCTGGTCGCGCATCCGGGGACGACGGCCGTGGGCGTCGACGTGTCGGCCGACGCGCTGGAGGGGGCGCGCGAGCAGGCCGGCGCGCGGGGCGTCGGGGACCGGCTGGTGCTGCACGAGCGCGATGCGGGGGCGTTCGTCTCGGAGCGGGGCTTCGACGTCGTGATGAGCGTGGGGGCCACCCATGCCTTCGGCGGGCTGATGGGCACGCTCGCCACGGCCCGCGAACACCTCGCGCCCGGCGGCCGGGTGCTCGTCGGTGACGCGTACTGGCAGGCCGCACCCAGTGCCGAGGCGCGGCAGATGCTCGGGGAGTACGAGGATCTGGCCACGACCGTGGACCGGGTGGTCGCGGCCGGCTGGACGCCCGTGTTCGGGCACATCAGCACCCGCCGGGAGCTGGACGACTACGAGTGGCACTGGACGGGGGCCCTGGCGGAGTGGGCCCTCGACCACCCCGGGGACCCCCTCGCCCAGGAGGCCCTCACGGCGGCGGAGCAGCACCGGTCCGAGTGGCTGCACGTCTACCGGGACTGTTTCGGGTTCCACACGCTGGTGCTGCGGTCCACGCCGGACAGCTGAAGGTGCCGGCCGAAGAAGTCAGCCGAAGAGCCAGCGGGTCTGGCTGTAGACGCCCTTGCCGAAGCCGAAGGCCGTCGACGGGGCGACGCGGAAGACCACGGCGCGGTGGCCCTCGCCGCCCTCGCCGTGGAACGCTCCGTCGCGTACGTCGAAGTGCCAGTCCGAGCCGTATTTCGTCTCGTACGCCTCCGCCAGGCGTCGCAGGCGCGGCTCGTCGGTCTCCCGCACCGCCTCGCCCTCGACCACCAGGTCGATCCCCTCGTGCAGGGTGTTCCTGCCGGTGGTCAGGACGACGTTCCGGTTGGCGGCGAGGTTCTTCGCCTTGCGTTCCGCCGGGCCCGTGCAGAAGTACAGCGCGTCGTCCTGCCAGACGGCCAGCAGCGGGGTGACGTGCGGGCGGCCGTCCGGGCGTACGGTCGTCAGCCAGAACAGCTCCGCCTGTTCCAGGCGCGCCACCGCGTCGGACCAGGAGGCCGCGGTCGCGCCCTCGTCGCTGTAGCGGGGGTCCAGCCTGCTCTCCGGTTCCGGTTCCACGGTGCTTCCTCCCGCTCGCGGTCCGCCTCTTGTTACAGGGTCTTGTCCCCGGGGGCGGACCGCGAGCGGGACGGGACTCACCGGGCGTTCGTGCCCACCGGCTGCCAGCCGGAGGAGTCCCGGCCGCTCCAGTGGAGGCGGCCGTCCAGGGCCACCGCCGCCACCGAGGTGTTCCCCGCCGCGTCCGTGGCGGAGGCGGGGGCTCCGCCGAAGAGGAAACCGCCGCTCCTGTTCCAGCGCGGTACGCCGGCGGGGCCGGCGGGAAGTTCGGCGACGCCGAGCCGGCCCGAGCCGTCGCGGGCTGCCAGCAGGGTGCCCGCCGCGCTCACCGGGCCGAAACCCGCCCGGCCGCCCAGGTCGGTGACGCGCGGGGCTGCCCCGGCCGCGGCGGTCACCGCGCCGGGGGCGGCCCCGGCGGTGAAGCGCGCCGTCCGGACGGCGCCCGAGCCCGGCTGGCGGAAGTACAGCCGTACGCCGTCACCGTCCGCCCGGACGGTCGGCGGCAGCGGCGTCGCGGGCAGGGCGGTGGGCACGGGGCCGCGCAGCGGGGCGCCGGGCGCGTCCTGGGTCCACACGACGGTCGACGTGAGGGTCTGCGCGAAGACGTAATCGCGACCCGCGCTGTCGGTGGCCGCCGCCGGGTCGCCGAACAGCTGCCGGCCGCCCAGCGCCCGCCAGGGCGCCCAGCTGCCGTCGGACAGCTGGGTGCGGGAGCTGAGCCCGTGGTCGCCGTCGCGGAGGTAGACCGTCGCCCGGCCCGCGCGGCCCACCGTCACCGCCGGGGCGCTGATGTCCAGGGACTCGGGCGCGTGGGCGGAGTGCGGCATGCCGAGGGCCTGCCAGGGGCCGAACGTGCCGCCCACGGCGTGCTGCACGGCGGTGACGACGTCCCTGCGGTAGCCGGCGGGGCCGTCGAACGAGGTGCGGGTGGCGAAGAGGGCCAGCCGGCCGTCGGGCAGCTTCTCGGAGGTGATGCCGCTGTCCAGACCGGTTTCGCCGAGCAGCGTCGGACCGGTCCACGCGGGGCCGGACCCCGTCCCGGAGTCCGGCTCGCGGTGCCAGACCGCGAGGCGCGTGTCCAGGACCGAGAACGCCCACAGCTCGCCCTCCCGCGCGCCGCTCTGGAGCCACGAGGTGCTGGTGTTGCGCGAGTAGCGGATGCCGTACACCCAGCCGGGGCCCGTGGGCCGCCCCGCGACCTTGCGGTCGCCGCAGCCGGCCTCCGCGTCGCAGTAGTTGTCCGGGTAGTCGGTCCAGGCGTACGTCTTCAGCGTGTGCAGCTTCTCCCGCACGGCCTGGGGGTCCAGGACGTGCGGCAGGCTGCCGTTGAGGTAGCCGAGGTAGTTCTGGACGGTGAAGTGCGGGCGGCCGCCGGTCCTGCCGTACTCGGTGAGCGCCAGCTGGGCGAACCTGGCGCCGTACATGTGGTCCTGGTGGTCGGGGAGCATCTGCGGCGTGGTCTCGCGGCCGTTCGTCGGGTCCAGCATCCGTACGAACGTCGGCCGGAAGCGCTCCAGCACCCCGGTGATCGTCCGCACGACCTGGTCCTTGGAGTACGCGAAGGTCTCCTGGACCGGGGTGTCGGACGACAGGTGCGACTCCAGGGCCTGTATCCGGCCGTCCCACAGCCCGTGCAGGCTGTGCGGCCGGTCCGCGGCGCTTGCGCCCGCCTCGTGCAGCTGGAGCCAGACCAGGCTGACCTCCGGGCTCGCCTTCAGCGTGTCCAGCTCGGCCCAGCCGCCGCCCGCCGTGCGGATCGCGGAGCGCTGCCAGGGGCTGGTGCGGTCGCCGGTGGCCATCTCGGCGTACGCGGCGCGTATGCCGTTCTGCCGGGCCTCGGCGTACCGCCTCTTGTCGGGGGCGGGCAGCGGGACGCCCTCGTTCTCGCCGCCGCGGAAGGAGTTGACCCCGTCCGCCTCGCCCGCCGTCAGGTACACCGAGGTCAGGCTCTGGCCGGTGCGTATGGACTGGCCGAGGTCGGGGTTCATGAAGAACAGGTCGTCGTCCGGGTGGGAGAGGATCTGCACCACGGACTCGTGCTCGCGGCGGGACGGCCCGCCGGCTTCCGCCCGGCCCGCCGCGTCCGCCGTGCCGGCGGTGTCGGCCGTGACGGTCCTGGCCGCCGTGGAACCGGAGGGCGACGCGACCGGAACGGCGGGACGCGCGAGCTGGACGCCCGTCACCGCCAGCAGCAGCGCCGCGAGAGCGACGCTGGGCATGCTGCGGCGGGGCAGGCGGAAGGGACTACGGGCCCTGGGCGGCATAGGAACGGCGCTTTCGGTGTGCGGTGGTACGGCGTACGGACGGGTTGCGCCCAGGACGGCGCTGGTCATCGCGCTGACTGTGGAGCAGAAGTGAAGAGAGTGGCACGGGGCATCCGGTTCACCGGCACCGAAAACCGGTGATGTTGTACATGTCACTGGCCTTTTCCGTCACAGCCTTCTCCCAGCTCCACCGGGTGGGAGGCCGTCCCGCCGCTCCTGCGGATAGGCTCGTGATCCGGACCTTGACCGGGCGGTCGTACGGACCGTGGGACGGCCGGAGCAGGAGGCACAATGTCGGCGCCGGGACGCACGAGCAGCACCTTCACGCGGCTGCTGCGGCACGGTTTCACCGATCCGTCCGCCGCCGAGCGGCTCCTCGGCGCCCCCGAGCTCGCGGCCGTACGCGGCGACCCGGTGCTCCTCGACGCGCTCGGCGCGACCGCCGATCCCGACCTGGCGCTCCTCGGGCTCGTACGGCTGGCCGAGGCGCAGGACGACGCCGGGCGGCGGGTCCTCCTCGACACCCTCGTCACCGCCAAGCCGCTGCGGGACCGGCTGCTCGGGGTGCTCGGCGCGTCGGAGGCGCTCGGTGACCACCTGGCGCGCCACCCGCGCGACTGGCACGCGCTCGTCACGTACGAGGCGGCAGACCTGCACCCCGGGGTCGCCGAATTCGAGCAGTGCCTCGCCGGCGCCGCCGACCCGGTGTCGCTGCGGATCGCGTACCGGCGCTGCCTGCTGTCGATCGCGGCCCGCGACGTGTGCGGCACGACCGATGTCGCGCAGACCGCCGCCGAGCTGGCCGACCTGGCGACGGCGACCCTGCGCGCCGCGCTCGCCGTCGCCCGCGAGGCCGCCCCGGAGGACGCCGCGGCGTGCCGGCTCGCGGTGATCGCGATGGGCAAGTGCGGCGGCCACGAGCTGAACTACGTCTCCGACGTGGACGTGATCTTCGTGGCGGAGGCGCCGGAGGGGGCGCGGGGCGCCGACGAGGAGGAGGCGATCCGCGCCGCGACCCGGCTCGCCTCCCACCTGATGCGGATCTGCTCCGAGACGAACACCGAGGGCACGATCTGGCCGGTCGACGCGAACCTGCGGCCCGAGGGGCGCAACGGGCCGCTGGTGCGGACGCTCTCCAGCCATCTCGCGTACTACCAGCGCTGGGCCAAGACCTGGGAGTTCCAGGCCCTGCTCAAGGCGCGGCCGGTGGCCGGCGACCTCGCGCTGGGCCGGGAGTACGTCGAGGCCGTGTCACCGCTCGTGTGGCAGGCCGCCGAGCGCGAGAACTTCGTGCCCGACGTGCAGAAGATGCGCCGCCGCGTCGTCGACAACATCCCCGCCGCGCAGGTGGACCGGGAGCTGAAGCTGGGCCCCGGCGGGCTGCGGGACGTCGAGTTCGCCGTACAGCTCCTCCAGCTGGTGCACGGGCGCAGCGACGCGACGCTGCACCACGGGTCGACGCTCGGGGCGCTGAAGGCGCTCGCGGCGGGCGGGTACGTGGGGCGGGCGGACGCCGCGCAGCTGGACGAGGCGTACCGCTTCCTGCGCGCCATGGAGCACCGCATCCAGCTCTACCGGCTGCGCCGCACCCACCTCGTGCCGCAGGACGAGGCCGGTCTGCGGCGGCTCGGGCGTTCGCTGGGGCTGCGCACCGAGCCCGTCGCGGAGCTCAACCGGGCGTGGCGGCGGCACGCGGCGGTGGTGCGCCGGCTGCACGAGAAGATCTTCTACCGACCGCTGCTCGACGCGGTCGCCCAGCTCGCGCCCGGCGAGATCCGGCTCAGCCCCAAGGCGGCGGGGCAGCGGCTCGAAGCGCTCGGTTACGCCGATCCGGCCGCCGCGCTGCGGCACCTGGAGGCGCTCGCGTCCGGCGTGACGCGCAAGGCGGCCATCCAGCGGACGCTGCTGCCGGTGCTGCTGGGCTGGTTCGCGGACTCCGCCGACCCGGACGCCGGGCTGCTCGGCTTCCGCAAGGTGTCCGACGCGCTGGGCAAGACGCCGTGGTACCTGCGGCTGCTGCGGGACGAGGGGGCGGCGGCGGAGAACCTGGCGCGGGTCCTGTCGGCCGGGCGGCTCGCCCCCGACCTGCTGCTGCGGGCGCCGGAGGCGGTGGCGCTGCTCGGCGACCCGCAGGGGCTCAAGGCCCGCGACCGGGCGCCCCTGGAGCAGGAGGTGCTGGCCGCGGTCGGGCGGGCGGACGGTGCGGCGGCGGCGGTCGCGGCGGCGCGGGGGGTGCGGCGCCGGGAGCTGTTCCGTACCGCCGCCGGCGACATCATCGGGTCGTACGGAACCGAGGAGAGCCCGGCCGAGCGGGACCCCGGCGCGCTCGTCGACCGCGTCGGCAACGCCCTGACCGACCTCAACGCCGCCACGCTCGCCGGCGCGCTGCGGGCCGCCGTGCGGGAGCGGTGGGGAGACACGCTGCCGACGCGGTTCGCGGTGATCGGGATGGGGCGCTTCGGCGGCCACGAGCTGAGCTACGGATCCGACGCGGACGTCCTCTTCGTGCACGAGCCGCGCGAGGGCGCGGACGAGCAGGAGGCGGCGCGGGCCGCGAACACGGTCGTCGCCGAGATGCGGCGGCTGCTCCAACTCCCCACCTCCGACCCGCCGTTGCTGATCGACGCGGACCTGCGGCCGGAGGGCAAGAGCGGACCGATGGTGCGTACGCTCGCCTCCTACGCGGCGTACTACCGGCGGTGGTCGCTGGCCTGGGAGAGCCAGGCCCTGCTGCGCGCGGAGCCGGTGGCGGGGGACGCGGACCTCGGGCGGCGGTTCGTCGAGCTCGTCGATCCGCTGCGGTACCCGCGGGCGGGGCTCGGCGAGGAGGCGGTGCGCGAGATCCGGCGGCTCAAGGCGCGCATGGAGTCCGAGCGGATGCCGCGCGGGGCGGACCCGACGCTGCACGCGAAGCTGGGCCGGGGCGGGCTCAGCGACGTCGAGTGGACGGTCCAGCTGCTCCAGATGCGGCACGGGGCGGCGGAGCCGGCCCTGCGGACCACCCGCACGCGCGAGGCGCTGGCCGCAGCCCGGGCGGCGGACCTCATCGCGGCGGACGACGCGGCGGTGCTGGACGAGGCGTGGGTACTGGCGACGCGGGTGCGCAACGCGGTGATGCTGGTCCGGGGGCGGGCGGGCGACACGTTCCCCTCGGACGCGCGCGAACTGGGCGCGGTGGCGCGGTACCTGGGATACGAGGCGGGGCACATGGGGGACATGCTCGACGACTACCGGCGCACGACGCGGCGCGCGCGGGCAGTCGTCGAGGAGCTGTTCTACGGCGGCTGAGACCTGCCGCGTCCAGTACGCCGAGAGGCGCGTGTCCAGCGCGGCGGTCCACTGCGCCAGGTCCATGTCCGCGCAGCCGAAGGTGACCGGCGGGCAGCCGCCCGGGTGCAGATCGACGGCGTCCTCGCGGGCGACGGACACGGCCTCCGGCCCGGACCGCCCGCGCCCGGCGGACCCGGAGAGGAAGAAGTCGGCCTCCTGCCAGTGGGGCGCCGCCCGCCGGCCCCGCATCCGGGCCGGCCAGGTGCCCACCTTCACCTCGGCCTCGTGCGGACGGTGACGCCGCCGTGCGCCACGTCCTGGACACCGTCGAAACCCCCGGCGCGGTCGGACGGCTGCGCCACCGCGTCGAGCACGTCGAGACCGTCCCCGGGGACCGGACCGCCCGCTCCGCCGAGCTCGGCGTGATCGCCTCGATGCAGCCGCCCCACACCGCGTACACCCGCGCCGGCCACACCGGCGAACGGTCCAAGCGCCTCGGCGGCGGACGCGCGGCCCGCGCCTGGCGCTGCCGCGACCTGCGCGACGCCGGGGCCGTCCTGGCCCTCGGCTCGGACCGGCCCATCGCCCACTACGACGCCCGCCAGGTCCTGGCCACCGCCCGCGCCCCGCGCGGCGCCGCAGGGGCCGGCCGCGCGCTGACCGGTCTGATGGCGCTGGGGGGCTGCACCACGCACGCGGCGGTGGCGGCGGGCGAGCAGACCGTCCCGGGCCGCATCGCCCCGGGTCTGCGGGCCGACCTGACGGCCTTCGGCCCGGACCCGGTGGAGGCCCCGGCCGACGAGGTGGCCCGGGCGCCCGTACGCCTGGACGTGACCGGCGGCTGGATCACGCGCCGGGGCCGACGGACCCGGCGCGGGCGCCGCTCCTGCGGCCGCGCCCGGATCTTTCGGCTACGCCCGGACCGGCCACGCCCGGCGGCCGGTCCGGGGCCGCGACACGTCCCCGTCGACCAGCTTCGGCAGGCGGTGCGGCAGGACGCCGTACCAGGCGCCGCTGAGGGCGTAGCCGAAGGAGAGGCAGAGCATGCCGCCGACCGCGTCCAGCCAGAAGTGGTTGGCGGTGGCGACGATCACGACCAGGGTGGCCGTGGGGTAGAGCAGGCCGAGGACCTTAGCCCAGGGGACGGTGGCCACGGCGAAGATCGTCAGGCCGCACCAGAGGGACCAGCCGATGTGCATCGAGGGCATCGCGGCGTACTGGTTCGACATGTTCTTGAAGTTGCCCGAAGCCATCGAGCCCCACGTCTGGTGCACCAGGACCGTGTCGATGAAGCCCTGCCCGTTCATCAGGCGGGGCGGCGCCAGCGGGTACAGGTAGTAACCGAGCAGGGCGATTCCCGTGGTCGCGAAGAGGACGAGGCGGGTCGCCGCATAACGGCCGGGATGCCAGCGGAAAAGCCAGACCAGGACGCCGATCGTGACGATGAAGTGCAGCGTCGCGTAGTAGTAGTTCATCGACACGACGAGCCATGTCACCGAGTTCACGGCGCGGTTGACGGTCTCCTCGACCGCTATCCCGAGGGTCTGCTCGGCCTGCCAGATCCAGTCCGCGTTGCGCAGGGCCGCGGCCTTCTGCTCCGGCACGGCGTTGCGGATCAGCGAGTACGTCCAGTAACTGACCGCGATCAGCAGGATCTCGAACCAGATCCGCGGACGGCGGGGCGAACGAAGCCGCTTCAGGGCCGCCGACCGGACGGACGGCCGATGCTGCCCGTCGTCCGCGCTGGGTGAGGGGGCGGCGGCCGCCCGGCCTTCCACAGTCTTCACGGTCAGTTCACCCATGGGGAGAGAGTCTGCCAGATGAGGACCACCCCTCCGATCATCCTCCGGTCGGGGGGTGCTCGCACGCGCTGAGCCCTACGGACGGGGCCCCGACGCCGTGGAACCACGGACGACCAGCTCGGGCATGAAGACGAACTCGCTGGGCGGGGCGGGGGTGCCGCCGACCTCTTCGAGGAGGGTGCGGACCGCGGCCTGCCCCATCGCCGTCACCGGCTGTCTGATGGTCGTCAGGGGAGGGTCGGTGAACGCTATGAGCGGCGAATCGTCGAAGCCGACCACCGAGATGTCACGCGGTACGTCCAGACCCAGGCGGCGGGCGGCGCGGATCGCTCCCAGCGCCATCATGTCGCTGGCGCACACGATCGCCGTGCAGCCCCGCTCGATCAGGGCCGAGGCGGCGGCCTGGCCGCCCTCCAGGGTGTAGAGGGAGTGCTGGATCCGCTCCTCGGCCTCCTCGGGGGTGAGGCCGAGCCGCTCCTGCATGGCGGTCCGGAACCCCTCGATCTTGCGGAGTACGGGGACGAACCGCTTCGGGCCGACGGCCAGGCCGATCCCGGTGTGGCCCAGCGACGCCAGGTGCGTCACGGCCAGCCGCATCGCCGCCCGGTCGTCGGGCGAGATGAAGGGCGCCTGGACCTTCGGGGAGAAGCCGTTGACCAGGACGAAGGGGACACCCTGGGCGCGCAGCTGCTCGTAGCGCTGCATGTCGGCGGTGGTGTCCGCGTGGAGTCCGGAGACGAAGATGATGCCGGAGACGCCGCGGTCCACGAGCATCTCGGTGAGCTCGTCCTCGGTGGACCCGCCGGGGGTCTGGGTGGCGAGGACGGGGGTGTAGCCCTGGCGGGTCAGGCCCTGGCCGATGACCTGGGCGAGCGCCGGGAAGATCGGGTTCTCCAGCTCGGGGGTTATGAGGCCGACCAGCCCCGCGCTGCGCCTGCGCAGCCGGACGGGGCGCTCGTATCCGAGGACGTCGAGCGCGGCGAGTACGGATTCGCGGGTGGCCGCGGCAACCCCCGGCTTGCCGTTGAGCACGCGGCTGACCGTCGCTTCACTGACCCCCGCCTGGGCTGCGATGTCGGCAAGCCGTGCGGTCATGGGAGTGGACTGTACCGGGCGCATGTCAGATTGCCCACCAAGCGCAGGAATCGGGCGGGAGGGTGACGGCGCCGTCGTGCACGGCGGGGGCGTCGGAGGCGATCAGCAGGCGCCCCGGGGCGGGGAGTCCGGCGGGGCGGGCCGTGGTGTTGAGCGTGCAGACGAAGCCGGGGCGGCCGAAGACCAGCAGGCCGTCGGGGTGACCGCCCAGGGCCTGCTGCCAGGTGATCGGTCCGTCCCCCAGGCCCGGGAGCTCGCGGCGCAGGGCCAGCGCGGAGCGGTAGAGCTCCAGGGTGGAGTGCGGGTCACCGGTCTGGGCCCCGACGGTCAGGTCCTTCCAGGTGTCGGGCTGCGGCAGCCAGGACGGGGCGGCGGACTCGGGGGAGAAGCCGTACGGCGGCGCGTCGCCCGACCAGGGCATCGGCACCCTGCATCCGTCGCGCAGACCGTCCTGGCCGTCGCTGCGGAAGAAGGACGGGTCCTGGCGGACCGCGTCGGGCAGGCCGGTGACCTCGGGCAGGCCCAGCTCCTCACCCTGGTAGAGGTACGCCGAACCGGGCAGCGCCAGCATCAGCAGCGCGGCGGCGCGGGCCCGGCGCAGGCCCAGCGCGTCGTCCCCGCCGCCGTACCGGGTGGGGTGGCGGACCACGTCGTGGTTGGACAGGACCCAGGTGGTGGGGGCCTCGACCAGGGTGGTCGCGGCGAGCGACGCCTCGATGACGGCACGCATCGCCTGCGCGTCCCACGGACAGTTCAGGAACTGGAAGTTGAACGCCTGGTGCAGCTCGTCGGGGCGCACGTACAGGGCGAGGCGCTCGGGGGAGGGGGCCCACGCCTCGGCGACGCCGATCCGCTCGCCGTCGTACGAGTCGAGGAGCCTGCGCCAGGAGCGGTGGATGTCGTGGACGCCGTCCTGGTCGAAGAAGGGCAGGACCTGGGAGCCGATCATCTTGGCCTGCTCGCGCGCGCCGATGTCGGGCAGCCCCTCCGCCTTGATCATGCCGTGGGCGACGTCGACCCGGAAGCCGTCCACGCCCAGGCCCAGCCAGAAGCGCAGGATCGACTCGAACTCCTCGTGGACCTCGGGGTTGTGCCAGTTGAGGTCGGGCTGCTGGGGCGCGAAGAGGTGCAGGTACCAGTCACCGTCGGGGACGCGGGTCCAGGCGGGGCCGCCGAAGACCGACTCCCAGTCGTTGGGCGGGAGTTCGCCGGCGGTGCCCCGGCCGGGGTGGAAGTGGTAGCGGTCGCGGGCCGGGCCGCCCTGCCGGTCCGCCAGGGCGGCGCGGAACCACGCGTGCTGGTCGGAGGTGTGGTTCGGGACGACGTCGACGATCACCCGCAGGTCCAGGTCGTGCGCCGCGTTGATCAGCTCCGCCGCGTCGTCGAGGGTGCCGAAGAGCGGGTCGACGGTGCGGTAGTCGGCGACGTCGTAACCGCCGTCGGCCTGCGGCGAGGCGTAGAAGGGGGTCAGCCAGACCGCGTCGGCGCCCAGGGCGGCCACGTGCGGCAGGCGCTCGCGGATGCCGCGCAGATCGCCGATGCCGTCGCCGTCGCTGTCCGCGAAGGAGCGCACGTACACCTGGTAGATGACGGCGTCGCGCCACCAGCCGCGCGCCGGGGTCGTCCGGGTGGCTGCGAGCTCCTGCGTCATGAAGGTCCCTCTCGTACGGGCGGGCCGGATCGGTCACTACGAGATCAACGCGGACAGATCCTGAAAGTAACAGTCCTGCAAGTCTTTGCGGTAGTGCTTGCAGGAGCGGCCGCAGTCCATTAAGTCCTCTGCCGCCCGCCTGACAAGGGGTTCGACGGCAACTGTGAGGACACGCCGATGTAACGATCGGCTGCTCTTGCGGAAAATCTTCGCAAGCTCTTTCGGACTTCTTTCATCCTTGTTACGTTCCTCGACGACCCGGCGCCGCGACGGAGCGGTTCGGCAGTTGAAGGAGTTCAGATGCGACGTGGCACAACGGCCACCGCCCTGGTCGCGACCCTGGCGCTCGCGGCGACGGCTTGTGGTGGCGACAGCGGTGGCACCGGTGAGAAGAAGGCCTCGGGCGAGCTGTCCGGCACCGTCACCTGGTGGGACACCTCGACCGTCGGCAGTGAGGACAAGGTCTTCAAGAAGCTCGCCGAAGGCTTCGAGAAGAAGCACCCGGACGTCGACGTCCAGTACGTCAACGTCCCCTTCGGCGAGGCGCAGAACAAGTTCAAGAACGCCGCCCAGTCCGGCTCCGGCGCCCCCGACGTGATCCGCTCCGAGGTCGCCTGGACCCCCGAGTTCGCGGACCTCGGCCTGCTGGCCCCGCTGGACGGCACGGCCGCGCTCAAGGACGACAAGGACTTCCTGGCGCAGGCCGCGGCCAGCACCAGGTACGACGGCAAGACGTACGCGGTGCCGCAGGTCATCGACTCGATGGGCCTCTTCTACAACGAGAAGATCTTCAAGGACGCCGGCGTCGAGGTGCCGAAGACGATCGACGAGCTGAAGACCGTCTCGAAGAAGATCAAGGACAAGACCGGCAAGACCGGCCTCTACCTGCGCGGCGACGACGCGTACTGGTTCCTGTCCTTCCTCTACGGCGAGGGCGGCGACCTGGTCGACGCCAAGAGCAAGACCGTCACGGTCGACCAGGAGCCCGGCGTCAAGGCGATGAAGGTCGTCAAGGAGCTGGTCGACTCCGGGGCGGCGAAGACCGACGCCACCGACGGCTGGGAGAACATGCAGGCGGCGTTCAAGGACGGCAAGGTCGCCATGATGATCAACGGCCCGTGGGCCGTCGCCGACACCTTCGCCGGCAAGGAGTTCAAGGACAAGGCCAACCTGGGCATCACCACGGTCCCGGCCGGCAGCAAGGGCCAGGGCGCCCCGCAGGGCGGCCACAACCTCGCCGTCTACGCGGGCTCCAAGAACCTCGAGGCCTCGTACGCCTTCAGCGAGTACATGACCTCCGCCGAGAGCCAGGACCTGGTCGCCAAGGAACTGAACCTGCTCCCGACCCGTACCTCGGTCTACTCCCGGCCGGGCGCCTCCGGCAGCCAGATCGTCGGCTTCTTCAAGCCCGTCGTCGACAAGGCCGTCGAGCGCCCCTGGATCCCCGAGACCGGCAGCCTCTTCGCGCCGCTGGTCACCGAGTACACCAAGGTCCTCACCGGCCAGACCACCCCGGAGAAGGGCGCCAGGACCACCGGCGACCAGTACCGCAAGCTCCTCAAGGGCTGGAAGTAACAGAAAGGCAGGCCGACTGATGGCTGTCCACACCAGCCAGTCGGTGGCGAAGGCCGCGGGCGACGACGTCGCCCGCGGCCCCAGCCGCGGTGCTGGCAAAGCTCCGGGCAGGCTCCGGCGATCGCTCTCGACCCACTGGTACGCCTGGACCATGGTCGCCCCGGTGGTGATCGTGATCGGCGTGATCATCGGGTACCCGCTGGTCCGCGGCGTCTACCTGTCGCTGACCGACGCCGACGAGCGCAACGTCGCGCGCAGCATCGGCGTCAACCACCTCCCCGCCACGTACGAGTTCGTGGGGCTGGACAACTACGCCGACGCGCTCACCGGCTCCCAGTTCCTCGACACCCTCGGCTGGACGCTGGTGTGGACGGTCTCCTGCGTCAGCATCACCTTCCTGCTGGGCCTGGGGCTCGCGAACATCCTCAACCGCAGGATCGCCGGCCGGTCCGTCTACCGGATGATGCTGATCCTGCCGTGGGCCATCCCCGGCTTCGTCTCCGTCTTCGCCTGGCGCTTCCTCTACAACGAGGACCGCGGCTTCCTGAACCGGATCCTGGCCGGCGGCGGCATCGACGCGGTCCCGTGGCTCAACGACCCGACGATGGCGAAGGTCTCGGTCATCGCCGTCAACGTCTGGCTCGGCGTGCCGTTCATGATGGTCGCCCTCCTCGGCGGCCTCCAGTCCATCGACAGCGCCCAGTACGAAGCCGCCGAGATGGACGGGGCCAGCGCCTGGCAGCGCTTCCGGCACATCACCCTGCCGGGACTGCGCCCCGTCAGCTCCACCGTGATCCTGCTGTCCACGATCTGGACCTTCAACATGTTCCCGGTGATCTTCCTGCTCACCCGCGGCGGGCCCGGCGACGCCACCCAGATCCTGGTCACCCAGGCGTACAAGTTCTCCTTCGAGATCAGCCCCCGCGACTACGCGCAGTCCTCCACCTGGGGCGTACTGATCCTGATCCTCCTGATGCTCTTCGCCGCGGTCTACCGGCGAGTGCTCCGCAAGCAGGGAGACGTCTGGTGACCACTGCCCCCCATGCCCCCGCCCCGGCCTCCGCGAACGTCCCGGTGAACGCCCCGCTCCGCGGCCGGCGCTCCCCGCTGGCCTCGGCCGGTCTGCACGTCACGCTCGTCGTGGCGTCGGTGATCGCCGTGTTCCCCGTGCTGTGGGTCCTGCTGACCTCGCTCAAGCCGGCGGCGTACGCGACGTCCACCGACTTCTTCAAGGACACGACGTTCGAGAACTACACCGGCCTGCTGCGTGACACGCCGTTCCTCACCTGGTTCGGGAACTCGCTGCTCGTCGCGGGCCTGTCCACGGTCCTCGGCGTCTTCGTCGCCGCCACGACCGGCTACGCCGTGAGCCGCTTCCGGTTCCCCGGCAAGCGCGGCCTGATGTGGACCCTGCTGATCACCCAGATGTTCCCGGTCGCGGTCCTGATCGTGCCGATCTACAACATCATGTCGAGCATGGGCCTGCTCAACCGGCCGGCCGGCCTGGTGATCACCTACCTCACCATCTCCGTGCCGTTCTGCGCCTGGATGATGAAGGGCTTCTTCGACACCATCCCGCGCGAGATCGACGAGTCGGGCCAGGTCGACGGCCTCACCCCGTTCGGCACCTTCTGGCGGCTGATCCTGCCGCTCGCCAAGCCGGGCATCGCGGTGACCGCGTTCTACTCCTTCGTCACCGCCTGGGGCGAGGTGGCGTACGCCTCCGCCTTCATGGTCGGCGACGAGAACATGACCCTCGCGGGCGGCCTCCAGAAGTTCGTCAACCAGTACGGCGCCCAGTGGGGCCCGATGGCCGCGGCCTCCGTGCTCATCGCGATCCCGGCGGCGCTCGTCTTCCTCTTCGCCCAGCGCCACCTGGTGACCGGTGTGTCCGCCGGAGCCGTCAAGGGCTGACCGCCCTCTCCTTTTCCGTATGCCGGCGCCGGGCCCGCACCGAGGACCCGGCGCCGCTCCCGCCTCCATGACTTCCAGGGACGACATGACCCAGCACCTCGCTGCTCCCACCGCCCCCGCCCGCGGAAACCGCACCGGCTGGTGGCGTGACGCGGTGATCTACCAGGTCTATCCGCGCAGTTTCGCCGACGGCAACGGCGACGGCATGGGCGATCTCGAAGGGGTGCGCGGCCGGCTCCCGTACCTCAAGGAGCTCGGCGTCGACGCCGTCTGGCTCAGCCCCTTCTACGCGTCGCCGCAGGCCGACGCCGGTTACGACGTCGCCGACTACCGGGCCATCGACCCGATGTTCGGCACCCTCCTCGACGCCGACGCCCTGATACGCGACGCCCACGCCCTGGGCCTGCGCATCATCGTCGACCTGGTGCCCAACCACTCCTCCGACCAGCACGAGTGGTTCAAGCGCGCGCTGAAGGAGGGCCCCGGCTCGCCGCTGCGCGACCGCTACCACTTCCGCCCCGGCAAGGGCGTGAACGGCGAACTCCCGCCCAACGACTGGGAGTCCATCTTCGGCGGCCCCGCCTGGACCCGTACGACGGACCCGGACGGCACGCCCGGCGACTGGTACCTGCACCTCTTCGCGCCCGAGCAGCCCGACTTCAACTGGGAACACCCGGCCGTCGCCGACGAGTTCCGCTCCATCCTCCGCTTCTGGCTCGACATGGGCGTCGACGGCTTCCGCATCGACGTGGCGCACGGCCTGGTCAAGGCGGACGGCCTGCCCGACCTCGGCGGCCACGACCAGCTGAAGCTGCTCGGCAATGACGTCATGCCCTTCTTCGACCAGGACGGCGTCCACGAGATCTACCGCTCCTGGCGGCAGATCCTCGACGAGTACCCGGGCGAGCGCATCGGCGTCGCCGAGGCGTGGACGCCGACCGTGCAGCGCACGGCCAACTACGTGCGCCCCGACGAGCTGCACCAGGCGTTCAACTTCCAGTACCTGGGCACCGACTGGGACGCGGCCGCGCTGCGCGAGGTCATCGACGTCTCGCTCGCCGCGATGCGACCGGTCGACGCGCCCGCCACCTGGGTGCTGTCCAACCACGACGTGACCCGGCACGCGACCCGGTTCGCCAACCCGCCGGGCCTCGGCACGCAGATCCGCACCCCCGGCGACCGCGAGCTCGGCCTGCGCCGGGCCCGCGCGGCGACGCTGCTGATGCTGGCGCTGCCCGGATCGGCGTACATCTACCAGGGCGAGGAACTCGGGCTGCCCGACGTCACCGACCTGCCCGACGAGGCCCGCCAGGACCCGTCGTTCTTCCGCGCGGAGGGCCAGGACGGCTTCCGCGACGGGTGCCGCGTGCCGATTCCGTGGACGGCCGGGGGGCCGTCCCACGGTTTCGGCACGGGCGGCAGCTGGCTGCCGCAGCCGGCCGGCTGGGGCGAGCTGAGCGTCGAGACGCAGACCGGCGACCCGGCGTCGACCCTGGAGCTGTACCGCTCGGCGCTGGCCGTACGCCGCGAACACCCCGGCCTGGGCGCCGGCACGGACGTGGCGTGGCTGGACGCGCCCGAGGGCGTGGTCGCCTTCGCGCGCGAGGGGTTCGTCTGCACGGTCAACACGACGGGCACGGCGGTGCGCATCCCCGCACCCGGTCGCGCGCTGCTCGCCAGCGCCGAGACGACCGTGCGCGAGGGCGATGTCGACCTGCCGGCGGACACCACGGTGTGGTGGACGGTGTGACCGTTCCCGCGCCGCCCCGGCTGGCGCACATAGCGGAGCACGCCTCCGTCAGCGAGGCCACCGTGAGCCGGGTCCTGAACGGCAAGCCGGGCGTCGCGGACACCACGCGCCAGCGGGTGCTCGCGGCGCTCGACGTCCTCGGGTACGAGCGGCCCGTGCGGCTGCGCCGGCGCAGCGCGGGCCTGATCGGGCTGGTGACGCCCGAGCTGACCAACCCGATCTTCCCGGCGTTCGCCCAGGTCGTCGAGCAGGTCCTGGCCGGGCACGGCTACACGCCGGTGCTGTGCACCCAGCTGCCGGGCGGGGCGACGGAGGACGAACTCGTCGAGCAGCTGGTGGAGCGGGGGGTCGGCGGCATCGTCTTCCTGTCCGGGCTGCACGCCGACCTGTCGGCCGACCCCGCGCGGTACGGCCGGCTGGCCGAGCGCGGGGTCCCGTACGTCCTGATCAACGGCTACAACGAGGCGATCAGCGCGCCCTTCGTGTCGCCGGACGACCACGCCGCGATGCGGATGGCCGTCGGCCACCTCGCCGAGCTGGGCCACGAACGGATCGGCCTCGCGGTCGGCCCGCGGAGGTACGTCCCGTCGCGCCGCAAGCGGGAGGGGTTCACCGACGCGCTCGCCGGCCTGTCGCGGACGTCGCGGGACGAAGCCGAATCCCTGGTCCAGCACACGCTGTTCAGCGTCGAGGGCGGCCGGGCGGCGGCGGGCGCACTGCTCGGCAAGGGGTGTACGGGCATCGTCTGCGGCAGCGACATGATGGCGCTGGGCGTGGTGCGGGCGGCGCGCGAGCGCGGGCTCGACGTGCCGGACGACGTCTCGGTGGTGGGCTTCGACGACTCGCAGCTGATCGCCTTCACCGATCCGCCGCTGACCACGGTCCGCCAGCCGGTGCAGGCGATGGCGACGGCGGCGGTCGGGGCGCTGCTGGAGGAGCTGGGCGGCAGCCCGGTCCAGCGCACGGAGTACGTGTTCCAGCCGGAGCTGGTGGTGCGGGGCTCCACGGCGCAGAAGCGCGCGTAGCGGAACGCCCCGCCGAGGGGCGGGCGGCAGGGGGCGGGCGGCAGGGGAACCCCGGGCCTGCCCAGGGAGGGCCGCGGGGAGTCGACGGTCCGGGGGGTCCCCTGTCGTACCCGACCCGGCCGGTCGGGCGCGTGGGGCCCGGACCTGCCGGACCCCCGGCCGGCCGGGCCGGAGTCGTGGAGAACCTAGCAGTTCCGCAACACCTTGCGAAAGGGCTTGCAAGAAGAAATTCGCCAGGTTTCCCGCAGGTGAGCGGAGTGTGTCACAAGGGTTGACCGCGCTGGTGAGGGCTCGTACGGTCTGCCCCGCGGCAAGTTTTCAACTATTGCTGCAAGAACATTCAAGCCTTGAGGGCAAGGCGCGTTGCCGCGCGAGGCTGCACCGTCGCACCCGCACCTCCCCCCATGCAGGAGGAACACATGGCTCGCAGACCTTTCTCTGCCACCCTCGCCCTCGCCCTCGTGGCCGGCGCGGGGACCCTGGTGGCTCCCGCGGGCACCGCGCAGGCCGCCCCGCCCGGCGTCAAGGACGTCACCGCCGTCCTCTTCGAGTGGAAGTTCGACTCGGTCGCCAAGGAGTGCACGCGGACCCTCGGACCGGCCGGTTACGGCTCCGTCCAGGTATCCCCTCCGCAGGAGCACATCCAGGGCGGCCAGTGGTGGACGTCGTACCAGCCCGTCAGCTACAAGATCGCCGGAAGGCTCGGTGACCGCGCCGCGTTCGCGAACATGGTCAGCGCCTGCCACGGGGCGGGCGTGAAGGTCGTCGCCGACAGCGTCATCAACCACATGGCGGCCGGCAACGGCACCGGCACCGGCGGCTCCTCGTACGAGAAGTACGCCTACCCCGGCATCTACTCGGGCGCGGACCTGGACGACTGCCGCTCCCAGGTCAGCAACTACGGGGACCGGGGCAACGTACAGAACTGCGAGCTGGTCGGGCTCGCCGACCTGGACACCGGCGAGAGCTACGTGCGCGGCCGGATCGCGGCGTACCTGAACGACCTGCTCTCCCTGGGCGTCGACGGCTTCCGGATCGACGCGGCCAAGCACATGCCGGCCGCGGACCTCGCCGACATCAAGTCCCGGCTGAGCAACCCGGGCGTGTACTGGAAGCACGAAGCCATCCACGGCGCGGGCGAGGCGGTCTCGCCGGGCGAGTACCTCGGCTCGGGCGACGTGCAGGAGTTCCGCTACGGCCGGGGCCTCAAGCAGGTCTTCAACAACGAGAACCTCGCGAACCTCAGGAACTACGGCGAGGGCTGGGGCTTCATGGAGAGCGGCAAGTCGGCCGTCTTCGTGGACAACCACGACACCGAGCGCGGCGGCGACACCCTCAGCTACAAGGACGGCGCCACCTACACCCTCGCCAGTGTCTTCATGCTGGCCTGGCCGTACGGCTCCCCGGACGTCCACTCCGGGTACGCGTTCTCCGCCCACGACGCGGGGCCGCCGAACGGCGGAACCGTCAACGCCTGTCACAGCGACGGGTGGAAGTGCCAGCACGACTGGACCCAGATCAGGAGCATGGTCGGCTTCCGGAACGCGGCGCGCGGTCAGGGCGTCACGAACTGGTGGGACAACGGCGGCGACCGGATCGCCTTCGGGCGCGGTGACAAGGCGTACGTCGCCATCAACCACGAGGGCTCCTCGCTGACCCGCACCTTCCAGACCTCGCTCGCGGCCGGCACCTACTGCGACGTCCAGAACAACACCGCCGTGACGGTCGACGGCTCCGGTCGGTTCACGGCCACCCTCGGCGCCCACACCGCCGTCGCCCTGCACGTGAACGCCAAGACCTGCGCCGGCGGCGGCACCGGCCCGGCCCCGGTGACCGACGGCGCCTCCTTCAACGTCGACGCCACGACCACGGTCGGCCAGAACATCTACGTCACCGGCGACCAGTCCGCACTCGGCAACTGGAACACCGCCGCCGCGATCAAGCTGGACCCGGCGAGCTACCCGGTGTGGAAGCTCGACGTGTCCCTGTCCGCCGGCACGTCCTTCGCGTACAAGTACATCCGCAAGGACGCCTCCGGCAACGTCACCTGGGAGAGCGGCGCCAACCGCACGGCGACCGTCCCCGCGAGCGGCAGGGTCACGCTGAACGACGCCTGGCGCGGCTGACCCGCCCGCCCGTCTCCCGTACGTCCCTGCACCTTTGAGGAGTTCTCGCTGTGATACGCCCGCCCCTGCGAAGAGCGGCCGTCGGCGTCGTGAGCGTGGCGCTGTGCGCCGCGCTCGCACCCGCCGCACCGGCCGCCGCCGCGAAACCGCCCGCCCCGCCGTCGGACAGGGCCCTGGCCGCCGAGCCCGCGCGGCACGACCTGACCCGGGAGCAGTTCTACTTCGTACTGCCCGACCGGTTCGCGAACGGCGACACGGCCAACGACAGGGGCGGGCTCACCGGCTCACGCTTCGAAACGGGCTTCGACCCCACCGACAAGGGCTTCTACCAGGGCGGGGACCTCAAGGGCCTCACCCGGAAGCTCGACTACATCAAGGGCCTCGGCACCACCTCCCTCTGGATGGCGCCGATCTTCAAGAACAGGCCCGTGCAGGGGACCGGCAAGGACGCCTCGGCCGGCTACCACGGCTACTGGATCACCGACTTCACCCAGGTCGACCCGCACTTCGGCACCAACGCCGACCTGGAGAAGCTGATCGACAAGGCCCACGCCAAGGGCATGAAGGTCTTCTTCGACGTCATCACCAACCACACCGCCGACACCGTCGACTACGCCGAGAAGAAGTACGGCTACCGCTCCAAGGGCGCGTACCCCTACCTCGACAGGTCCGGCCGCCCCTTCGACGACCGCGAGGGCGTCCCGGGGATCGACGCCGACGCCTTCCCGTACACGCCCCAGCGGTCCGGGGGCGGCGGGAAGAAGGTCCCGGCCTGGCTCAACGACCCCACGATGTACCACAACCGGGGCGACTCGACCTTCGCCGGCGAGAGCTCCGAGTACGGCGACTTCGCCGGGCTCGACGACCTGTGGACCGAGCGTCCCGAGGTCGTCGACGGCATGGCGGACATCTACGAGAAGTGGGTCCGCGACTTCGACATCGACGGCTTCCGCATCGACACCGTCAAACACGTCGACCTGGACTTCTGGACCCAGTGGGCCACCGCCCTCGACGCGTACGCGAAGAAGCGGGGCCGCGACGACTTCTTCATGTTCGGCGAGGTCTACTCCGCCGACCCCCGGGTCACCTCGCCCTACGTGACGCGCGGCCGCCTCGACTCCACCCTCGACTTCCCGCTCCAGGACGCCATCCGCGCGTACGCCTCCCAGGGCGCGGCGGCCGGCCGGCCGGCCAAGGTCTTCGCCGAGGACTACCGCTACACCACCGACAAGGCCAACGCCTACCAGCAGGTCTCCTTCACCGGCAACCACGACATGGGCCGCATCGGAACCTTCCTCAGGCAGGACAACCCGAAGGCCGACGACGCCGAGCTGCTCGGGCGCGCCCGCCTCGCCAACGAGCTGATGTTCCTCTCGCGCGGCAACCCCGTCGTCTACTACGGCGACGAACAGGGCTTCACCGGCGCGGGCGGCGACAAGGACGCCCGCCAGACCCTCTTCGCGTCGAAGACCGCCGACTACCTCGACGACGACCAGCTCGGCACGGACCGTACGCACGCCTCCGACGCGTACGACACCACGCATCCCCTCTACCGGTCGATCGCCGCCCTGTCGAAGCTGACGAAGAACCACCCCGCGCTGCGCGACGGCGTACAGCAGGAGCTGCACGCGGAGGGCCCCGTCTACGCCTTCTCCCGCACGGACGCCGAGCGCGGCACCGAGTACCTCGTCGCCACCAACAACGCCGCCGGACCGAAGACCGTCGAGCTGACCGCCGGCACGGCGAACGCCGACTTCCGCACCCTGTACGGCACTTCGGGGACGGTACGCAGTGACGCCGGCCGCAAGGTGAAGATCACCGTGCCCGCGCTGTCGTCCGTCGTGCTCCGGGCGGCCGAGCCCCTGCCCGCGCCGACGGCCGCGCCGTCCCTCACCCTCGAGGCACCGGCCGCCGGAGCCACCGGCACCGTCGAGGTCAGTGCGGACGTCGAGGGCGGACAGCTCAACCGCGTCGTCTTCGCCGCCCAGAGGGGCGACGGCGCGTGGCGCACGCTCGGCTCCGCCGACCACGCCCCGTACAAGGTCACCCAGCACCTGGGCGATGACGTGAAGGCCGGAACCCCCCTCCGCTACAAGGCGGTCGTGGTGGACAGGGCCGGACGCACCGCGAGCGCCCTCGCCTCGACGACGGCCGGACAGGCCCCCGCGCCCGACCGGCCGACGGCCGTCGAGCGCGACCACGCCGTCGTCCACTACCAGCGCCCCGACGGCGACTACGACGGCTGGCAGCTGAAGTCCGGAGACAAGGCCGCAGCCTTCACCGGCCGCGACGCGTACGGCGCCTTCGCCTGGATCAAGCTCGCCGGGGGCGCCTCGTCCTCCTCCTTCCGCTACACCGTCGAGAAGAACGGCACGGCGGACGGCCCGCAGCGCACCGTCGACCTCGGCAGGACCGGCGAGGTCTGGATCGAGCAGGGCAAGGACGGCCAGGCCACGAAGGCCCCCGACGGCGCGTACCCGCCCCAGGACAAAACGAAGGCCGTACTCCACTACCAGCGCGCCGACGGGAACTACGACGGCTGGGGCCTGCACACCTGGACCGGCGCCAAGGAGCCCACCGACTGGTCCAAGCCGCTGATGCCGGTGAGGAAGGACACGTACGGCGCGACCTTCGAGGTCCCGCTCGCCGCGGGCGCCACCTCCCTCTCCTACATCCTGCACAAGGGCGACGAGAAGGACCTTCCCGGCGACCAGTCCCTCGACCTGGCGACGCACGGCCACGAGGTGTGGACGCTGGCCGGGCAGCCCGCGTACCTGCTGCCGCAGGCCGCCGGGGCGGCCTCGCTCGACCTGGCCAAGGCCGAGGCGCAGTGGATCGACAGGGACACGGTCGTCTGGAAGGTCAAGGCCACCGACGCCACCAGCCAGCAGCTCGTGTACGCCCGTGACGGCGGCATCTCCGTCGTCGACGGGGCGCTCTCCGACGAGGGCCGCTGGCTGCGCCTTTCCCCCTCCGCCCTCACCGACGCGCAGAAGGCGAAGTACCCGCACCTCAAGGACCACCCCGCCTTCACCGTCGACCCGCGCGACCGGGACCGGGTCCGCGAGGCCCTGCGCGGCCAGATCGTCGCCACCCAGCGGGCCGCGAACGGCGCCCTGCTCGCCGCCACGACTGTCCAGCTGCCGGGCGTGCTCGACGACACGTACAGCACCTCCGCCACCAAGGCGTCCCTCGGCCCCGTCTTCCGCAAGGGCCGCCCGACCCTCTCCCTCTGGGCCCCCACCGCCCAGCGCGTCGCCCTCGAACTCGACGGCAGGACCGTCCCGATGCGGCGCGACGAGCGCAGTGGCGTCTGGTCCGTCACGGGCACCAAGTCCTGGGCGGGCAAGCCGTACCGGTACGTCGTGCAGGTCTGGGCGCCCAGCGTCCAGAAGGCCGTCACCAACAAGGTCACCGACCCCTACTCCACCGCGCTCACCGCCGACTCCGCCCGCAGCCTCGTCGTCGACCTCACCGACCCGAAGCTGGCACCCCAGGGCTGGTCGACGCTCAAGAAGCCGGCCGCGACCCCGCTGCGCGACGCCCAGATCCAGGAGCTCCACGTCAGGGACTTCTCGGTCGCCGACCGTACCGCCAAGCACCCGGGGGAGTACCTCGCCTTCACCGACCGCGGCTCGAAGGGCATGGCCCACCTCGGCAGACTGGCCGAGGCCGGCACGTCGTACGTCCACCTCCTCCCCGTCTTCGACATCGGCACCGTTCCCGAGAAGAAGGCCGACCAGCGGCGCCCCGCCTGCGACCTCTCCGTGTACGCACCCGACTCCGACGAGCAGCAGGCGTGCGTGGCGAAGGCGGCGGCGAAGGACGCGTACAACTGGGGCTACGACCCGCTGCACTACACCGTCCCCGAGGGCTCGTACGCCAGTGATCCCGACGGCACCCGGCGCACGGTGGAGTTCCGGCAGATGGTCAAGGGCCTGAACGACTCCGGCCTGCGCACGGTCATGGACGTCGTCTACAACCACACCGTCGCGTCCGGCCAGGCCGACAAGTCCGTACTCGACAGGATCGTCCCCGGCTACTACCAGCGGCTGCTGGCCGACGGCAGCGTGGCCACCTCCACCTGCTGCGCCAACACCGCGCCCGAGAACGCCATGATGGGCAAGCTGGTCGTGGACTCCGTCGTCACCTGGGCGAAGGACTACAAGGTCGACGGCTTCCGCTTCGACCTCATGGGCCACCACCCGAAGGCCAACATCCTGGCCGTCCGCAAGGCGCTGGACGAGCTGACGCCCGCCCGCGACGGCGTGGACGGCAAGAAGATCGTCCTGTACGGCGAGGGCTGGAACTTCGGCGAGATCGCCGACGACGCCCGCTTCGAACAGGCCACCCAGAAGAACATGGCCGGCACGGGCATCGCGACCTTCTCCGACCGCGCGCGCGACGCCGTGCGCGGCGGCGGGCCCTTCGACGGGGACCCGGGCGTGCAGGGCTTCGCCTCCGGCCTCTACACCGACCCCAACCCGTCCGCCGCCAACGGCACCGAGGCCGAGCAGAAGGCCCGCCTCCTCCACTACCAGGACCTGATCAAGGTGGGCCTGACCGGCAACCTGGCGTCGTACACCTTCACCGACACCTCCGGCCGTACGGTCAAGGGCTCCGAGGTCGACTACAACGGCGCCCCGGCCGGCTACGCCTCCGCTCCCGGCGACGCCCTCGCCTACGCCGACGCCCACGACAACGAGACGCTGTACGACGCCCTGGCCTTCAAACTGCCGCGCGGGACCCCGGCGGCCGACCGGGCGCGGATGCAGGTACTGGCGATGGCGACGGCCGCGCTCTCGCAGGGCCCGGCGCTGTCCCAGGCGGGGACGGACCTCCTCCGTTCCAAGTCGCTCGACCGCAATTCCTACGACAGCGGTGACTGGTTCAACGCGATCCACTGGGACTGCGGGGACGGCAACGGCTTCGGGCGCGGCCTGCCGCCGGCGGCCGACAACAAGGACAAGTGGCCCTACGCCGAGCCCCTGCTGACCGGGGCCGCCCTGTCGCCGGACTGCCGGGACATCGAGGGGGCATCGGCGGCGTACGCGGACCTGCTGAAGATCCGCACGACGGAGAAGACCTTCAGCCTCACGTCGGCCGACCAGGTGCAGAAGGCGGTCTCCTTCCCCCTCTCCGGCAAGGACGAGACACCCGGCGTCATCACCATGCGCGCCGGCGACCTGGTCGTGGTCTTCAACGCGACCCCGTCGGAGCAGAAGCAGAGGGCCGCCGGCCTCGCGGACACGGCGTACGCCCTGCACCCGGTGCAGGCGGCGGGCGCGGACGCGACGGTCAGGAAGTCGGCGTACGACCCGGCCACAGGCACCTTCACGGTCCCGGCCCGGTCGGTCGCCGTCTTCACCAAGGAGTAACGAGGCCCTGCACGGGCCGGGGCCCGCCCCCGGCCCGTGCGGGGGCGGGGGCCCGGAGTCAGAGCCGCCGCTCCAGCAGAGTCACCCCGTAAGAAGCTCCGCCACGCCCGCCGGCCTTGGCCGGCTGCTCGCCCACCACCCGGTAACCCGCCGCCTCGTAGTACGTCCGCAGCCGCGGATTCGACGTCAGGCAGTCCAGCCGGGCCAGTTCCCGTCCGGCCTCCGCGATCCGCCGCTCCGCCCGGGCGAGCATCACACGGCCGAGCCCGGGGGCGCGGCCGTGAGGTCGTTCATCAGGCGGTGCACGTACCCGGCGACCGGCGGCCGGGCCCCCCAGGCGGGCTCGTCGTCCCACCACAGTTCGAACGCCCCGACCGTCGCCCCGCCCGCCTCGGCCAGCCACACCTCCCCTTCCCCGATCCGCAGCCGGAAGTGTTCCTCGTCCTTCCCGCCCGGCTGCCACTGCTCGATGCCCCGGCTCCGCATCCAGCGGGCGGCCCCGTCGTAGAGGCCGACGAGACGGACGAGGTCGGCGCCGGCCCCGGCGTCCGCCATCCGGAAGCGCACTTGTGTCGTCATGCCGATCACCGTAAAGGTGGCCGGGACAGCACCTGAGCGCCCCCACCTGGAGTGTGTGCCATGCCGCAGATCACCGTCGACTACTCCGACTCCCTGGCGGACACCTTCGACCGCCGCAGCTTCGCGCTCGCCCTCCACCCGCTCGTCGCCGACATCGTCGACACCCGGCTCGCCGCCTGCAAGACGCGCTTTCGCCGCACCGACGACACCGTGGTCGCCGAAGAGGCCACCGGCAACGCCCTCGTGCACATAGGCATCGCCCTCCTGCCCGGCCGTACCCCCGAGGTGAAGGCGAAGCTCTCGGCCGCCGCCCTCGACCTCGTCGCCCAGTACGTCCGGCCCGTCGACGGCACGGCGGAGCCGCACCTGTCCGCCGAAGTACGGGACCTCGAGGCGTCGTACGTCAAGCGCTGAGTGACCAAGGGGTACGGGGGAATCCGTACCGTATGACTCTCACCGACGCCGCACAGCGGCGGCCCGGCAAGCCCCCGCGCCGCACCGGCCTGCCCGGCTGGGCCAAGGTCGCGGGCGTGCTCGCGGTCGTGGTGGCGCTGCTGTTCGCCGGCAGCAGGCTCAGTCTGCTGCCGGGCCTCGACGACGTCTTCGGGGAGGAGACCCACGACCGCTCGGGCCCGGCGCTCCTGAAGTCCGTCCAGGACATGAGCCGTTACGAGGCGGCGACCGGCAACTTCCAGGTCGTCGTCGACCTGGAGAAGGACGCCAGGTTCCTCCCCGACGCGCTGCGCGGCACCCGCACGCTGTACGTCGGCGCGGGCACCGTCGGCGCGTACGTCGACCTCGGCGAGGTGGGGGAGGGGCAGGTCACCGTGAACGAGGACCGCACCGCCGCCACCCTGCGGCTGCCGCACGCGCGGCTCGGCAAGCCCGCGCTGGACGCGGACCGTTCGTACGCCGTGTCCAAGGAGCGCGGTCTGCTCGACCGGCTCGGGGACTTCTTCTCCGACAACCCGGCCGACGAGCGGGCCGTCAACCGTCTCGCCGCCCGGCACATCGGGGAGGCCGCCGAGGAGAGCGAACTGACCGCGCGCGCCGAGAAGAACACCACCAGCATGCTCCAGGGCCTGCTGCACTCACTCGGCTTCAAGGACGTCACCGTCCACTACGGCGACGGCGGGCGCTGACCGGGCGCGCTCTTCGACGCCTGCGCCAGGGAGCCCAGCCGCGCGAGCAGATCGCCGAAGGGCCCGTCGGCCGGCTCCAGTGCGAGGACGCGCAGCACGATCCGCGCCATCTCCTCGTCGTACGCCGCGCTCACGGCGGCCAGCGCCGCCAAGTCGTGCACCAGCTGCAACTCCAGCTCGGCGCGCGGGATCCGCCGCCCGTCCAGCCAGATCAGCGCCGTCGACTCGGCGAGCGACACCCACGACCGCACGACCATCGCCAGCCTCGCCGGCGGGTCGGTGACCCCGAGGTGCGCGAGGATCTGTTCGTACGCCGCCTGGCGCACCTCGTCGATCATGGCGTTCGCCGTCGACCAACCGGCCGCGGGCCCGCCCCGCATCAGCGCGGAGAACCCCGGCCCGTGGTCGTCGACGAAGTCGAAGAAGCGCCCCATGACCCGCAACAGCCGTGCGCCGAGCGGGCCCTCGCGCGGTTCGGTGAACCGGGCGGCGAGCTCGTCGGCCGCCCGGCGCAGCGCGGCCTCGTACAGGTTCTGCTTGCCGGGGAAGTAGTGGTAGACGAGCGGCCGCGAGATGCCGGCGGCGGCCGCTATCTCGTCGATGGACACGTCCTCGGGCGAGCGACGGCTGAACAGCTCCAGTGCGACGCTGATCAGCTGCTGTCTGCGTTCCTCGACGCCCATTCTTCGGCGCACCCCGGTCGTCATGCGAGCAGCGTAACCGTCGTCGCCCGCCGGGAATCCCGGGGCCGGGGCCGGGATCAGGGCCGGGGCCGGGACCGGCTCGGCGCAGTCCTCAGCGCAGGGCCCCCACCCGGGCGCCGCTCTCCACCTGCCCGTCCAGGTCCGCCTGCGCGCCCGCCTCCGCCCGTACGGCGAGGAGGTTGCCCTGCGCGGTGCCCTCCACCCCGCCCGAGGTGGTGACCGAGGTGAACTGCTCGCTGCCGGCCGCGAGCACGTACCAGTTGCCGCCCCGCGACTTCCACAGCACACCCGCCAGCACCTGCGGCTCACGCACCCCGCACGCGGGCGAGTGCTCGGCGCGCGCGACGATCGCGCCCGGCGCCCCCTTCTTCGCGGACGGCGCCTGGAACTGCGCGAGCACCCTGCTGCCCGGGCCCCGCCACGTCTCCGCGCGGGTGCAGAGCCACTGGGCGGTGCCGTTGTCCTCGGGCAGGGGTTGCTCGGCGTACGCCCACGAGTTCACGCTGCGCACGCCGTGCGAACGCACCGCGGGCAGCAGGCAGGCGGTACGGGCCCAGCGCGCCCGTTCGCGCGCGCCCGTCACGTCGCGCGGCGCGGACGGCGGGCCCGAGGTCAGCCGGGCCGGGGCGAGTTCGCCGAGGTCGGTCATCAGCCGGGGACCCACGTCGTCGCGCAGTTCGAGCGCGTCCCAGGAACGGCAGTCGCGGGCCTGCGCGGGGCTCGCGAGCGGGTCCGTCACACCGTCCCGGGTGCGGCCCAGGGGCGCCGGCGCCCCGGTCGGGTCGAGCAGGTCCCGTACGGACGCCTTGCGCACCCAGGGGGCCGTCAGATAGCGGACGTTGCCGTCGGTGCGGCCCACCACCAGCGCGTTCGCCGCGGCCGCGTCCGCGCCGTCCACGCGCGCGAAGTCGAGCGCCGCGCCCGCCGTGCCGCTCCGCGGCTCGGCGTACCGCACGACGCGCAGACCGTCGTACAGCAGCACCACCCTGGTCTGGTCGACGTCGCCCGCGAAGAGCAGCTGCGGCGAACCCGTCGGCGGGCCCACCGGTGTGGCGGGCGTCGCGGAGGTCCGCACGGACGGGCCCGGCCTGGCCCAGACGGCGAGGGCGCGGCGCAGCAGGGCGTTGTCGTCGGTGAGGTCGCCGCGGGACGGCCAGACGGAGAAGTCGGTACGGGAGGACCGCTTCCACACCGCGGGGCCGACCCGGACCGTCTTCGCCGGGTCGAGGGCCCGCTCGGCAGCCGGGTTGCGGGCGTACGGGGGCGCGGCCGCGCCGTCGGGGCCCCAGCCCTCGCCCGGCAGCCCGAGCAGTGTCCCGCAGACCACGACGGCGGCGGTCGCGGCGAGCGCGGCCTTCGTGTGCTGCCTGCGCCGCATCAGGTCGGTGGGCCTGGCCTGGAGGGAGCACGGGTCGAACTCGGCGGACCTCAGCAGCTCCTCCGCACGCGCGCCGCCCGCGACTCCGGTACCCGCCGCGAGGCCGTCCGCCTCGGCCAGTGCCGCGTCCGGGTCGGCGGCCCCGGCGGCGGCGAGCGCCTGCACCACCTCCGCGTCCCGCAGGTGCTCCAGGCCGCGCAGTACGTACGCGGCCCGGCCGGGACCGCTGAGCGCCGAGAGCCGCTGGTCCAGGGCGAGTTCGTCGGCACCGCCGGAGCGCGGGAACAGCCGGAGCCCCCACACCTGCGGCAGCAGCGGCGGCAGCTGGGCCCGCCTGGGCCAGGCCCTGCGGCGCAGCGGCAGCCCGGCCTCCAGGGCCTGGCGCAGCACCCGCTGCCGCACGTACGCGTACCCCGGGTCGGGGCGGGCGCCCTCGCGGCGCGGCAGCGGAAGGCCGGACACGCCCGGGGTGCGGCTGCGCGGCAGCGAGCGCTGCACGAGCGAATGGGCGGTCAGGACACGGCGGTTGCGGCCGAGGCGCGGCGGCAGCACGAGGTACGCCAGCCGCACGAGCCGCGGATAGTGTTCGACGAGCGCGGCCTCGGCCTGCTCGACATCGATGGGGTCGGGGGCAGGGGGAGTGATGACATCCTGTGGGCGCACGTTCAGCAAAACGAGCGAATCGTCCGATGGTCACCTCGTCGGGCGCCGCACCGGCACGTGTCCGGTCCTCGTCCTGCCCCGGCCCGGTCCCGGTCCCTGTCCCGCCCCCGTACCCGCGCGCCCGCTCCGCACCGTCAGGACACCCGCCACCCGCTGAACTCCACCGTGCCCCGCGCCCCGCTCCCCCCGTGCGTCGCGCTCATGAACATCCCCGCGTCCTGAGCCCCCGCCGCCCCCGCCACCGGCACCGTCGCGACCGTCCGCCACGTCGTCCCGCCGTCCGTCGAGCAGGCCCCCGTGAACGCCCCGCCCGTCCGCGAGAGCCGCAGCAGCACCGGTGCCTCGACGCCGGTGACGCGTCGGTAGGTGTCCACCGTGCCGTCGCCGTTCGTGTCGTACGACAGCACCACACCGTTCGCCGGGGTGACCGCGAGGTTGAGGAAGCCCCGCGACCCCGGTGTGTCCAGGCTGTTGCGGACGACGATGCCGGCGCGCGCCCACGCGCCCGTCTCCTCCTGCGCGTCCACCCGCACGGTGATGCCGCCGCCGTCCCGCAGCGCCCCCTGCCGGTACAGCGCGCCGAACTCCGTGGTCGCCTTCCAGAGGTCCTGGCCCGCCCCGTTGATCGCGTACCGGTCCTGGTCCTCCAGCTGCCCGAAGACCGCGCCGCTGTTCGTGTACGTCCGCCAGCCCCCGGCCAACGGCCCGGCGACGTACAGGCTGCCCTCCTGGACGGCGGTGACCCGGTCCTCGCCCTGCGGGCCGTACGCCGTGCCCAGTTCGTACGGCATCGGTTCGAGCGGGCCGGTCAGCGGCCCGGCGGGGGCCTTCACGCGCCAGGAGGCGCTCCCCCTGCCCGCCGCCGGAACGGACGCCAGCGTCACCGGGCCCACGGGCTCCGCCTCCACGCCGCCGGGCGCGAAGTCGAGCGCGAAGTCGACGCGGCCGGTCGCCCGCAGTCCGTTGACGTTGCGGAAGGCGGCGGTGACCAGCGCCGAGCCGCCGGGCGGGAAGGCGGCGGGCTCGGCGGTGACGGTGACCGCGCCCTGGTAGGGCGCGCGGGCGAGCACGTCGTGGACGCGCCGGGCCGTGCGGTACGGATCGTTCGGCGCACGCAGCGGATAGGCCGTGCGCTCACGCGTCCACGGCTCCTCGACGGCGTACCAGTCGAAGGACCTGGGCGCGCGGTCCGCCGCGAGCGCGTCCTCCAGCTCCTCCAGGTACGCCTGCCACTGCGGGAGGTGGAAGTCGCCGATGAGCCCCTGCCAGTCGCGGTTGGCGTAGTTGGCGAGGCGGCCGCCGTCCGCGGTGGGCCGGTCGGCCCAGGTGGTGACGAGGACGCGTGCGGTGTGCTCCAGCCGCTCGGCCTCGGCGGGCGAGGACGCCAGGCGCTTCGCGTCCTCGATCCACGGTCCGAGCAGGAACGCGCGGTGCGAGCCGGCCATGTCCTCGCTCAGCCGCATCAGCTTGAGCCAGAGGGTGGACAGCGCGCGGAAGGCGGGCAGGTCCTTTCGCGCGTACGCCGCCTTGAGCTGCGGGAGCAGCTGCCAGGAGCGGTTGGCGAGGGCCTGGCGGCCCAGGTCGGTGAGGTCGTAGCGGTACGCGTCCGAGCGGCGCAGCGGTTCGCGTACGCCGAGCAGCGCGCCGAACGCCTTGTCGAAGTCCGCCGGGTCGAAGGCGGGCGTGTGGGTGGCGTAGTGCGTACCGGAGGCGGCGGACAGGCTCGGACGGGAGGCGAAGACGGAATCGTGCGGGCGGCCGTCGCGGCTGGTGATGCGGTACGCCGTCTCGCGCAGCGCGGCGAAGGCGGTGCGGGCGTCCGCGTCCCGGCCGCCGTAGCGCAGATCGGCGTACCCCTCGAACCACTCCTCGCGGTCCACCGCCTCCCTGCGCCACGCCAGCTCGGAGAACAGCTCCAGCGCGGCCGGGTCGCGCTCGGCGGCCTCCGGCATGTAGGCGGTGCCGACGAGGGCGGAGCCGGGCCGGTCGCGCCAGACGGTGAAGCGCTCGGTCCACAGGTGGGTCTTGGCGCCGATCGTCGTGCGGCCGCCGAAGTTGGGGATGGTGCCGAAGGCGTACGGCGCGCCGCCCCAGTCCTTCTCGCGGTCGGTGACGGTGTCCAGGTCGGAGAGGCCGTCCACGACCAGGAGGTGTCTCTTGTCGAGCGCGTCGAGCAGGTCGCGGCGCGGGTTCGCCTGCCAGCCGAGGATCACCCAGGTGGCGCCGGGGCGGGCGTCCTGGAGGGCCGTCTCGACCGCGCGGGCCGCCTCGGGGACGGGCACGTCGCCCGCCGAGCCGCCCTCGTGGAGGAGGTCCATCTTGAAGTGCCGTACCGGGCCCAGGAGTTCGTGCTGGTGGTGGTAGAAGGAGGCGGCCACCTCGCGGAAGGCGTCGGTGCGCGGGTCGAGCCAGTCGGGGCGGCGCAGGCCCGCCCAGTCGCCCTGCGGGACGGTGCGGGCGCCGGGGTTGCGGGCGTCGAAACCGTCGGGGACGGTGCCGAAGTAACCGGGGAGGACCGGCTCCATGCCGAGCTCGCGCATGCGGTCGGTGATGCGGCGGCCCAGGCCGGCGCGTCGCGCGATGAGTTCGGGGGAGAGCGGGCCGCCGTACGCGCTCATGTTCTGCAGGAGCCACCACGGCTGGTGGGAGGGGGCGGGCAGCCAGGCGCGGGCTTCGGCGTCGGAGTAGCCGAAGTCCTGGAGGAGGCGGTGGTAGACGGCCTCCTGACCGGTCGTGACGAGCACTTCGTTGCAGCCGTGCAGCGCGAGTACGTCGATCATCCGCTCCCAGCGGGACCAGTCGGCGTACGGCGCGGTGTAGCCGTCGTGGGTGTCGTTGAACGCGAAGCGGTGCGGGACGGTGGCCGACCGCTCCAGGGGCTCGCGGGGCGCGGGAAGCCGCCGGGGGAGGTCGAGCTGGGTGCCCGACCAGGAGATGTGCGCCCCGCAGACGTACTTGAGGTACCAGTGGACGCCGGTGAGCAGGGCGGCGGGGCCGGTGCCCGCGACCTCGACGCGGCCGGTGGCGCCGTCGACGCGGAAGCGCTCGGGGCGGCCGTCGCCCGTCGTGAGGGAGCTGAGGCGGAACTGCCCGGCGTGGTCGGGCAGCAGCCGTTCCAGGGCGGCGCGCGCGGGGGCGGCGGGGTCGGGAGTGGTGGCGGGGCCGGGAGTGGCGGCGGCCTCGGGACTGCCCGCGGCCACGGCCGGGGCGGGGCCGCCGACCGCGGCGGCGACGCCGATCGCTCCGGCGGTGCCCAGCAGCGTGCGTCGTGTCAGACGGTGGTCGGGCATCGGGGCGCTCCTCCGGTGGGACGACAGGCGCGTACGGAGCGCACGTTAATGACGGCGTGGGAGCGCAGCAACGGGGCATGCGATGTGTTCGTATCCGCCCCACCGTGTGGCCCAACGCGGCACGATGGGCGGATGCGCTACCAAGGCCGACGTACAGCAACTTCCGCATCGGATCCGGTTGTTCCGGCCGCCCTGGCCGCTCTGGCCGCCCTGGCCGTGTTCGCCACGGGCTGTGGTGCGGACGGGGACGGGGACGGGAAGCCGGTGCCGGACACGGCGAAGGGCAGCCTCGAACAGCTCGCGGCGCGGGCGGAGTGCGAGCCGGACGTCCGGACGGACGCGGCGGAGCTGCGCCAGGCGAACTGCGAGACCGGCGACGGCCGCTATGTGCTGGCCACCTTCGCGACCGACCGGGGGCAGCGCGAGTGGATCAATGAGGCGAAGGACTACGGGGGTGCGTACCTGGTCGGCAGGAAGTGGGTCGCGGTGGGCGACCGGGAGGTGGTCACAGCGCTGCGCGGCCGGCTCGGGGGGACGGTGGAGACTTCCTCGCACCACTCGGGGGAGAGCGGCGGTGGGGGGAACGAGGAGGAGCACTCCGGTCACCACGGGAGCTGACCGCGCAGGTTCTCGGGGGTGATCTCTTCAGTGGCCGGGCGGCTCACACCGGGCCCGCCCGGCCACTGTCCTTGCGTGCTGTGCGTGCTGTGCGCACTACGCGCACTTGCGGCCTTCGTTCACGCAGGACACCACCTTCTTCATCAGCCGGCTGTCGAAGACGTTGATGAAGTCCCCGTGGTCGGTGACCGGCTTGTGGAGCTGCTCGGGGAACGAGTCGACCGCGAACCCGGGGCCCGGCGGGACGTCGTACACGATCCGCTGCACCAGCTGCGGGATGGCACGGAATCCGTCGGGACAGCCACCGTTTTCTTCCGCGAATGCGACATGGGTACGGTGATTGGCGCTGTCGGTGTTCTTTCCGTCCCAGCAGCTCTGGAACGCGAAGGTGCGGACGACCTGGCTGCCTTCCGGGCAGACCGGGTATTTGTCCTTGAGCTGACGGTCCTCGAATCCGGTGCAGCTCCAGGAGGCATTGGCGTTGGCGTCACCATTGGTGAACGCCTTGGCGTCGCCGGTGATGATGCGCAGGAAGCGCGGCATCGCGGTGACCTTGCCGACGGGACTTCCGACGAATTTCAGCGAGACCTGCGTGGGTGTCTGGATCTCTCCGACATTGCTGTCCTTGCCTCCGCCGTCGGCATTGGCGTCGTTCTCGTTCTGGCCGTTCTGGAGGCGCAGGACGGGCCAGTAGTACGTCGACCTGTCGCCCTGATTCCGGCAGGTGGTGGCACCGCGGGCCAGGTCGTCGTCGCTCGCGAAGGCGTCATTGGCCTGGTTGCCGACGTAGTCGTGCATGTGGTGGGCGCCATTGCTCACACCCGGCGCGACAATGACGTTGTCCGGATTGAACGTCCCGTTCTCGTTCCGCCCGCAGTCGGTGGTGAACTCGCCGCGGGAGGCACCGCGCCGCTTGCGCGGCTGCTGGACGTTCGGCTGGACGGACTGGATGTCGACGAAGTCGGAGGCGCTGGGGCCGTTGCCGGCCTGCCCGCCGTTGCCGACGCCGTTGCCGGTTTCGGTGTCGTCCTGGCCGCCCTGGTCACCGCCTTGGTCACTGCCCTGGCCGTCGTCTCCCTGCCCGTCCCCGCCGTTCCCCGCGTCGTCGCCGGCGCGCAGTGTGCAGGGCGCGAGGTTTTCGAGTCCCTGGGGGCGTTCGGCCGTACGGTCGACGGCGGTGGCGATCCGGCCGACGGAAGCCAGCCGCTTCTCCTTCAACGGCCGGAGAATGGCGTTTTCGGCAAGGTCCGGGTCCCGGGCGATCTGCTCCTTGGAATCGGCGAATCGCTTGTACGCGTCCGTGATCTGGGAATCGAGAGCCGCGAGCTCCCGATCGACTTCCCGGCGCGCGGAATCGGGTACCTCGGACAGGTCGTTCGCCACCTCCGGGCAGTCGATGGTCGACAACTGCTGACCGGCACTCTGAATCCGGCCGGACTGACCCGGTCCGGGACCGGACGGCCCGGACCCGTCCTCTCCCGCGGATGCGGAGACATTGACCGCGAGCAGTCCACCCCCGCCCAGGATCAGAGCGGCCGATGCGGCGATCGCCCGGTTCGTCAGTGTGGAACGTTTTCTTGATGCGCGTCGCATGGAACTCCTCTGCTTCGTCGCCGGGTGAAGGTAAGGGGGGTCCCGGCAGGGGAGAAGCGCTCCCTTCCCATACGGGCCCTCACCGCATTCCGTTCAAACCCCTTTCGCGTACGCAGATGTCTTCATTCGCAAAGCGGGGCGGATGCCGCGTACGGGGCGACGCGAGGCGCCGGGTCGCGCGGGTGTGCGACACGGCAGGACGGATGCGGGGGAGAGGAGGGGGGGGGAGAGCCGGCAGCGCACCCTGTTCCCGCGCCTCCAGGTCTTCGTCCAGGAGAACGTGGGCGACCGTGACCTCTTACCGGACACCGGCCCCCGGACACCGGCCCCCGCCGGCCCCGGGCGGGGGCCGGCGGGGGCCGGGCCTCAGTCGGACGGCGTCCCCACCCGGAGCCGGTTGCCGTCGGGGTCCCGCAGCTCGACCTCGCGCGCCCATGGCTGGTCCTGCGCCGTTACGCCGAACTCCGCGGCGACCGCGTCCACGTCACGCACCCGCAGGTACACCAGCGTGTCGGGGAGCGCGTCCCTCTGGTGCTCCGACAGGAACAGCCGTACGGGGCCGCGTGCCACTTCCACGAAGGCGGGGAAGCCCGGCTCGTAGCGGTGCTCCCACTGTTTCTCGAAGCCGAGGCGGACGTACCAGGCGACCGCCGCCTCCGCGTCTTTGACGTGCAGGACCGGAATAGCTTCCTCGATGAAGGTCATGAGGCCATCCTCCCGCTCCGTCATTCCTTCCAGGCGAACGGCGTGAGCTGTTCGTCCACTGCGCGCCCGAGGGGGCGGGGCCCCCGGTGTGCAGCGGGTGGACGCACTGGAGGCGGACCTGCGGGCCATGACGCCCGGGGGCGGCGGTCTGCGACTGGACGCGGCCGGCTGGTCCGGGTCCTGGCCGCCCTCGGCTTCCGCCGACGCGCCCGGTCCCGGTCCCGCTCCTGGTCCCGGTCCCGCGCCCGTTTCCGCCCCGGGCCAGATACGCCAGTACGGCCGGCACCCGCCGGTTGTCGTCGTCCGACACCGGCAGGCCGAGCTTGCCGGAGATGTTCGACGTGTGCTTGGCGATCGTCCGCTCGGTGACAGGGGGAACCGTGTCACCCGAGCGAAGTCCAAGGGCGCCAGGTGCGGGTTCGTCGAAAACGCCGACGTAGTAGGCGCCTTGAACGTCGAGCACAGGGCCGGGCCGGTCCTCTGCGCGGAGGCTTGGCCACCGGCGCAGGAAACCCGTGACTCCAGCCGCGGATGGAGTCACCATGCTGTTCAGCCCTCTCCTCGGCGGCCCGTACGCCGGGCCTGCGCACAGTCCTGCCTGAGGCGGTCTCCGAGGTCTCATGGGGTTCCGCACCCGGGCCGGGGGTGTACCTGCCACCACCCCCGGCCCCTCCTCGCCGCACCGTTGTGTCCTGCACCCATGCCCCCACGGGGGCTCCCGGAGTGGCAGCATGTGCGGATCATGACGGACGCCCGGTCGCCCCTGCGCGCACTGCGAGCCGCACTCTTCGCGGCGGTGTGCGTCATCGCGGCGGCTGTGGGTCATTCCTCCATGTCCGGGCACGGAGTTCCGGTTCCGGGCCTGCTCGCGGCCTTCGCGGTGACGGGCGGGTTCGCCTGGGCCGCGGGTCACAGGCGGCGCGGGGTCTTCGCCGTCGGCGGCGGCCTCCTCGCCGTACAGGGCGTACTGCACCTCGTCCTCGGTACGGCGCAGGGGGCGGGCGGCGGTCACCACCGGATGTCCGTCACGCACCAGCAGGTCATGGACCCCGAAGCCATGGCGGCCGCGGCCTCCGCCCCCGCCCAGGGCTCCTCCTCGCTGGCGATGACCGCCGCCCATCTCGCCGCGGCCCTCGTCTGCGGTCTGTGGCTGGCGCGCGGCGAGGCGGCCTTCTTCCGGCTCGCGCGCGCCGTCGACGCGTCGGCCTTCACCCCGCTGCGGCTGCTGCTGGCCGTCGTACGGGCCCCCGGACTGCCGGAGCCGGTACGTCCCCGGGGACCCCGCCCCACCCGCCGCCGCGGCCACGGAGTCGTCCTCGCGCACACGCTGTCGCGGCGCGG
This sequence comes from Streptomyces enissocaesilis, assembly GCF_039533765.1. Classification (NCBI taxonomy): domain Bacteria; kingdom Bacillati; phylum Actinomycetota; class Actinomycetes; order Kitasatosporales; family Streptomycetaceae; genus Streptomyces; species Streptomyces enissocaesilis. The sequence goes on along the minus strand of NZ_BAAAUD010000013.1, from coordinate 26,551 downwards.
ACCGCCACGGGGCCGGAGCACCCGCGCCACGGCCCCCGCACCTCCCGCCGTCTGACCGCTGTCCGACCGCTGTCCGACCGCGTGACCGGGGGGCCGTTCCCATGCCCCGTGACCCAGGTCACCCGTCGACAACTCCGAGGACAGTCATGGCCATTGACGATCCCGTACAACCCGCACAGGAAGCGCAAGCGGACACGGAAGCCGGTCCGGCGCCCGCCGCCGGTGAACGCGGAACCACCTGGAGCGCCCTGCGCCCCCTCGTCCTGCGCGTCCACTTCTACGCGGGCCTGCTGATAGCCCCGCTCCTGCTGATCGCCGCCACCAGCGGACTCCTCTACGCGCTCTCCTTCCAGGCGGAGAAGTTCCTCTACAGCCACGAGCTGGAAACCGCGGTCGGCGAACGCCCACTGCCGCTCGGCGACCAGCTCGCCGCCGCCCGCGCCGCCCACCCCAAGGGCACGGTGACCGCCGTCTGGCCCTCCGCCGAGGACGGCGCGACCACCAGGGTGCTGATGACGACACCCGAGGTCGAGGAGGGCAAGTCGCTCGCCGTCTTCGTCGATCCGTACACCGCGGAAGTACGGGGCGAGCTGACCAGTTACGGCTCCTCCGGCGCCCTGCCGTTGCGTACCTGGCTCGACGGGCTCCACCGCGACCTGCACCTCGGAGACCTCGGCCGTCACTACGGCGAACTCGCCGCGAGCTGGCTGTGGGTGGTCGCGCTGGGCGGCCTGTTCCTGTGGCTGGGCCGCAGGCGCGCGGCCAAGCGCGACCTGGTCGTCCCCGAGCGCGGGGCGGAGGGCCGCCGCAGGACGCTGTCCCGGCACGGAACCCTCGGCACGGTGGCGGTGCTCGGACTCGTCCTGCTCTCGGCGACCGGCCTCACCTGGTCGCGTTACGCGGGCGAGAACATCGGCGCCGTACAGGACCAACTCGGCGGCGCGACCCCGGTCGTCTCCGCGGCGCTCGCCGGGGGCGGCGGTGACGGCGGCGGGGAACACGAAGGCCACGGGGGCCACGGCGGCGCCGGCTCCCCCGAGGGCACGGCCGGCACGGACATCGGCATCGACAACGCGCTCGCGGCCGCCCGCCAGGCCGGGATCGGGGGGAAGCTCTCGGTGATCCTGCCGAGCGAGGGCAGCGGTTACGTCGTCAAGGAGACCGACACCCAGTTCCCGGTCCACCTGGACTCGGTCGCCGTCGACCCCGCCGACGGCCTGGTCATCGACGAACTGCGCTTCGCCGACTACCCGCTGCTCGCCCAGCTCACCCGGTTCGGCATCGACGCCCACACCGGCGTCCTCCTCGGCCTGGTCAACCAACTGGCCCTGGCCGCGCTCGCGTCGTCCCTGATCCTGCTCATCGTCTGGGGCTACCGGATGTGGTGGCTGCGCAGGCCGACGAAGGAACGCAGGCTGTCCGGGGGCCGCCCGGTACCGCGCGGCGCCTGGCGGAAGGCGCCGGTCACGGCACTGCTGCCGCTGGCGGCACTCACCGCGCTGGTGGGCTGGTTCGTACCGCTGCTGGGCATCAGCCTGCTGGCGTTCCTGGCGGTCGACCTGCTGCTGGGCGCGGTGGCCCGCTTCCGCGCCCGTACGGCCCGTACGGGGACTTGAGGGCCCGGGGCTGCCCGTACCCGCTGTCGCGGGGCGGGCGGCCCCACCGCCGTACCCCTTGCCCCTCCGGACTGCTCAGGGCGTGAACTTGTACCCCACCCGCCGCACCGTCTGGATCCTGCCGCGGTGCTCGGCGCCCAGCTTGCGGCGCAGCCGCGCGATGTGGACGTCGACGGTCCTGCCGTCGCCCACATGCCCGTAACCCCACACCGTGGACACCAGCTGGTCGCGCGTGTGCACCCGGTGCGGATGCGCCACCAGGTGGGCGAGCAGCTCGAATTCGAGATACGTGAGATCCAGCGTCCGCCCGTCCACGGCAGCGGTGCGCCGGGCACCGTCGATCCGCACGGGCCCGCGGCCCCGGGCCCCGCCCGCCGCCTCTTCCGCCTCTTCCGCGACGGGTGCGACGGCGGGCTGCTGATCGGCCGGTACGAGCACGAGGTAGCCGACCATCGGCGGCCGGCCCGGCAGTGCGGGCAGCGCGTGCTCGGGGGCGGGCAGCCAGGTGGCGCCCGGCGGCAGGAAGCCACCCACGTCGAGAGCCCCGCCGGTACGCGCCCCCTCCTCCCGGTCGACGGCCCGCAGCCGGTGGCGGCCGATGACGGCGGAGGGCTGGGAAGCGGCGGAGAAGGTACGGGTGTTGGCCATGAGAGGTCAGCTTCTTTCGCGCGGAGGAGTCGTCGAGGACGTACTGCGTCGTCACTGCGTCGTACTGCGCGCGGACCGAAGACCGGTGTGAACGGCTTTAGAGGGCCCGCGCGTTCCTCGCGCGGCAACACGCCCGGTCGAAGTCGTGATGCTGACGGGAAGGCCAGAACGGTTCGAGGTCGCTGCGACGCGCTGCCGCGGTGTCCTGGTGGCCGGTCATGCGCCCCATTGAAGCAGATGCCCGCCGTCGCCAGCAGCCCCCTTCCCCCGCCGCCCTACGACGGGTTCCCCGCCTCCGTACGACGGGGCGCCTCCGGCACACCCGGCCGGGGCACGCGAAAGGGGGCGCCCACCGGATCGGCGGGCGCCCCCTTCGGCAGGAGGCCGGGAGCGGGGATCAGACCTGGCCGGCCTTCTCCATCGCGGTGCAGCAGGTGTCGACGATCAGGCGCGTCACGACGTACGGGTCGACGTTGGCGTTCGGACGGCGGTCCTCGATGTAGCCCTTGCGGTCCTGGCCGACCTGCCACGGGATACGGACCGAGGCGCCGCGGTCGGAGACGCCGTAGCTGTACTCGTTCCACGGGGCGGTCTCGTGCAGACCGGTGAGCCGGTCGTCGATGCCCGCGCCGTAGTTCTTGACGTGGTCCATCGGCTTCGAGCCCTCGCCCAGCGACTCGCACGCGGTGATGATCGCGTCGTACCCCTCGCGCATCGCCCTCGTCGAGAAGTTGGTGTGCGCGCCCGCGCCGTTCCAGTCGCCCTTGACCGGCTTCGGGTCGAGGGTCGCGGACACGTTGAAGTCCTCGGCGGTGCGGTACAGCAACCAGCGGGCGACCCACAGCTGGTCGGCGACCTCCAGCGGCGCCAGCGGGCCGACCTGGAACTCCCACTGGCCGGGCATGACCTCGGCGTTGATGCCGGAGATGCCCAGGCCGGCGGCCAGGCAGTGGTCGAGGTGGGCCTCGACGATCTCGCGGCCGAAGATCTCGTCGGCGCCGACACCGCAGTAGTAGCCGCCCTGCGCGGCCGGGAAGCCGCCCACCGGGAAGCCGAGCGGGCGCGCACCGTCGAAGAAGGTGTACTCCTGCTCGATGCCGAAGATCGGCTCCTGGTCGGCGAACCGCTCGGCGACCGGGCGCAGCAGCGCACGCGTGTTGGACTCGTGCGGCGTCATGTCGATGTTCAGGACCTCGCACATGACGAGGATGTCGTCACCGCCGCGGATCGGGTCCGGGCAGGAGAACACCGGCCTCAGCACGCGGTCGGACGCGTGGCCCACGGCCTGGTTCGTGCTGGATCCGTCGAAACCCCAGATGGGCAGTTCGGTGACGTCCGCGGCGGAGCCCGGCATTATCTTCGTCTTCGAGCGGAGCTTGGCGGTCGGCTCGGTGCCGTCGATCCAGATGTACTCGGCCTTGAAGGTCACGGACGCCATCCTTTGTGGTGCTGCGGTGTGCTGCTGCGGGGCTGCGGCTGATGAGGGCAGCTTCGCAAGCGCTGATTTCCCGTCCGTTGCCCGACTGTGAACCCCGTGTTACCCAGGTTTCCCGCGCGGATCACACGTGCTTGCCGTTCGTGATCCGGCCCCGCGGGCACACTGGCGGGCATGACCGAATCGTTGAGCAAGCCGCGCGTCGGGCTCCTCGGCACCGGCCCCTGGGCGGCCGGCACCCACGGCCCCGCGCTCGCCGCGCACCCCGGCGTCGTGTTCGCGGGCGTGTGGGGCCGCAGGCCCGAGGCGGCCGCCGCGCTCGCCGCCGCCCACGCCACCACGGCGTACGACGACGTCGACGCCCTCCTCGCCGCGTGCGACGCCGTGGCGATCGCCCTGCCGCCCGACGTCCAGGCCCCGCTGGCGGTACGGGCCGCGGCCGCCGGATGCCACGTGCTGCTGGACAAGCCGGTCGCGACGACGGTGGCGGGGGCGCGGGAGGTCGCCGGGGCGACGGAGAAGGCCGGCGTGTCGTCGGTGGTGTTCTTCACCCTGCGCTTCGCGGCCGGAACGGCGCGGTGGACCGCCGAACAGGGCGCGGCGGGCGGCTGGTTCACCGCACACGCGCGGTGGCTCGGCGCGCTGTTCTCCCCCGGCGCGGACAGCCCGTACGCAGCCTCGCCGTGGCGGGGCGAGAAGGGCGCGCTGTGGGACGTCGGGCCGCACGCCCTGTCCGTACTGCTGCCGGTGCTCGGCGACGTCACGTCGGTGACCGCGGCACCGGGCCCCGGAGACACCGTCCACCTCGTACTGCGCCACACCTCGGGCGCGTCGAGCACGGTGACGCTCAGCCTGAGCGCCCCGGCGGGCGCGGCGGGAGCGGCGGTCGAACTGCGGGGCACGGCGGGCGTGGCCGAACTGCCTGCGTGGGGCAGTGCGTCCGGGGCCTTCCGCGCGGCCGTCGACGCGCTGCTGCACTCCGTACGGACGGGAGAGGCGCATCCGTGCGACGCGGCCTTCGGACTGCGCGTCACGGAGATCCTGGCCGACGCGGAGGCGCGACTGGGACGCTGAGGCGGGGCGGTGCCCGGCACAGCGGGCTGAGCGGCGCCTTCCTGGTCCGATGCGTCAGAGGTATCAGGTGTACCGGGCGTATCAGGCGGGCGGCAGCGCCCGGCACAGCGCGTCCAGCGCCCCCGCGTACAGGTGCTCGGGCGGCGTCGAGTAGCCCACGACCAGCCCGTCGCGCCCGCCGCCCCCGGAACCGCCTTCCGCACCCGCCCCGCACCCGCTCCCCGGATGCCGGTAGCCGGAAAGCCCCTCCACCGCCAGCCCCTGCCACGCCGCCGCCTTCACCACCGCCCGCTCGGTGCCGGGCGGCAGTTCGAGCACGGCGTGCAGCCCCGCCGCGATCCCCGTCACGCGCACGTGCGGCGCACGCTCGGCCAGCACCGCGACCAGCCGGTCGCGCCTGCGCCGGTGACGCTGTCGCATCCTGCGCACATGACGGTCGTACGCGCCCGACGCGACGAAGTCCGCCAGCGTCAGCTGTTCCGTCGCGCTCGACCACTGCTCGCGCTCGCCCTTCGCCGCCGCGACGTCGTCCACGAGCCGTTCCGGCAGCACCATCCAGCCGATCCGCAGGGTGGGGGAGAGGCTCTTGCTGACCGACCCGATCAGCACCACGTGGTCCGGATCGAGGCCCTGCACCGCGCCCACCGGCTGCCGGTCGTAACGGAACTCACCGTCGTAGTCGTCCTCCAGGACCAGCCCGCCCGTCGCCCGCGCCCAGTCCACGACGGCCGCGCGCCGCTCCGGACGCAGCGGCCCGCCCGTCGGGAACTGGTGCGCGGGAGTGAGCAGCACCGCCCCCGGCCCGGCCAGCTCGTCCACCCTGGCCCCGCCCTCGTCGACCCCGACCGGCACGGTACGCACCCCCTCGTCGGCCAGCAGCGCGCGGTGGAACGGCAGCCCGTACTCCTCGACCGCCCATGTCCCGCCCACCACCTCCGCCAGCAGCCGCAGCGCGTGCGCGGCCCCCGAGCACAGCACGATCCGCCCGGCGTCCGCCCGTACCCCGCGCACCCGCGCCAGATACTCCGCGAGCGCCTGCCGCAGCTCCGCCCTGCCCTGCGGATCACCGGGCCCGAAGGCGTCGTGGGGCGCGGCGGTCAGCGCCCGGCGGGCCGAAGCGAGCCAGGCGCCGCGCGGGAACACGGAAGGGTCCGGCCTCCCCTGGACCAGGTCGTACGCCGGGCGGGCGGTCCGCGCCGGAGTGCGTGCCCGCCGCACGGGCTCGACCGGCTCCGCCCGTTGCGCGACCCGGGTGCCGGAACCCTGCCTGGCCGTCAGCCAGCCCTCCGCCACCAGTTCGGCGTAGGCGTCGGCGACGGTATTGCGGGCGAGCCCGAGGTCGGCGGCGAGGGAACGGTACGGCGGCAGCCGCGTCCCCGGAGCGAGCCGCCCGCCGCGCACCGCTTCCCGCAGCGCCCGCATGAGCACGGCACGCCGGCTGCCGGCACCCGCCTTCTCCAGCTCCAGGTGCAGATCGCTGCCGAGCCCCTCCGCGGAATTGACCCATGGTCTCGCCACTCGAATGCACCCCTTCTCCGGTCGCCTGCGCTCGTAGATTCGTATCCATGACGACGGCAGAGATCAACCAGAACCCTTCCGCCCCCTCAGCCCCTCCCTCCACCCGTCTCAACTTCGCCAAGACGGCACCCAAGGCGTTCAGAGCGGTGATCGGTCTCGACGCCGCCGCCCGCGAGGGCCTCGACCCGGCGCTCGTGGAGCTGGTGCAGATCCGCTCCTCGCACCTCAACCACTGCGCGTACTGCCTGCACATGCACACCTCCGACGCGCGCAAGGCGGGCGAGAGCGAGGAGCGGCTGCACATGGTCGCGGTGTGGAAGGAGGCCGCGCACTTCTTCACCGCGAAGGAGCAGGCCGCCCTGGCCCTCACGGACGCGGTGACGCTGATCGCGGACGGCGGGCTGCCGGACGACGTGTACGCACGGGCGTCCGCCCACTTCGACGACAGGGAACTGGCCCAGCTCCTGGCCCTGATCCTCACGATCAACACCTGGAACCGCATCGCACTGGCGACGGCGAAGATCGCGGGCGAGGACGAACGCGTCTCCTGACCCGGCCGGCGGTGAGGTCCCGTGCCCGTACGCCGGCCCGGGACCTCACCGCCGCGACATGGCGTCCCGTACCGCCTCGTCCGTACGGGCCACCACGGCCGTACCGTCCTCGGCCGTGATGATCGGCCGCTGGATCAGCTTCGGATGCTCCGAGAGCGCCGCGATCCACCGGTCCCGCGAACCGGCGTCCCGCGCCCACTCCCCGAGCCCCAGCTCCTTCGCCGCGGCCTCCTGCGTGCGCGTGATGTCCCACGGCTCCAGCCCGAGCCGCTCCAGTACCGCACGGATCTCGTCCCGCGTCGGTACGTCCTCGAGGTAGCGGCGCACCGTGTACTGCGCCCCCTCCTCGTCCAGCAGCCGCACCGCGCCGCGGCATTTCGAGCAGGCGGGATTGATCCAGATCTCCATGGCCCCAACCGTATCTTCCAGCACTCGCCGAACAAGGTCTGGCCAGGGCCGATTGTCAGTGCCGGACAGTAAAATCGAGGGAGTCAGAGAGGGTTCCCGAGCGCCCCCAGGAGGACGCCCATGGCCGCAGCCGCACTGCTTCCGATCGCTCCGCAAGCCCTGTCGAAGACCCCACTGCCGGCCGGGCGGCCGCGCGCGTGGTACGAGACCCACAACCGCCGTCTCAAGGCGATGCGCCTCGCCATCGCGCTGCTCGACACGGGTGTGTACCACCCGGCGCAGGCGTCCAACGACAAGATACGCACCATGGCGGAGTTCGTCGGGATCCGCCCGCCGTCGGACACGACCTGCCGGATGGTGCGCGCCCTGATCCGCTACGGCCGCTGACCCGGGAACGGCCGAGGGCCGTCACCCCCGCGCGACGCGGGGGTGACGGCCCTCGGGGCATGATCTCGTGATCTTTAGAGGTCGAAGTACAGCTCGAACTCGTGCGGGTGCGGGCGGAGCTGGATCGGGGCGATCTCGTTCACGCGCTTGTAGTCGATCCACGTCTCGATCAGGTCGGGGGTGAAGACACCGCCGGCCAGCAGGTAGTCGTGGTCCGCCTCCAGCGCGTCGAGGACGGCCGGGAGCGAGGTCGGGACCTGCTGGACGTTCGCGTGCTCCTCGGGAGCCAGCTCGTACAGGTCCTTGTCGATCGGCTCGGCCGGCTCGATCTTGTTCTTCACGCCGTCCAGGCCCGCCATCAGCAGCGCGGAGAAGGCGAGGTACGGGTTCGAGGACGGGTCCGGGGCGCGGAACTCGACGCGCTTGGCCTTCGGGTTCGAGCCCGTGATCGGGATGCGCATGGCCGCCGAGCGGTTGCGCTGCGAGTAGACCATGTTCACCGGGGCCTCGAAGCCGGGCACCAGGCGGTGGTAGGAGTTCACCGTCGGGTTGGTGAAGGCCAGGAGCGACGGGGCGTGCTTGAGGATGCCGCCGATGTAGTACCGCGCCATGTCCGAGAGGCCCGCGTAACCCTGCTCGTCGTAGAAGAGCGGGTTGCCGCCGGACCACAGCGACTGGTGGACGTGCATGCCCGAGCCGTTGTCACCGAAGATCGGCTTCGGCATGAAGGTCGCGGTCTTGCCGTTGCGCCAGGCGACGTTCTTCACGATGTACTTGAAGAGCATCAGGTCGTCGGCCGCGGCGAGCAGCGTGTTGAACTTGTAGTTGATCTCGGCCTGGCCGGCCGTGCCGACCTCGTGGTGCTGGCGCTCGACCTGGAGGCCGTTCTTGTCCAGTTCCAGGGAGATCTCGGCGCGCAGGTCGGCGAAGTGGTCGACCGGCGGGGTGGGGAAGTAGCCGCCCTTGTAGCGGACCTTGTAGCCGCGGTTGTTCTCGACCGCACCGGTGTTCCAGGCGCCGGCCTCGGAGTCGATGTGGTAGAAGGACTCGTTCGCGGAGGTCTGGAAGCGGACGTTGTCGAACACGTAGAACTCGGCCTCGGGGCCGAAGTACGCCGTGTCGGCGATGCCGGTGGAGGCGAGGTACGCCTCGGCCTTCTTCGCCACGTTCCGCGGGTCACGGCTGTACTGCTCGCCCGTGATCGGGTCGTGGATGAAGAAGTTGATGTTGACCGTCTTGTCCTTGCGGAACGGGTCGATGCGCGCCGTCGACAGGTCCGCGCGGAGTGCCATGTCGGACTCGTGGATGGCCTGGAAACCGCGGATCGACGATCCGTCGAAGGCCAGCTCCTCGGTCGGGTCGAACGCCGCAGCCGGGATCGTGAAGTGCTGCATCACTCCGGGCAGGTCGCAGAACCGGACGTCGACGAACTTGACGTCATTCTCGGCGAGAAACTTCTTCGCTTCGTCGGCGTTCTGGAACATCCAACTCCTCCTACTCCCACCCGGTGGGGATGGGGTTGCAGCTCTCCGTGCGGCCAGTGCGGTGGCACACGCTGGACCCGACCATAGGCAGACCGGATTTCTCAAGCATGACCCATTTGTTTCGCCCAAGTTAACCGGACCGGCTCCGGACCGCCCCGGCCTCCAGGGTACGAAAGCGGGCGCAGTACCGTGGACGGGTGGACAACAGGCAAGCAATTGGATCGTGGCTCTCCGGGCCGGGCGAAGCCGTGAAGCAGATGGGTGCCGACACCGGGTACCGCGGCGAGCGGCTCGGACTGCCGGAGCACGGGCCGGGCGCCGTCGCCCCGCTCGGCCGGCGCTTCGGCGCCCTCTTCGTCGACTGGGCGCTCTGCATGCTGATCGCATACGGGTTGCTCACCGGCGGTGACGCGCAGGCGTCGGGCAACTGGGCGCTGGGCGTGCTGCTCGTCCTGAGCGTGCTCACCGTCGGCACGATCGGCTCCACCCCCGGGAAGCGCCTCTTCGGCCTGCGCGTCGTCGCCGAGAACGGGGACCGTCTCGGTTTCGGCCGGACGTTCGTCCGCAGCGTGCTCCTGTGCCTGGCGATCCCGGCCCTGGTCTGGGACCGCGACGGCCGGGGCCTGCACGACCGCCTCGCGCGCGCCGTCCAGGTCCGGCTCTGATGTACCCGTAGGCCCGTAGGCCCGTAGGGGCGGACGAGGGAAGGGCGGCCCGGAACCTCTCGGTTCCGGGCCGCCCTTCGGCGTATGTCCGTATGTCCTGTTGCTTCTGGCGTCGTACGGGAGCGGAAGGCGCTCAGCGCATCTTTCCGCCGCGCGGCATGCGCATCCCCTTGGGCATGGGCCCCTTGGGCAGCGGCATGTTCGACATCAGGTCGCCCATCGCGCGCAGCCGGTCGTTGGCCTTCGTCACCTGGGGGCCGGTCAGGACGCGCGGCAGCTTGAGCATCGTGGTGCGCAGCTTCTTCAGCGGCACCTGACCCTCGCCGTTGCCGACGATGATGTCGTGGACCGGTACGTCCACCACGATCCGCGCCATCTTCTTCTTCTCGGCCGCCAGCAGACCCTTGAGCCGGTTCGGGTTGCCCTCGGCGACCAGGACGATGCCGGCCTTGCCGACCGCCCGGTGCACGACGTCCTGGCTGCGGTTCATCGCCACCGCCGGAGTCGTCGACCAGCCCCGGCCGACGTTCTGCAGTACGGAGGCCGCAGCGCCCGGCTGCCCCTCCATCTGCCCGAACGCCGCTCGCTCGGCCCTGCGCCCGAAGACGATCGCCATCGCGAGGAAAGCCAGCAGGAAGCCGAGGATGCCCAGGTAGACCGGGTGATCGATCAAGAAGCCGATCGCGAGGAAGACACCGAAGGTGACGATGCCCACAGCCGCGACGACAAGACCCACCTTCGAGTCGGCCCGACGGGTCATCTTGTAGGTCAGGGCAATCTGCTTGAGTCGCCCGGGGTTCGCAGTGTCCGCGTTGTCTGCGCGTTCCTTCCTCGCCATGCCCTGAAGTTTACGTTGCCCGGGAAGTACGGGCCGCCCCGGCCTCCAGTACGCGCTCGGCCTCGACCCTGTCCATGGCCCTGCGCCGGTCCTCGAGCACCGACGTCCAGGCGTTGCGGCGGGCGGTGCGGTGTCCGCTGCCCATCAGGAGCGACTCGACGGCGCGCAGGGCGGTGGTGACGGACGGGATGGCGGTGGCGCGGGTGACTGGCGTCGTCGCTGCGTGGACGGGCGTCGCGGCCTGCATGGTGGGGATCCCCCTCGGGAGCGGTGACTCGGGAACGGGCGGGATGTGCGGGTGCGCGTGCGGGCGCAGGCGCGGGCAGCTGGAGTGCAGCCGTGTGTAAACCTAGGATCACTGATTGGTGTTACCAGCGCATGGCCGGGCGGTCAAACGCCCATGAATCCTCGACCCGTACGTCCGTGACACGCGTACGGCCCGTACACTCCCCCGACCTGCGGGGACTGTACGGGCCGCGTCGCCCTGGCCGCTACTGGCCGGTAATCGCTTGTGCCTGGATTCACACACTGGGGGCGGCGGACAGTGCGCCGCGCCGCTCCATCGCCTGGCCGAAGAGCCGGCCCGCGCGGTACGAGGAACGGACCAGCGGCCCGGACATCACACCGGAGTAGCCGATCTCCTCGGCCTCCTCCTTCAGCTCCACGAACTCGTGCGGCTTCACCCAGCGCTCGACCGGGTGGTGGCGCGGGGAGGGGCGCAGGTACTGCGTGATCGTGATGAGCTCGCAGCCCGCGTCGTACAGGTCCTGGAGCGCCTGGCTGACCTCTTCGCGCTCCTCGCCCATGCCCAGGATGAGGTTCGACTTGGTGACCAGGCCCGCCTCGCGGGCGCGCGTGATCACTTCGAGGGAGCGCTCGTAGCGGAAACCGGGGCGGATGCGCTTGAAGATGCGCGGCACCGTCTCGACGTTGTGCGCGAGCACCTCGGGGCGGGACGAGAAGACCTCGGCCAGCTGCTCGGGGACCGCGTTGAAGTCGGGGATGAGGAGTTCGACCTTGGTGCGGCCCTCCGCGCGCTCCGACGTCATCGCGTGGATCCGGCGCACGGTCTCCGCGTACAGCCAGGCGCCGCCGTCCTCCAGGTCGTCGCGCGCGACGCCGGTGATGGTGGCGTAGTTCAGGTCCATCGTGACGACGGACTCGCCCACGCGGCGCGGCTCGTCCAGGTCGAGCGCGGCGGGCTTGCCCGTGTCGATCTGGCAGAAGTCACAGCGCCGGGTGCACTGATCACCGCCGATGAGGAAGGTGGCCTCGCGGTCCTCCCAGCATTCGTAGATGTTCGGACAGCCGGCCTCCTGGCACACCGTGTGCAGTCCTTCGCCCTTCACCAGGGCCTGCATCTTGGTGTACTCGGGGCCCATCTTCGCCCGGGTCTTGATCCACTCGGGCTTGCGCTCGATGGGCGTCTGGCTGTTCCGGACCTCCAGGCGCAGCATCTTGCGTCCGTCGGGTGCGACTGCGGACACGTCCGGCTCCCTACGACTTCGATTCTTCGGCGCCCACCAGGGTACGCCCGATATTTGTACGGGGATTACGTCCCGCCAACCTGTGGCCAGAGGCGCGCATTCCCGGGGCGTCCTAGGCGGAGGCCCTCTCGATGACCCGGGGGGCCGGATCAGCGTTCTCCAGTACGTCCCGCAGGTGCTTCTCGACGACCGGCAGGACCTCGTCGACGGTGACGTCCCGGCCGAGCTCGCCCGCGAGCGAGGCGACGCCCGCGTCGCGGATGCCGCACGGCACGATCCGGTCGAACCAGGTGTTGTCCGGGTTCACGTTCAGCGCGAAACCGTGCATCGTGACGCCCTTGGCGACGCGGATGCCGATGGCGGCGAGCTTGCGGTCCTCGCGGCGCTGGCCGGCGTTGGACGGGGCGTACTCGGGGCCGTTCAGCCTCGGGTCGAACTCCTCGTCCTGGAGCCTCGGGTCGAAGTCCAGGGAGAGCCCGCCGGACAGCGTGCGCTGCTCCACCGGGTCGCCGAGCACCCAGACGCCGCTGCGGCCCTCGACCCGGGAGGTCTCGACGCCGAACTCCGCGCATGTACGGATCAGGGCGTCCTCGAGGCGGCGCACGTGCGCCACCACGTCGACCGGACGCGGCAGCTTCATGACCGGGTAGCCGACGAGCTGGCCGGGGCCGTGCCAGGTGATCTTGCCGCCGCGGTCCACGTCCACCACGGGCGTGCCGTCCAGCGGCCGCTCGCTGTCCGCCGTACGCCGTCCCGCCGTGTAGACGGGCGGGTGCTCGAGAAGCAGGCACGTGTCCGGGATCTCGTCCGCGAACCGTGCGGCGTGCACCTCGCGCTGCTTCTGCCAGGCCTCCTGGTACTCGACGGCTTCCTCGCCGAACCCCAGTCGGACAAACCGCAGCTCACTCACGGCAACGCCTCCTTAGAACCTTCACCGTGCACGTATCGCGCCCCGGCCACTGTACGGCCGTGAGGGTTCCGGCCGCCGGGCAGGTCGTTTTCGTCAGTGTTCGTCAGCGTTCCCATAAATCCTCACACGATCGGATGAATGTGGGTGGAAGGTGCCGGAGCGATCTGCGGGTAAAGCTAAATTCGCGCCGTTCCATGAGGGCTGCTCCCGGAGCCCAGAAGGCAGGAGACCGCACAGCTGATGACGGAACGACCTCCGCAGCGCACCCCCAACCGCCAGCTCGCCGCGCTCATCGCGGAAGCGGGATTCTCCAATGCGGGCCTTGCCCGACGGGTGGACCAGCTCGGTCTGGAGCACGGCCTGGACCTTCGGTACGACAAGACCTCGGTGACCCGCTGGCTGCGCGGTCAGCAGCCGCGCGGCACCACGCCCGCGCTGATCGCCGAGGTCTTCGCCCGGCGCCTCGGACGGCGGCTGTCCGCCCAGGACCTCGGGCTGGACGCCTGTGCGCCCGTCTACGCGGGACTGGAGTTCGCGGCCACCCCCGAGGAAGCCGTCGACATCGTCAGCGGGCTGTGGCGCAAGGACTCCGGCAGCCACGCCGAGTTGCGCAAGATCGCGTTCACCCCGGCCGGGCTCGTCGTCCCGAGCCGGGACTGGCTGATCGGGCGGGCGGACGACCGGGTCGCGCGCCCCGATCCGCCGGCGAACGGGACCGGCGGGACGCACGGGGCGCGGGTCTCCGTCCCGGGCCGCCCCGTGATGCCCCGCCAGCGGCAGACGGACCGGGGCCCGGGGCAGCGCGTCTCGACGGGGGACATCGCGGCGCTGCGCTCGGTCGGCGAGCTGTTCCGGACGCTGGACGACGCCTACGGCGGTGGGCACGCCCGGCAGGCCCTGGTGCGCTACCTGGAGCACGAGGCGGAACCGATGCTGCGCGGCACGTACGGGGAGGCGACGGGGCGGAGGCTGTTCGCGGCCACCGCCGACCTGACCCGGCTGGCCGGCTGGACGTCGTACGACATCGCGGCGCACGGCCTCGCCCAGCGGTACTTCGTCCAGGCGCTGCGCCTCTCGCAGGCGGCGGGCGACCGGCCGTACGGCTCGTACGTGCTGGCCACCATGAGCCGGCAGGCCGTCCACCTGGGGCACGGGCGGGAGGCGGTGCAACTGGCCCGGGTGGCGCAGCAGGGCGTGGGCAGCACGGCGCCGGCCGTCGTGCAGGCGCTGCTGCACTCGGTGGAGGCGCGCGGGCACGGGGTGCTGGGGGAGGTCCGGGCGTGCACGGCCTCGCTCGCACGGGCGGAGCGGGCGATGGAGGCGGCGCGGCCGGGGGACGAGCTGCCGCACTGGGCGCGTTTCTTCGACGAGGCGCAGCTGGCGGACGAGTTCGCGCACTGCCACCGGGACCTCCAGCAGCACCGGGCGGCGGCGCAGCACGCGGAGCGGTCGTTGCAGTTGCGGGCGCCCGGCTACGCGCGCAGTCGGCTGTTCTGCCGGGTGGTACTGGCGTCGGCGCGGCTCGGGCTCGGGGAGCTGGACCAGGCGTGCGCGCTGGCGGCGGAGTCGGCGCAGCAGGCCACGGAGATGCGGTCGGCCCGGGCTCTGGAGTACGTCAGGGACTTCGAGAAGCGGCTCGAGCCGTACCGGGACGCGGCGGCGGTCCGCACCTACCGGGACCGGGTCGCGGCGCTGGGGTGAGGAGCGCCCTTCCCCGGACACCGGCGGGTGCTCCGGGGGACAACCACCCCGGAGCACCCGCCGGTCGGTGCGGTTCCCTCCTGCCCGAGCCTTCGTCGGCTCGTTCGGCCGGGCAGGGCCGCGCCGCCGGCCCTGGTCCTGCCGCGGCTCGGACGTCGGGGGCTCAGGCGGCCCCGCGCAGCTCCCCGGCCGCGTAACCGGGCTGGATGCCGAAGTCGCGGAGGATCTCCCGCGCGGCCCGGCGGCCCGAGTGGAGCGCGCCCTGCACCGTGCTCGTTTCGCGGTGGTCGCCGCAGACGTACAGGCCCGAGAGGAGCCGTACGGGACGGCGCAGGTCGTGCGGCGCCGGCATGGCCGGGACCGCCTCCTTGTCGTGGTGGACCGCGAGGAGTTCCCAGTCGTCCGTGGAGGCGCCGTAGAGCCTGGCCAGGTGGGCGCGTACCACGCGGTCGGCGTCCGGCGGGGGAGTGCCCAGGACCGTCGAGGAGATCAGCGAGCGGCCGCGCGGCGCGCGTGAGGGGTCGACCTCGCTGAGTACGGCGGTGTGCGAGACGGGGCCGCTCCGGTCGGCGTCCAGCAGGAGGGACGGGTCCGCCAGCGGGGTCGTGGGCGCGGCGTGGTGGAGGACGGTCACCTGGTGGAAGGGCGGCACCCGCAGGCCGGGCAGCAGGCCGGCGGCGGCGCGGGCGCCGGTGGCCAGCAGGAGGGAGCGGCAGCCGAACGTGCCGTGCTCCTCGGTGGTGACGGAGGTGGTGGAAGCCGAGGTCGCCCGTACGCCCGTACGCACGGTTCCCGGCGGCAGCGTGGCGGCCAGCAGCTCGGGCAGCGCGGCGGCCCCGCCCGCCGGTACGCACAGCCTGCCGCGCGCGAAACCGCGCAGCGCGAGGTCGGCGCACCGGCTGGAGGTGGTGAGGTCCGGGTCGCTGAGCAGCGCCGAGAGCAGCGGGCGCAGGAAACCGTCGACCGTACGGGACGGCAGTCCGCGCCCGGACAGGGCCTCGGCGGTGGTCCGTTCGGGGCGGGCCGTGAGGCGGTGCACCGGGGTGGCCGCGAACCGCCCGAGCGCCGCGCCCAGGCGGGCCTGGTCGAGTGCGCCGCCGAAGGGGGGCCGCGGGGCGCTCGCCAGGGCGCGCGCGGCGCTGAGCGCGCCCCGCGCACTGCCTGCCTCCCCGGCGCGGTAGTGGCGGCCTTCGCTGTGCACGAGGACGCCGGGGGAGAAGGTGCGCAGCGCGAGCCCTTCGAGCCCCGGTGTGCGGAGCAGTTCCGGATACGCGGTGCTGAGGACCTGGCCGATGCGGTCGAGCCGGAATCCGTCGACCTCCTCGGTGGCCATCCGCCCGCCGACGTGAGGGGCCGCCTCCAGGACGCCGACTGTCACACCGGCGCTGGTCAGCTGATGGGCGGCGGAGAGTCCGGCGACCCCGGCCCCCACAATGACGACGTCCGCGTGGTGTGCGGTGGTGAGCACGTGCCCCTCCCCGAGGTCGGCGTGACTGTGGGGGACTCATGCCCTCGCAGGTCCACGGAATGCCCGCAATCGAGGTGCAGCGTAGAAGCGGACGGGGGGAGGGCGCAGTCGCGCACCGACCGGAGCATCGGAGCACAACCGGAGCACAATGGTCGGGCACGGTCGCATAGCGGACAGGGACGATCCGAATCGGTCAGCGTGGCTCGGGTCGGTGCAGCGCCGCCCGCACCGCGTCGTCGATCTCCGGGAAGGCGAACGAGAAGCCCGACTCCTCCAGCCGCCGCGGCAGGGCCCGCTGGCTGCCCAGCACGTCCACGGAGAGCTCGCCCAGCGCCAGCCGCAGCGCCGAGGCCGGCACGGCGAACGGCGTCGGCCGTCTCAGCACCCGCCCCATCGCTTCCGTGACCTCCCGGTTGGTGACCGGTCGCGGCGCCGTGAGGTTCACGGGACCCGAGAGCGACTCGGTGTCGATCAGATGACGCAGCGCCGCGATCTGGTCGTGCATCGCGATGAAGCTCCAGTACTGGCGGCCCGACCCCAGCCGCCCGCCGAGCCCCGCCCTGAAGAGCGGGAAGAGCCTTCCCCAGGCGCCGCCCTCGCGTGCGACCACGAGCCCGGTGCGGGCGAAGACCGTCCGTACGCCCGCATCCTGGGCCGGAGCGGCGGCCTCCTCCCACTCCACGCACACGGACGGCAGGAAACCGACACCGGGCGGCGCGTCCTCGTCGACCGCGCGTTCCCCGGTGTCCCCGTAGAAGCCGATCGCGGAACCGCTCACCAGAACCTTCGGCGGCACGTCCAGGGAGGCGACGGCTTCGGCGATCGCGGCCGTACCGAGGACCCTGCTGTCGCGGATCTTCTTCTTGTACGCCGCGCTCCAGCGCCGGTCGCCGATGCCCGCCCCGGCGAGATGGACGACCGCCTCGCACCCGGCGAGCCCGTCGGCGTCGACGTACTGCCGCTCCGGGTCCCAGGTCACCTCCTCCGCGCTCCGCGCCGCGCGCCGCACCAGGCTGACGACCTCGTGTCCGTCCGCGCGCAGGGAGCGCGCGAGCGCCGTACCGATGAGACCGGACGAGCCGGTGACCGCAATCCGCATGCCGTCCATCCTGCCCCCATTCCGGGCCTGCCCGGCCCTGTCCGGGCCCGGACGTGTCCGGACGTGTTCGCGGGGCACAGTGACAGCCATGACGGAACCCCGTATCGCACCCGTCCGTCCCGCCATCCGTCCCGCCACGCGGGCCGACGACGAGGAGCTGGCCGCGCTCGACCGGGAGACCTGGTCGCCGGTGCACTCCGTGCAGCCGAGGCCGCAGCCGCCGTACGGCCCGTTCTTCGGCGAGGGCGACCGCCCCGAGGACATCCTGGTGGCCGAGGCGGACGGCGTGATCGTCGGATACGTCCGGACGGTCCGGCCCACCCCGCTCGCCTCCCACGCGCACGTCCGGCAGATCCAGGGCCTGGCCGTGGCGGAGCGGGCCCGGGGCCGCGGGACCGGGCGCGCGCTGCTGCGCGCGTCCCTCGACGCGGCGCGGCGCCAGGGCGCCGTGCGGATGACACTGCGGGTGCTCGGCCACAACGCGCCCGCGCGTGCGCTGTACGAGGCCGAGGGATTCGTCGTCGAGGGCGTGCTGCCGGGCGAGTTCCACCTGAGGGGGGAGTACGTCGACGACGTGTTCATGGGGCGGGCGCTGACTGCCTGAGCCATAGTGGGAGAGGTATGAAGGAGCTCCGGATGCCGCCCACTCCCCCTGCCTCGCCGGCGGCCCGCGCGACCGGCCGCGGGCCCTTCGCCCGATGAGTTCGGTCCGGGCCAGAGGCGTCGAAGAGACCCCCGGCGGGCTGCGCGGAACGCCGCAGCCGCGCTGGCTGAGGGTTCTGCCCGCGGTGATCCTCGCGCTCCTCACCTTCGCCCAGCTCGTCACCCCCCAGACCCTCGAACTGGGCTACTTCGTCGTCGCCGTGACACCGGTCGCGGCCCTCGCCTACGGCCCGGTGACCGTCGCGGTGCTCGGCTGCCTCACCCTGGTGGCGCTGAGCCTGCCGTACGGCCGCCGGATCTGGGACGTCGAGACCCCGGACCTGCTCGCGGTGGTGGTCGTCGTCGTGCTCAGCGTGATCATCGCCCGGGTGCGCACCCGCCGCGAACAGCAGCTGGTGACGGTCCGCACGGTGGCCGAGGCCGCCCAGCTCGCCGTACTGCCGCCGCTGCCCGCCGCCGTGGGCCGGGTGCGGTGCGCGGGGCTGTACCGGGCCGCGCAGCGCGGGACGCTGGTGGGCGGCGACCTGTACGACGTACGCGAAGGGGCCCACGGCGTACGGGCCCTGGTGGCCGACGTGCAGGGGCACGGGCTGGAGGCGGTCTCCACGGTCGCCGCGCTGCTGGGCGCCTTCCGCGAAGCCGTACTGGACGAGGAGGACCTCGCACGGGTGGCGGCGCGGCTGGACAGGCGGCTGGTCGTGGACTCCACCGTCGTGGAACACGCGGAGCTCTTCGCCACCGCGGTCGTGCTGGAGTTCCCGGACGGCGAAGCCGTCGTACGGGTGGTCAGCTGCGGCCACCCGCCGCCGCTGCTGCTGCGGGACGGGGCGGCGCACGAGATCCCGGTGGAACCGGCGCCGCCGCTGGGCCTCGGCCTGGCCAGGGCGGCCTTGGCCCCGGTGGTCTGCGTACCGCTGGAGCCCGGGGACCGGATCCTCGCCCACACGGACGGGGTGACGGAGGCGCGCGACACCTCGGGTGCCTTCTTCCCGCTCGCCCGGCGGCTGCCCGCGCTGGCCGCCTCCGTACCGGAGGACGACCTGCTGGCCCTCAACGAGGCCGTGCACCGGGACCTGGTGCGCTACGTGGGCAGGACGGAGGACGTGCACGACGACGTGGCCCTGCTCGTGCTGGAGCCCGGGGACGTCGACGGCCGGTAGCTTCCCACCCGCCTTTTCACCGGTACCCGCCGAACCGTTCCCACAGCCGGGGGTAGCGGTCGGCCAGGGCCGCGTCGTCCTCGAAGTCGAAGGGGGCGCCCTCCGGCTCGGGTGCCTGCGCCGGGACCCCCAGGTCCGGCGCGACCGCGCCGGTGAGCTGCTCGTACGCCTCGTCCGCCGCGTACCCCAGCTCCTCGCCGTCCCCGTCGACCTCCTCGTCGAACTCGTCGAGGAGGCCCGCCAGGTTGTCCGGATCGTGCAACGCCCCCTCGAAGACCTCCCGGCCCCGGCCGATCAGCCAGCAGCGGAAGTAGTCGAAGGCGTCGTCGCTCGCACCGCCGAGCAGTACGGCCGCCGCGCCCCACAGGTCCCAGCGGTACGCGCGGTTGTAGCGGGCCTCGAAGTGTCTGGCGAAGTCGAGCACGGAATCGGGGTCCCGCTGGAGCAACTGCTCGACCAGCAGGTCGGCGTGGTCCTCGGGGTCGCCCTCGGCGGCCTCGCGGGTGGCGTCGATGATCTCCCAGAATTCCGTCTCGTCCATCACGGGACAAGCATCGGCCTTGGCCCGGCCCCGTGCACGCCCTGTCCCCCGGATGCGGCTGTGTCGTTACCGGACACACGTCGAGAGGAGTAATCACGACAGGAGATGTCGGTTTTCGCTGCCAGGGTTGTTCCCCGTACGGGACGAAGAGCACGGACAGCGGTACCGAAGGAGCGGACATGAGCGAGCAGGACGCACCACTCACCGGCAGGATCGCCCTGGTGGCCGGGGCCACCCGGGGCGCGGGGCGGGCGATCGCCGTGCAGCTGGGGGCGGCGGGGGCGACGGTGTACGTGACCGGGCGCACCACCCGCGAGAAGGTCAGCGAGGTCGGGCGGCCAGGCGAGACCATCGAGGAGACCGCGGAACTCGTCACCGCGGCGGGCGGCACCGGGATCGCCGTACCCACCGACCATCTGGAGCGCGACCGGGTGCGCGCCCTGGTGGAGCGCATCGACCGGGATCACGGGCGGCTGGACGTCCTGGTCAACGACGTCTGGGGCGGCGAGCACCTGGTGGGGGAGGTCCTCGAGAACAAGCCCAGGATGTGGGAGTACGACCTCGACAAGGGCATGCGGATGCTCGAACTCGGTGTCCGCAGCCACATCATCACCAGCAGTCTCGCCCTGCCGCTGCTGGTGCGGAACCCCGGCGGCCTGGTCGTCGAGGTCACCGACGGCACCGCGGAGTCCAACCGGCGCTACCGCGAGAACTTCTACTACGACCTCACCAAGAACGCCCCGATCCGCATGGCGTTCTGTCTCGCCGAGGACCTGAGGGACTTCGACGGCACGGCGGTCTCCCTCACCCCCGGCTTCCTGCGCTCCGAGCAGATGCTCGACATGCTGGGCGTCACCGAGGACACCTGGCGGGACGCCGTCGAGAAGGTCCCGGAGTTCGCGATCGCCGAGTCCCCGGTCCTGGTGGGGCGCGCGGTGGCGGCGCTGGCCGCCGACCCCGGCAGGCGGCGCTGGAACGGCCGGTCGCTGTCCAGCGGACAGCTCGCCAAGGAGTACGGCTTCACCGACGCGGACGGTTCCCGGCCGGACGCCTGGCTCTACTTCGAGGAGGTCGTCTGGGGTGACAAGGACGCCCCGGCGGACGACTACCGGTAGCGCCTACGCGTAGAGCTCCCGCATCCGCCTCGCCGTCCGCGCGAACCGGTCGCGCAGCTCGCCCGGTTCCAGCACCTCCGCCTCGGGGCCGAGGGGCAGGAGCTGGCCGTGCGCCACTTCGGGGGACTCGACGCGCAGGGTCACGGTGATCCGGCCCTGCGCGTCGGGCGGCCCCGCCGCGTCCAGCGCCTCGCGGGCCGCGGCGCGGTCCGTCGCGTACGGCAGCTGCCGTGCCCCTGCCTCCGACAGCCGCACCACCACCTCGGTGCGCAGGATCGAGCGGGCGAAATCGGCGGCCCGCTCCTCCCAGAACTCCGGGAGCACGAAGCCCGCGTCCCGTACGAAACGCTCCTCGGACACGACCACCGCGGTGAAGCGGTCGATCCGGTACACCCGGAAACCACCGTCCGCGCGGGCGCACAGGTACCAGACGCCGGCCTTGAGCACGAGGCCGTACGGTGCCAGTTCCCGTTCCGTCTCGGAGCCCTGGCGGCGCCGGTAGCGACAGGTGATCGTCCGGTCGTCCCAGACGGCTTCCGCGATCGCCGGCAGCAACTCGGGCGTCCTCGGCTCCTGGTACCAGCCGGGCGCGTCGAGGTGGAACCGCTGCGCGGCCGTGTCGGAAGCGTCCCGCAGCGAGGGGAGCAGCGCCGCCGACACCTTCAGCCGCGCGGCCGACGCGGCGTCGTCGAGCCCCATCTCCCGCAGCGCGCCGGGCAGTCCGGACAGGAACAGCGCCTCGGCCTCACTGCGGGCGAGCCCGGTCAGCCGGGTGCGGTACCCGCCGCTCAGCCGGTAACCGCCGGTCCGGCCCCGGTCGGCGTACACCGGAATGCCCGCCTCCGACAGCGCCTGCGCGTCCCGGGTGACGGTCCGTTCGGAGACCTCCAGCTCACGGGCCAGCTCGGCCGCGGTCATGGAGGGGCGGGACTGGAGCAGGAGCACCATCTTGATCAGGCGGGCAGCGCGCATGACGTCATCATGCACGCTGCCTCCGACGGACCGTTCCTACAGGCCGTACCGCTCGCGGGCCTCGGCCACCGCCTCCGCCTTGACCTCGCCCCGGCGGGCGAGCTGGGCGAGCGCCGCGACCACGATCGACTGGGCGTCGACGCCGAAGTGACGGCGGGCCGCCTCGCGGGTGTCGGAGAGGCCGAAGCCGTCCGTACCGAGCGAGGAGTAGTCCTGCTCGACCCACTGGCTGATCTGGTCGGGGACCTGACGCATCCAGTCGCTCACCGCGAGGACGGGACCGGGCGCGCCTTCGAGCGCGCGGGTGACGTACGGCGTGCGCAGTTCGCCGCGCAGCAGCGCCTCGTCGCACTCCAGCGCGTCGCGCCGCAGCTCGCCCCACGAGGTGGCGGACCAGACGTCGGCCGCGACGCCCCAGTCGGCGGCGAGGAGTTCCTGCGCCTCCAGGGCCCAGTGGATCGCCGTACCGGAACCGAGCAGCTGGATGCGCGGGGTCTCGGCGGTGGGGGCGCCTCCCTGCTCGAGCAGAGCCGAGAGCTCGGGGGAGTTCGCCGCCTCCTTGAAGCGGTAGAGACCCTTGAGAATGCCCTCCTCGACGCCTTCCGGCATCGCGGGCTGCGGCTTCGGCTCGTTGTAGACGGTCAGGTAGTAGAAGACGTTCTCGGCCTCGGGGCCGTACATCCTCCGCAGACCGTCCTTGACGATGACGGCGATCTCGTACGCGAACGCCGGGTCGTAGTTGAGCGACGCCGGGTTGGTGGACGCGATCAGGTGCGAGTGGCCGTCCGCGTGCTGGAGGCCCTCACCCGTCAGGGTCGTACGGCCGGCCGTCGCGCCCACGATGAAGCCGCGGCCGAGCTGGTCGCCGAGCTGCCACATCTGGTCGGCGGTGCGCTGCCAGCCGAACATCGAGTAGAAGATGTAGAACGGGATCATCGGCTCGCCGTGCGTCGCGTACGACGTCGAGGCGGCGATGAAGTCGGCCATGGCACCGGCCTCGGTGATCCCCTCGTTGAGGATCTGGCCGTCCTTGGCCTCCTTGTAGTACATGAGCTGGTCGCGGTCGACCGGCTCGTACGTCTGGCCCAGCGGCGAGTAGATGCCGGCCGACGGGAACAGCGACTCCATGCCGAACGTGCGGGCCTCGTCGGGGACGATCGGGACCCAGCGCTTGCCGGTCTCCTTGTCCCGCATCAGCTCCTTGGCCAGGCGCACGAAGGCCATGGTGGTGGCCATCTCCTGCTTGCCCGACCCCTTGAGGAGGGCGCTGAAGGAGCGCTCGGCGGGCTCGGGCAGGGCCACCGCGTGCACCCGGCGGGCCGGGGCGGGGCCGCCGAGGGCGGCGCGGCGCTCCTGGAGGTAGCGGACCTCGGGGGAGTCGGGGCCGGGGTGCCCGTACGGTACGAGCTCCTCGTCCAGCTTGGCGTCCGGGATCGGCAGGTCCAGCAGGTCCCGCATGGCGCGGAACTCCTTGCCGGACAGCTTCTTCATCTGGTGGTTGGCGTTCTTGGACTCGAAACCCGGGCCGAGCGTGTAGCCCTTCACCGTCTGCGCGAGGATCACGGTCGGCGCGCCCTTGAACTCCACGGCCGCCTTGTACGCCGCGTACACCTTGCGGGCCTCGTGGCCGCCGCGCGAGGTGAAGAAGCACTCGGCGATCTTCGCGTCGGTCAGCAGCTTCCCGAGCTCGGCAAGCGCCGGTTCGGCGCCGAAGAAGTGCTCGCGGATGTAGGCGACGTCACGGGTCGCGTACGTCTGGAACTGGGCGTCCGGCACCTCGCGCAGGCGGCGCAGCAGCGCGCCCTGGGTGTCGAGCCGGAACAGCTCGTCCCAGGCGGAGCCCCACAGCGTCTTGACGACGTTCCAGCCGGCGCCGCGGAACTGGGCCTCCAGCTCCTGCACCACACGGAAGTTGGCGCGGACCGGGCCGTCGAGGCGCTGGAGGTTGCAGTTGATGACGAAGGTCAGGTTGTCGAGCTGCTCACGGGCGGCGAGGGTGATCGCGGTGGTCGACTCGGGCTCGTCCATCTCGCCGTCGCCGAGGAACGCCCAGACGTGGGAGTGGGACGTGTCCTTGATGTTGCGGTTCTGCAGGTAGCGGTTGAAGCGCGCCTGGTAGATCGCGGAGAGCGGGCCGAGGCCCATCGACACGGTCGGGAACTCCCACAGCCAGGGCAGGCGTCGCGGGTGCGGGTACGACGGCAGTCCGTCGCCGCCGGCCTCCTGGCGGAAGCGGTCGAGCTGGTCCTCGCTCAGCCGGCCGTCGAGGAAGGCGCGGGCGTAGATGCCGGGGGAGGCGTGGCCCTGGATGTAGAGCTGGTCGCCGGAGCCGTCCCCCTCCTTGCCGCGGAAGAAGTGGTTGAAGCCGGTCTCGTACAGCCAGGCGGCGGAGGCGAAGGTGGCGATGTGGCCGCCGACGCCGAAGCGCGAGCCGCGGGTCACCATGGCGGCCGCGTTCCAGCGGTTCCAGGCGGTGATGCGGGACTCCATCGCCTCGTCGCCGTCGAAGGCGGGCTCGGCGGAGGTCGGGATGGTGTTGACGTAGTCCGTCTCCAGCAGCTTCGGCAGCGCGATGCCGGCGCCTTCGGCGTGCTGGAGCGTGCGGCGCATCAGATACGCGGCCCGATGGGGGCCTGCGGCCTTGGTGACGGCGTCGAGAGAGGCCGCCCATTCGGCGGTCTCTTCGGTGTCACGGTCCGGGAGCTGGTCGAGCTCGCTCGGAGAAATGCCTACGGGGTCGGTCACGATGGCCGCCTTCCGGACAGGAGGGGGGTGGAGAAAAAGGGGGGCCTTGTCTGGCAGGACAGGGCGGTGGAGCACGGGTCGGGTGGACCCGTCGTCGACTGTAAGTCTCTGATCGATGATCGATCAAAGCCTGGGGCGAAAAAACTTCTCCGTACAACGAAATTGGCATTCCGTGCCGCGAAATGGGGCACGCGGTGCCGAGATGTATGCGGCATTTCGGGCACGGGGCGGAGGAGGGAGGGGTGGGCGGCAGGCAGTACGCGTTACGCGCGCGGGGCGCAGCCCAGGACGTGGGCCTTGACCAGGGTGCCGATGGCCGGGTCGCGGCGGCGGAAGGCCTGCACCAGGGCCTCGTGCTCTTCCGCGTACGACTTCTGGACCGTCCCCAGCCAGCGGATGGACAGCGCGGTGAAGACCTCGATGCCCAGGCCCTCCCAGGTGTGCAGCAGGACGCTGTTGTGCGCCGCGCGCACCAGCTCCCGGTGGAAGGCGACGGTGTGACGCACCTGCGCCGTCCCGTCCGCCGTGCGGTCCGCCTCGTACAGGGCCGCCACGTGCGGCTCCAGCGCCGAGCAGTCCTCCGCCAGGGCGGACGCCGCCAGCTCGGCCGCGATCTGCTCCAGACCGGCCCGTACGGGGTAGCTCTCCTCCAGGTCGGCCGCCGTCAGGTTCCGTACGCGTACGCCCTTGTTGGGCGCCGACTCGATGAGGCGCAGGGACTCCAGCTCGCGCAGCGCCTCCCGTACCGGCGTCTGGCTGACCTCCAGCTCGGTGGCGATCCGGCGCTCCACGATGCGCTCGCCCGGCTTCCAGCGTCCGCTGACGATCCCCTCCACGATGTGCTCGCGGATCTGCTCGCGCAGCGAGTGGACGACGGGCGGGGTCATGAAGCGCTCCTTCAAGCCGTGTTCGGTCTCTAGACCATACGGCGGCGCCCCCGCCCGGATGACTCCGGACGGGGGCGCGGGTGCTGGTGAGACGAGTGTTACAGGCCGAGCTCGACCTCGAACTCGCCGGCCTCCAGGATCGCCTTGACGGCCGTCAGGTAACGGGCCGCGTCGGCGCCGTCCACCAGACGGTGGTCGTAGGAGAGGGCCAGGTAGGTCATGTCGCGGATCGCGATGGTCTCGCCGAGGTCCGGGTGGTCGATGACCACCGGGCGCTTGACGGTGGCGCCGATGCCCAGGATGGCGACCTGGTTCGGCGGCACGATGACCGTGTCGAACAGCGCACCGCGCGAACCGGTGTTGCTGATCGTGAAGGTCGCGCCGGACATCTCGTCCGGGCTGATCTTGCCGGAGCGGGCCTTGCCGGCCAGCTCGGCGGTCTTCTTGGAGATGCCGGCGAGGTTGAGGTCGCCCGCTCCCTTGATGACCGGGGTCATCAGACCCTTCTCGGCGTCCACCGCGATACCGATGTTCTCGGTGTCGAAGTAGGTGATCGTGCCCTCGTCCTCGTTGATCCGGGCGTTGACGACCGGGTAGGCCTTCAGCGCCTGGGCCGCGGCCTTGACGAAGAACGGCATCGGGGACAGCTTGACGCCCTCGCGGGCGGCGAACGCGTCCTTCGCCTTGTTGCGCAGCTTCATCAGCTTCGTGATGTCGACCTCGACGACCGAGGTCAGCTGGGCCTGCGAGTGCAGCGCCTTCATCATGTTGTCGCCGATGACCTTGCGCATGCGGGTCATCTTGACCGTCTGGCCGCGCAGCGGGGACGCCTCCAGGGACGGAGCCTTGGAAGCGGCCGCCGGAGCGGCGGCAGCGGCCGGAGCCGGGGCGGCGGCGGCCTTGGCGGCCTCCGCCGCGGCCACGACGTCCTGCTTGCGGATACGGCCACCGACGCCGGTGCCCTTGACCGAGCCCAGGTCGACGCCGTTCTCGGCGGCGAGCTTGCGGACCAGCGGGGTCACGTACGCGCCGTCCGCGTCGCCCGAGGCAGGGGCGGCGGGGGCGGGAGCGGCCGGGGCGGCGGCCGGAGCCGGAGCCGGAGCGGCGGCGGGCGCGGGCTGGGCCGGGGCCGGAGCCTCGACAGCGGCCTCGGCGGGAGCCGGCGCCGGTGCCTGCGCG